>JBHLRP010000016.1:0-18372 GCA_048882485.1 Candidatus Thorarchaeota archaeon
ACTCCAAGTCGCGAAATAACTCCCATTTGGCCGCTTAACCGCACCCGCATAGTACCCACTATCTGATCTCCCACTAGTGCCACATATTGGTCACCCATTTGTATGTGGCGAGAAATCTTTGATAGACCTTCGTTAAGTGCTGCAGGAGTTCGAGAAAGCTGCTTCTTCACGGGCTTATACGCTTCCACTATGATTGCTTTGACGAGGTCAACCTCGCCTAGCTCAGCCCGTCTTATCATGACTTCTGCATAGTCGTACATTGTGCGCGCGTCCTCATGACAGTCTCTGCCACTGTGTACATAACCACACTAACATATGAGATTTGGGGCGTGCACATTTTAGATTCATGTTTTCGGCCATCATTATCCTTTCAGTCTATTGCTTTGATAGCAGAGATTTCATTAGAGGGAGAGGCGATAGAGATAGTAGATTACAATGGATCCTGTATTTATCCAGCCAGTTAAGGATGCTGACCGAGAATGGGTACGTCGGGTTTCTATAGAGCACTGGGCGTCCGAGATTGTTGTTACAAGAAACAGCGTATATCTAGTCGAGGAACAGCCCGGGTTCATTGCTCACCTTGACGAGCAGCGCGTGGGATTGGTGACTTATAGAATAGAGTACAATCATTGTGAAATCCTCACCTTGAACAGTCTTGTACCAAGAAGAGGAATTGGTTCAATGCTCCTAGATGCCGTTGAGGATGAAGCCAAGGAGCAGGATTGCAAGCGGATATGGGTGATAACAACCAACAACAATCTCGAAGCGCTGGGATTCTACCAGAAACGCGGCTATATGATAAAGACAATTCATAGCAATGCGATCGAGAAATCTAGACAGCTAAAGCCAGAAATTCCTCTTATTGCAGAAAATGGAATTCCAATTCGAGATGAGATTGAGCTTGAGAAATTCCTGGACTGATTCTCTAGACAGGCACACACAGCTTTATTATCTGAAATGCGTTAAGCAGACAAACAGGAGAGGCATCTATGACGGACGAAGAGAAGGATGAGATTGTTGACTCTCAGAAGTTGAGCAAGAGAGACAAGCAGGAGATACAGGAGGGTGCATGCGTAAACTGCGTAGTCTTTGGAGTCATGTTCATGATTCTGTCAATTCTCGCGATGGTCCTATAGGAATTGGTACAAGAACGAGAATTGGAAAGGATGATGTTTCTAGAAAAGGTACCCGCATTTTGATAGTGGGACTTATCTGGCATAGATTTTTGTCGTATTTCTGGCAGTATTCTGCTAATAGACTAGTTTGCTGTCATAGGAAATTGGAGTGACGGACTTCGTGACTGATCCTGGAGGGCCCACACCATTCGATAGGAGTGAAGGAGAAAAGGCCTTTGATGCAGGGAATGTTATAATGAGCTACACCAGAGGGGTCCTGTTGCACCAGAGAATGAATTTAGATGATGCAATTAAGCTGCTTGAGAAATCTCTATCGTTGGCGGTCACAGGAGATATGTTTGATTATGCAATAAAAGCGCAGGTTCAACTTGCATCTGTTCATCTAAAGAGATACCAGATTCATGGTGATGAACGCGACTACAAAGCAGCATACAACTACTCTGAAAATCTAACTCAGATTGCAGAAGAACAGAATCTGGGGGCGGGGATTGTTGAGGCATTACTCCTTAGAGCAATCCTCAAGAGAACAGCGAAAGATATCATCGGAGCTAAGCATGATCTGCTTCGAGCAAAAGCCCTAGCGCTCGAAAACGAACTCACCACAGTTGTTAATGTGATTAATCGGGAGATAGATGAAGTACAAGGCCTTGAGAGGACCACCCTTGATGTCAATAGGAGTTTCGCTGAGACCCCAGATATCGAAGACAGTCTAGAGGAAGTACCAGGAGTCTTTGCTAGGCTAATGGATATGGAGTTGGCAAGAAAACCAATTGTTGTTCCAGTCAAGATCTATAGACTCGTCGTTATGCAACCAAGAGTTGGACTGCCAGTCTATACTTATGATTTTGACACTGAGATGGAAGAAGCGAGCTTTCTTGTTTATGGGCTATTATCTGCAGTCACATCTGTTGGTTCGGAGATCTTCCCCGATGCTGGACGCATTCGATCATTAGCTCATGAAGGGAAGACAGTCATTATGGAGCATGAAGGGGAGTATATGGGAGCCCTAATAGCTGAAAAGGAGAACTTCAGAGCAAGAATTTCACTTAGCAATTTCCTGAAGGGATTCAATGAAATATACCCATCTGAGAATTGGAATGGTGAAATGTTGAGTGATGAAGCAAAACAGGAAGCGGACTTCCTAATTGCAAAAACCTTCCGAAACTTGGCCATAACAACCCAGAAAGGCGAATAGATCAGCCTCTTGATGAACGAAATTCCATTTCTTTTTCAATCGACTCTAGAACTGTATCGATGCGGTCGAGTAACATGTCTTTCAACCGCAAACCAGCTGGCTCTGTGGGAGATTCCAACTCAAAAGCCTTAAAGAACATTCGTTTAGCTTGGGTTAATTCATCACTCAATATCATTAAGACGTCATCACCCATATAGGAGATTTCCGCTGATAGGTCTCGCAGCCACTCAAGATGATTTACAATCTGTGCTCGCATTGTGCTGGAAATGCCAACATCCTCAAGTGATAGGAGCTCTTCAGGAGTCAGTGCATGTTCAAGTGTTGTGACTCGCCTTCGAGCTCGTGAAATGAATATAACAGCCGCAAGACCTGCTATTCCGGCTGCTGATATGTAAAGCAACTCAGGTGGAAATTGCTGAGTAGTCCATACAACTTTTGGTATCAATCCTCTGTGATCTACCTCGACGAGTCCAAATCGGTCTCTGAACGACTCAATCATATACTCAACCAAACCAGCACTACTACTTTCGAAGGACACTTCCCATCGTTCATTATCTGGATTGTATATCGCACGTTTGCCATTTATGTTCACTAGAGTATTAGGATCTGTAATAGGTGCATCATCTGAAGAATAGCGTAGCTGGAAGTATATTGTAACATTGCTACCTAGGAGGACAGATAGCACTTCAGGTGGTTCTACCTCAACCACTAAATCTTCAGCTATATTTCTGCCTCTTACTCCAGCAGATGAAACATAGACACTATCAAATTTCGCCGTACAGAAGATGACATCTTGATTTCTTAGTACTTGAATCTGTGAGGTGTCATCTTCGAATCCGTCCACAAAGTAGTCGAATTCACCAACAGTATCATGAGATACTGAGATGAACCAGAATCCGCCCGAGGAGTCGTAGCTAGCTTGAGTCCCGTTTATCCATATTCTTCCTTTCAAGTCAGCAAAGAGCGTTTTGTCAAATACATAACGCATCCAAAATCTAACACGAATTGATGCTCCCAAATCACATCGTTCAGGATCGGTTTCAGTGTCAAAAATCTCGAGCTCATCCCAAATTACGTATGTTTGGTCATTGCTAATAACAACGTTGATTCCATGGATTCCACCGGTGATGGAATCTTCGCGAACAGTATATCCTCGTATTCCAATGAAGGACTGCACATATGTGGTGTCATTCAATTCCATAGTGCCATCAAAGGGAGTGCCATCGAAGGCATATACGGTGGAGTTTTCCACGGTGATTCTCATTCCCAAGCCTACTCGGTGATAGTTGACTGATAGGTCAACAATAAGACCATCCCAAATGATGCTCACTTCATCATTTGACAGAATGGTATTGATACCATAAGCGAAATCAACAACGGACATTACTGTGAATCCATATCTCCCAACTGTATTCTGTACTAGAGACTGATTGAATATCAGGTTTCCATCAAATTGGCTGCCATCAAAGGCATACACAGCATCAATATCAAGGACTGTGAGTGCTGATTCATAGACATTTATTCTTTCATCGATGACATTCAGAGTAATATTCACTGCATCCCATATCATGTATGGTGCGGAAATATCCATTTGGTAGTATGCCGCTCCAGCAACCTCCATATCTGTAACTAGCCAGTGGCGGTAAAGGACAGATAAACTGGAATTCGTGAAGGTTACCCACCCAGTTTCGTTAATGATATGCGGCGTTGAGTTCACGTATAATAGACCAGTTACTACTGGACTGCTGTTTTCACGCCATATACAATGGAAGTAAATGTAGACTAATGTCCCTATATTCACCCGATTTACCGGTCCATCTCCATCACTCACAAAAGCATCATCAACTTCGACTACGGGAGCATTAGTCCAAAATACCTCAATCATAAAAGTGTCGAATTCTGAAATTCCATATAGACTATCTTGGGCAGAAACCACGAGATATTGATATCGAGCATCTGGTGGTCCATTCCAAGTGTCACTGAAATTGCCATTCTTGGTTTCCGTTCCATTTCTTAATGTTTGAATTGTTAGACTCATAACTCTGCCGCCATCATATTGATAGGTTGCAGTCACGGTGAAATATACTAATTCATCATAGTATGCTACCGAGGAATCAGATACAATGATGACATTCATTTTGTCCCATATGATGGACATAGGACTCATTTGCTCGCCTATTTGAGTTAAACCATATAGAAGATCATTAACAGCCGACACTTGGAAGACGTAGCCAACTGGTGTAGAATAAACGAAACTATGATTCCAACGCAATAGTGCAGGATTCCAAGTCATTGCCGAGCCATTCATGTATAATGTGCCAAACGCACCCTGAAAAACCGAACCATCGTATTCATAGTCTGCTGTCACGTAGACTTGCCGTGTAGCACCTACATTCGTCCTTCCATCTACTTCATCAATCCAGTATGAGAGAATTCGCAGTCTATCCCAAATAACATAGTCTTCATCATTGGTCCCGATTAGTGATATGCCGTAGGAGTCGCTAGAAGCAGAAGCCACGGAGTAGGCCCACCGACCCACAACTCCATGAACATTGACTGTATCATTGAGAGTCAAAATACCATCGTAAGGTAGGCCATCGTAGGCATAGACAGCACTTGCCTGAATCGAAGCAGACGAACCAACATCAATCCGTCTATCACTGATTGTGATCGTTACTATCAACTCATCCCAGATGACGGTTTGAGATTGGGAGTTTTGGTTCACGCTTTGAATGCCATGAATGTTCCCGGAACAGGTCACAGAATCAAATATGATACCCATGACCTCTGATTCTGTTCGAGTGTGGCGCCAGAGTCCTAGCCCAAGATGGCTGAAGCCGAATCCGTTGATAGTTACAATACCATCTTCAACTGGAGTACCATCATATTCGTAGCGCAGGATTGTATCAACCCGGATAGAATCGCCAACATTGTCTCGGGCGTCGTTTGCCGCCAAAGATAGGACAATTATCTGATCCCATATACACCAAGTTTCATCGTTAGAGAGGATAGACATAATTCCATGGACATCATCACCCACTGCGCTCAGAACTGTGTAGCCCTTCTTTGTAGCAGCAGCTGAAATGAATACAGTATCATTGAGAAGAAGTGTCCCATCATAGATCGAATTGTCATAGTCATACCTTGCGCTGACAATAATTCCGGAGGCGTTTTGATTCACGTTAATTCTCTGATCTGGTGAATCTGTCATGGATATTCTAAGAGCGTCCCAAATACAGAATGTCGCATCATCAGTGGAAACTGCTGTGATACCATGGACTCCACCAGAAATACTCTGGATGCCATACCCCTGCCTCTGAGGTGAGGCATAGGCAAACTGCGTGACATTCAATGAGAGTATGCCATCAAATGGCGAGTTGTCATAATCATACACAGCGGTCACAAGGATGCCTGAAGCATTTGTTCCAATGTTGACCCGCTGGTCAAATGGATCGGTAATTATAATGGTCAGAGAATCCCAGATGCAATAGACCGCATCATTCAGATTGATTAGGGTAATTCCATGAGTATCATCACCAGCTGCGTTTAGAACTGTGTAACCCTTCTTTAATGCCACATCTGAAACGAATGAGGTGTCGTTTAGATTTAATGTCCCATCATAGCCCGAGTTGTCGAAGTCATATGTTGCTGTAACAACGATGCCAGATGCATTCTCGAAAATGTTAATTCTGTTGTCTATGGGACTTGCTATACTTATTGTCAAACTATCCCAGATGATACTCTGCGTCTGACTGTTCTGGTCAACCTGATTGAGTCCATGTGATCCACCATTGTAGGCTACAGTGTTGTAGATTACTTCTTGTACTGATGACCTGCTAATCGTGATTCGCCATACGCCTCCGCCAACATGACTAGCTGGGATGGAATTGATTGTGACTGCTCCATTTATGACAGGACTTGAGTCGGATGCGTAGATGAGAGTCACATCCAGATTGACATTAGCATTGACATTGACTCTGGCATCATCTGGCGAATATGATTGAACCACTACTCTATCAGCAATATATGTACCCTGAACGGAAGTGTCGAAAAGATCTTGAGCTCCACTACCCAATCCAGCTTCCACAGCTTTGATTGTTATCGTATCCAGGCCTGCTGAATCGTCAGCAAATGCGACCAAGCTGAAACTCCCTGAAACGAGCGTTGTATCACTCCAGGGTCCAACACTAGAACCGTATCCTGAGCTCAACACCCAGACATCGGTTTCATTTGACAGAGGATTATCATCTCCCGAACCCAGATAAAGCAAAGTTCCACTCACAATGAAGCTCCCATCAAAGGGCCCGCGGTTTAACGTGCCAGAACCGTCGGAAATTGTTAGCCCTGAAATATCTAGGCGCGTTTCAACATCCCAATTCACTTCATAGTAGTCTTCGTCCGAATCAATACCGTCTGTGACATATTGCCTGATGTCTATGTCTGTTAAGTCAGAATGGTCCCAGTCTATCTTGATTATCCATGTCACTACAAGTTGATTGCCAGATCCTGAAGCTGATGACCATGAAGCTAATGCCACATTGCCTGCTCCTTGTTGAATTGAGAAAGAGTCGGTTGCAATAGTATATCTCAATGTCCATTCAGCTTGAATGCGAAGATCATCATATAGAGAGATTTCAACATATTGAAGCATATCATAGCCATTTCCATCACTCACATTCGATGTTATCACATAGAATCTATACATAGCATAGAGATTGTCTGAATCGTCAGCATTTTCTAGCATCGAAAGCCCATCTGTTATGTTCACAGGAACTTCATTGGGAGCCTCAGACCAGGTGACTTTCTGGGTGGTAGTGATGAATGCGATTATTCCGAAATTGGTTTCAGAGCTGACAGAAGAAGCATTATAATAGTAGATGGCATCAGAAGCTATGTTTCTGAAGAGAGACTTGTTGGAATCAGTGAAAGCGTACCAGTGGGTGGCATTGCGAGAGATGACCACCTCGTAGGTTGTGCAAGTTGCAGAATCATAGTCATATGTAACCGTGAGTGTGAAGTTGGCCTGCTGCCCATTGAATAGCGAAGCGCCATCTACTGCTATCTCAATTCTGAGTCTGTCCCAAATGCAGAATGTGGAATCAGGAGTCGATATGGCGGTTATGCCATAACCATCATCACCATTTGCGGTCAGGACTTCATAACCACGTTTGCCCACAGTAACATAGGCAAATTGAGTGTCGTTCAACACAAGAGTTCCATCGTAATTCGACCCATCATAATCATATACTGCACTCACTATTATGCCAGTCGCATTATCACCCACGTTCACTCGTAGGTCGGGAGGGTCAGTGATGGATATTGTAAGAGAGTCCCAAATGCAGTATGTATCGTCGTTTTGGCGAATTGCTGTGATTTCAAATGAATCATCGCCTGAGGCAAAGCTCACCGTGTAACCCTGCTTCTGCGCCGAGCCATAGCTGAATAAGGAGTTGTTTAAAACAAGTGTGCCATCATAAACAGCACCGTCAAAGTCATACCTGGCCGATACGACAATTCCTGATGCATTAGAATTCACGTCAATCCTTTGATCCAGAGGGTCAGTCATTTGGATGGTCAAGCTATCCCAAATGCAAGATGCTTCATCATTGACTTCGATCACAGTGATACCGTAAGTGTCGTCCCCACTAGCTGAACTCACATTATACCAGTGTTGTTGCGCTGACGCATAGCTGAATACCGTGTCATTCAGCATCAATGTTCCATCATAGGATGAGCCATCAAACAAGTATGTCGCTGTGGGGACTATAGATGCAGTATCTCCAATGTTCAGTCTGTCATCAGCCACCGTGATTGTGATGGAAAGGGCATCCCAGATAATTGAAGGCTCAGCAATAGTCTGGATAGCACTTATGCCAAACTGTGTATCAGTGATTGTAGTCACTCCGAATGCGTAGCGGACTATGGTTGAGTATGTATGTAGCTGAGTCCAAACAAGATCCCCTGAATCCCAGGCCATGGCGGTCCCATTAAGAAACACAGTTCCCATGGCTCCAGTAAACAGGACACTATCATACTGTCGAATTACGATGGCTGTAATTTCCTGTATCGAGCCTAAATCACACCTGGAATCAGAAACTGAGTAGCTCAGCACACGCAGCTGGTCCCATATTACAGTAGCAATATCGTTTCTGCCAATCACAGTAATCCCATAGGTATCTCCGCTTGCGGAATCCACAGTGTAAGACCTAGCACCAACAACTCCTTGTTGGAAGACTGTATCGTTAAGATCCAATGTTCCATCATACGGCGTACCATCATAGTCGTAAACAGCCGACGCAGAAACAGAAGCAACATCTCCCACATCTATTCTATAATCAATAGCGGAGATGGAGACAGTTAGAGAGTCCCAAACGCATGACACGATCATATTCTGTCGAATCGCTGTGATGCCGAAAGAATCTCCAAAAGCAGAAGCAACTGTGTAGCCCCGACGTCCAGCTGAAGCTTGCTGAAAGATAGTATCATTTAGTTGAAGAGTTCCATCATATGCGGAACCATCATAGTCATAGATGGCTGTAGGAACAATAGATGCAATTGTCCCGGTATCGATCCTACTATCACTCACTGTAATGGTAATCGTCAGCGAATCCCAAATAATACCTTGACTCTGTGAGTTCTGGTCTACTGCTGTTATGCCATGTTGATTCGCAGCGGCAGACACTGTGTTGAAAGTTACGAATTGAGCTGTGCTTCGCATTTCAGTAAAGCCCCAAACTCCATTGGATTCAGAATAAATCGCGCTAATGCCATTAATCCAAACAGATCCGTCGATGACAAATGAATTGTCAAAGTTGTAGATTAGAGTGACATTGCAGGAACATCCAGTATTGATGTCAATCCTTGTATCCTCAGCTGAATAGGAAATGACCACTATCTGATCCCAGATTATCGTAGTGTTGGACGTAGTAACAACCCATTGTGTGAGGCCATAGACCAATTCAGAGGCTATGATAACATGATATCCTATTCTTTGGACAGATGCAGAGGTTTCCTGATAACGCCACCGAGTAGCCCCAGCATCCCACGCCAGAATCTTGGAGCCATTAAGTGCAGCAGAAAATCCCTTTGTAATATCTATCTCAACACCATCATATTGGTATCGTGCCTTCCACCAAGTTTCACCTACTGAATTCGTGTCGATTCGCCCATCGACAACACCAGATTGGTAGAACTCTATTCGATCCCAGATTATATCCTGGGATTTTGAATTCAAGTTCAGTAGGTTTATGCCATATGTATCCTCATAGGCATTGGAACTGTTTACGTAATACCGCCACAAACCAACTTCTGATCTAGACGGTTGATATTCAAAGTGGTCAATGCTCCAAATCATCACATTGTTGTCCATGTAGAGAATGTCGTCCGCGCCTAGTGGATGATTATCAAACTCAAGCACAGCGGTTACTATTATTTCAGCTGGCGATCCGTAGTCAATGCGGTCATCAGTAGTAGAAGTGGTCTGAATTAGAATTCTATCCCAGATCACATCCGTCCAAAGGACATTTGGATTCAGAGAAGAAATATCATGCGTAACTTCATTGGCCAGGGTCGAATTGACATGGAACCTCCAGAGACCGACTGCTATCTTAGAGGTCTGATACTCAAAATGGTCAGTGTTCCAACTCATCAGAGTGTCATCTAGGTAGAGTGTATCACTCGATGTCAAAATGTGGCCATCAAACTCGAGTTGTGCGGTGACAGAAACCGTAACTGTGGTACCAAGATTCACTCGATTGTCATTCGCTGTGGTTGTGGTGATCTGAATACGGTCCCATATCTGTGCCACACTAGTTCCTGCTAGATTAACGTATGAGATTCCATAGGTATCTTCGAGGGCATTTGATGCATTTACAAAGAATATCCATTCGCCAACTTGAGCAAACTGTGGCTCATACTGGAAGTATGATCCGAGCCATATCATCTGAGTATTATTCATGTAAAGAAGATCATCCACGCCGAGGAAGTGGCTATCAAACTCGAGTTGGGCGGTGACTCGAATATCAGCTTGAGTGTCATAGTCTATGCGCCCATCCTGCGTGGTGGTGGTGAGAACCAGAATTCTGTCCCAAATTTGGTCTACTGATTTGCCATCAATGTTCACCAAGGAAATTCCATATGTCGTTTCCATAGCATTAGAGGTGTTGACAAAATAATTCCAAGAACCCACTTCATTTCTTAATGGTTGATACTGGAAATAACTTGAAACCCATGTCATTTCGACATCATCCATGTACAGGATGTCACCGGACGCAAGTGGATGATCATCATACTCCAATAGAGCAGTTACTTGGATATCTGCCGCAGAACCGTAGTCAATTCTATTGTCCTGAGTTGAAGTTGTGATTATTCTGATGCGGTCCCAAATGACGCTGGTAGCTTGGCTGTTGAGATTCACCAATGTTATGTCATGTGTTGATTCCAATGCGCCAGTGGAATTCGCAAAGTAGGTTAGAATATCCACAATCAAGTATGCTCCAGTTGCAAGTTCGAAGTGATCAACATTCCAAGCCATTAGTGTGTCATTGGCATAGAGAGCGTCTGCTGAACCAAGCAGATGACCATCATATTCAAGTTCAGCAGTCACGCTGATTGTGGTCGAGGTTCCATAATTGATTCGATCGTCAGCTGTTGTTGTGGTGAGGATTCTGATTCTGTCCCATATGACACTAGATTCCCTACCATTCAGGCTCAACTCTGTGATGCCATAGGCACTCATTGTACTGGAGTTCACATAGTATGTCCATAAACCAACAGCAGATTGCGATACATCAAGCTCAAACCAGGAGTTTCCACCATCCCACGACATAGCTTGACCCGCTAAAACGACGGTGTCGCTAGAGCCAAGGAGAGTGTTATCATACTCAAGCATGAGAGTGACTCGGATTTGGACAAGATCATCAACATTGACTCTTTCATCATCAGCCACTGTCGATTGCACTAAAATCCTATCCCAAATGACATCCTGGAAGTTACCATTCTGGTTGACGGAAGATATTCCATAGTCCGATTCCATCGCATTTGTGAGATTGGCAAAGTATCTCCAGGAACCTACGCCTGCTTTTGTCCTTGGCAACTCGAACCTCAGTTCCACCACGTCCCAGGTCATCTGGACTCCATCCATGAAGATTGTATCCGAGGAACCCAGCAAATGGCCGTCATATTCCAACTGAGCTGTGATCCTCAATTCTGCTATAGAATTGATATTCACTCTGCTATCATTGACAGTAGTTGATGTGATCAAGATTCGGTCCCAGATTATTGATGTGTCGAATGTAGTCTGAGTCCAAGCCGTCAGCTCATAGGATGTTTCCAACGCGGAAAGAATAGCATATTGCTGGAGCTCGACTCCTGCCTTTGATTCAGAGTATATCCAGTAAGTACCATTCCAGACCAGAAGTTTGGAGCCTGTGAGCTGCGCTGTCAATCCTGACGTGATTGACACGTCATCATAGTCATAGCGCGCTGTCCAATAGGTGGTTCCGGTGGATCCAGCATCAATTCGTCCATCATCTACTCCTGACAAGTAGAACTCAATACGATCTGAGATGAATGTGCCTGTAGCTGATGCGGTATAGTATAAGTCCGCTCCTGAAGGGCCATCTCCTTCAGCCACCACCTTGAAAGCGTAAGTGTTTACCCGAACCGAGGATGACGACCCAATACCTGTTGCTGCTAGCACTCCAAGACCATCCACATTTCCTGACCAAGAACCAGAGATGTCGTGCAAGACCCAAAAGTCCGTTTCATTTGCCAAGGGGAAGAGTGCTGAAGAATAATAAGTCAAAGCTCCTGTAGCCACTAGGTCAGCGGTATCTACGTTCCCACGATCATCATCTAGACTTGGCAAGGTTGAATAATCCAAACGAGTTTCTATATCCCAATCAGATTCATACCAATCACTTGCCGTAGAAAATGTATTACTAACGAATTGCTTGGTATCAACATCTACAATGTCAGGATGATTCCATGAGATTTTGATATACCATGTGATGTTCAGCCATATGCCAGACTGCTCATAGGTGCAAGGTCCCAAAGCAATGTACATTGACCCATTCGTGACAGAGAATGAGGAATTACTTCTGACGAATGTGACAGTCCAGTAGTTAGTTCCTCTGTCATCACTAAAGAGAAGGAGGCGTATGAGTCGGATATCTTGATAGCCGTTCTGATCCGAAGCATTTGAAGTGATTTTATAGTAGCGTAGTCGTGCATACATGTTGTCAGTATCATCGGGATTGAGCAGGTTTGGTGGGGCTTCATTGACGGGAACTATTGGAATATATGATGTCCAATTGACGAGCTCAGTGTTTGTGATGAACAGAGTGATGTCATACAAGGTTTCCGAAACAACCAAGGATGCATTGTATAGGTAGACCAAATCACTATTCGTGTCATTGAATAGCGTCGCATTCAGATATGTGAATGCCAACCAGTCAGTGTTATTCCTTGCACAGATTATCTCGTACGTGGTGCATTCTGTTCCATCAGACTCAAAGCTGACACTGAGTGTAAAATTGACCTGCTGTTCGCTTAGAACCAGCTCGGCATCTGCCTGGATGTCAATCAACAGTCGATCCCAAATGACATCCAAGATGTTCGAATCCAGGTTTACAACAGAAATGCCGAAGTCAGTTTCGTTGGCATTGGTTGAGTTCACGAAGTATTTCCGCAGACCCACGGAAGATTGGGAAGTGCTATGAACGAAGGCGCTTTGAGGTGCACTCCAGACCATGGATAAATCCTCCATATAGAGAGTATCTCCAGAACCAAGAAAGTGGTCTCCATTTCCAGTATACTCCAGTTTCGCAGTGACCTGTAGTTCAACTGTATCTCCGACATTGACTCGAGAATCATCAGCTGCTATCGAGAGGATGAGTATCCTGTCCCAAATGACTTCAACGCTCAATGAATTCAGATCAACTTCACTTATCTCATAGGTAGTTTCAAGGCTGGAATTGACAAAGAAGGTCCATTTTCCAACTGTTGTGAACGCCAAGTCGAGGATGAAATGACTATTCCCTCCATCCCACGTCATAGCTGAATCGTTGACGAATACAGAGTCCCCACTACCAAGATTTGTGTGGTCAAACTCGAGCCATAATGTTACTTGGATCTGGGCAGTCGAACCTACATCTAGGTGGTTGATGTCAACGTTGGTAGTTTGGACGGTTATTTTGTCCCAGATGATGCTAGTATTGGCTGCTGTCTGAATGAATCGTGTAAGACCGTATGTCGACTCGGAAGCACTCAATACTCCATATCCCATTGATTGGACTGTGGAAAATGATTCAGAGTAGTCCCACCTAGTAGTGACACCATTCCAAGAAAGCGCCTTGCTACCATTCAGTGACGCGCTGAGTCCGGTGGTGATCTCAAACTGGTCGTAGGCGTACCTTGCTCTCCACCATGTAGTACCGACCGCATCGATATTGATTCTGCCGTCTTCAACACCGGATGAAAAGAACTCAATCTCATCCCATATAATCGATACATTGGAAGCTGTTTGAACCCATGCTGTTAGACCATAGGTTGTTTCAGAGGCAGAAGCAATCCCATACCCTACAAGTTGCACAGAGTTTTTTGTTTCAGAGTAGTCCCAACGAAGGTCAGAAGAGTTCCAATTGAGTGCTTTAGAGCCATTCATTGATGCAGTAAGAATGGCTCCTGTTATCTCAATTCTATCATATTCATACCTTGCGTTCCAGTAGACGAAGTCACTATCATCTACATCAACCCGGCCATCAACTACCCCGCTCTGATAGAACTCTATCCTGTCCCAAATCTGGCTAACACTATTGCCGTCGAGGAATAGAGCCGAAATCCCATAGGTTGCCTCATCCGCATTTGAGGAGTTGACATAGAAATCCCAAATTCCAACCATAAAGAATTGAGGCTGAAGTCGGAAGTACGAGCCAGCCCAAGTCATCACGGTGTCGTTCATGTATAAGATATCAGCAACACCTAGAGGATGGCCATCGAATTGCAATTCCGCTGTAACTCGCAAGTCCGCCGACGACCCGAAGTCAATTCTGCCATCTTGCGTTGTAGTTGTAACAATCACAATTCGATCCCATATTTGATCGACTTCCGCACCCGCAACATTGACCACCGTTATCTGAAATGTATCTTCCAAAGCTCCAGTAGAATTCACATAGAACTTCCACTCGCCCACCTGAGAGAACTGAGGTTGCAGTCGGAAATATGGGCCCACCCATGTGAGCCCTGTAGTGTTCATGAAAAGATTATCACCCAATCCAAGTGGATGGCCATCATACTCTAGCTCAGCTGTGACTCTCAGATCTGCAGCTGCATTAGTATCGATTCGTGAGTCTTGAGAGGTAGTACTCGTTATGAGAATGCGGTCCCAAATCACATTCGCTGAAATTGGGTTGGATTGCACGAGGGTTATTCCAGAATCTGTTTCCAGAGCCCCGGATGCATTCACATAGTACCTGAGTAACCCAACTATAGAGTAGGAGCCAGTTTCGAGGTAGAAGTGATCCGTATCCCATGTCATCACAGTATCATTCATTCGCAATGCGTCGCCACTGCCCAAGAAGGTGCCATCATACTCGAGTTGAGCTGTGACATTAACTGTGGTGCTTGTACCATAGTCGATTCGACCGTCAGAAGCCACTGTGGTGATAATCAGAATACGGTCCCAGATTTGGTCTATCTGCCGCCCGTCAATATTGACCACAGCAATATCGTAAGTATTCTCCATTGCTCCAGTTTCATTGACAAAGAATGTCCACAGCCCTACCTGCGTGAACAGAGGCTGAAGCCTGAAGTAAGGACCAACCCAAGTCATAGCCGTGCCGTTCATGTAGAGAGTATCTCCCACGCCAAGGAGATGGCCGTCGTATTCCAACTCTGCAGTCATCCTAATGTCTGCAGTTGTCCCATAGTCAATTCTTCCATCCTGCGTGGTGGTTGTGATAATCCGTATGCGATCCCAAATGATTGTTGTATTGCTTGCTGTCTGCACCCAGCCAGCGAGTCCGTGTGTAGCGTCGTAGGCTGAGGCTACTGAATATCCAATCGCCTGAACCGTACTCATAGTTTCTTGAAATGTCCAATATGAGCCATTCCACGAAAGAGTCTTAGTGCCATTTAGCGCCGCGCTCAGTCCGCCAGTTATTGAGAGAGAGTCGTACTGATATCTGACACTCCACCAAGTGACACCACTCGAGTCGACGTCAATTCTGGAATCGTCTACTCCAGACTGATAGAATTCGATTCTATCAGCGATATATGTGTCAGCAATGCTCGAGAAAAGAAGATCAGTACCCCCAAATCCTGCACCCTCCTGAACAACCTTGACTGTGTAAGTGTCTTGGCCAACTTCATCATCTGCGTAGCAGGTAACATTGAAGAGCCCTGAAACAAGAGATGAATCAGGCCAAGGCCCTAAACTGGTTCCATACTCAGGGCAAGAAACCCACACATCCACTTCCGACGATGGGGGAGTGATAGCTGAACCATGGTATGTAACAGTGCCAGTGGTGAAGAACTGACTATCGAGATCCCCTCTATCTATCGTGCCTAAATTATCATCAGTGGCTATGCCCGCTATGTCCAGCCGAGTTTCTATGTCCCAGTCGACTTCATACCAGTTCGTGTCATTCTCTGATTTACTATCAACGACGACACACTCAACATCACTTCCTGTGATATCTGGATGGATCCATTCAATTGAGACTTGGAATGTAATATCAATATCATTCCCCGCTTTCATGGCAGTTGAAGAAACAGTATCAAGAGTGATGTAGTTTGCTGGATCGGAGAACTCAGCAAAGCTATCAGTGTCCTCATTATACTCGATTGTCCAGTAGAGTGTGAATCTGTCGTCTGAGTATAGAGAGAGCCGCATGCTTTGGATGTCACCATACCCGTCTTGGTCAGAAACATTTGCAGCTATTAGATAGTCCCTGGCCTTGGCATACATGTGGCTACCATCATCAATGTTGCCTACCGAGGGCTTTTGATCGTTCGATGGAATATTGTTCCAAGTGTGAAGAAGAGTTGCATCAATGGACCATTGTGATGACACCGCATCGCCTGCTTCCAGCCCGCCCTTGAACCTGATGGTGAATGTTGCAGACGTTAGCCAGGTTTCCACGCTTATGTTGTTCCATGAGTCTGCCTGCAAGTCAGCGAAAAGACTGACCCAGGTAAGCCCATCCCAGACTTCAACTGCTATGTCTTCTGAATCGGCATTCCCTGCATAGATGCAAAGAAACTCATTATTATTATCAAATTCAGCTGCAGTCCATTGAACCTCCAAGTCTAGTTCATAGTTGTAGGTTTGATCTGTCCATGTATGAAGAGTAATGAGATCTATCTCCCAAAGTCCTTGCTCTGCATCACTTGTGTTATCTGCACCCTGGAGCCTGACGGTGTAGCTGACTGAATCAAGGCCTGTGGCGGTAAGATTGGTCCAGCCGATCGAGGTAATCGTTCCCAAGCTGAGCCAGCCGACTCCATTCCAATAGCTGACATTAAGACCCTCAGTCCCAGAAATCGATCCAATGTTGATACAGACTTCCTCATTGACTTCATCATTGTCTGCTCCACTCCAGGCGTATTCGAGATCAGCCTCATAATTGACGACTTTTGGAGAGCTAACGCCAATCCGTAGATGATCAACGTAGGCATAGTCTGCGCCACCTGTCTTATAGAATACCAGCCTAATGCGAAGCGAATTGACTTGTTGTTGAGAGAGAGTGCCTACTATCGTCAGGTTGTCGTATTGCCTGGCTGTATGCTGCGCGACTCTGCCCAGCAAAGTGCCGACTCCTCCGGTGGTATCATAATAGACATCAAATCCATCATCCGCCGCACCATCCAGATTCCAACAGTACAATGACACATTTACAGTGAGGGCTCCCGACAATGTCGTATTAGGAAGTCCCCACCAGCCTCCTTGAGATCCCGGAGCCTTTGTATAGATGTAGTTTGCTGGCTCGTCTTGTGAACTAAGGTAGGGAGAAGTACCAACTGTTGTGATTCCGCTATATGTGGCATCGTAGGAGTCTGTATCAAGCCAGACTGACTGATAGGGATCCCCGACATCTGTTTCTTGAATAGTCATGAACTGGGTGTCAACAGTGGTTCCTTGTGCATTCGCAGGATTCATTTCGACCCCCACATCTGGTGAAGAGTCAACATCGCTCGCATAACTATCATAGTCATCCTCAGCATCCGTAGTAATCGGTGCTGTATTCTCTTCAGCAAGAATGTCATAGGTAGCATCAGGTCCAGATTGTTGATTAGCAAAATTCGAGTGACTTCCTATGTATCCAGCACCATCGACATCTGACAGATTATTGGCTGCGAATTGTTCGAGCGATGATGCAAGAGTGTATTCTGTCTGGGTCACTATCAAACTTGGCTCATACGTTGGAGGGTATGAAGGATTAGTACTAGTGCCCAGCAGCATAGCCACTATACAACCTGTGAGGACAATGACTAAGGGTCCTCTCCTCTTCATACTCTACCTCCTCTATCAGCCGCTTCAATCTTGCTGTCGGGACCTTCGAAGCCTTGATTGAAACTCACTTGTATTGCGAATTGCAGGGCTCACTGGACTGGGTTGGATCGACCTGCATCAATTATGGGATTTCCTACCCACACTACGGTCTTCACGTTTGCATATTTGTCTT
This sequence comes from Candidatus Thorarchaeota archaeon, assembly GCA_048882485.1. Taxonomy (GTDB): domain Archaea; phylum Asgardarchaeota; class Thorarchaeia; order Thorarchaeales; family Thorarchaeaceae; genus SMTZ1-83. The sequence continues at coordinate 18,018 of JBHLRP010000016.1, forward strand.
ACTTCATTGGTTTCTAAATTGAAAAAACGGAAGCGTGGACTAAAAAGAGAAAGGAAGAGGGGCACTACACCCCTCTCATCATCTATTGATCCTCGTCATCTTCTCCGAATCGCTTCGGCCTGCCGAGACGTCGGGAGTCGTCTACTCTAAGCCTATCAGGATCAGGCGGTGCACCATATCGTTCCTCTTTAGGCTCTTTAATCTCTTCAACGACCTCCCTATCGAGGTCTTCTTCGCGAAATTCTTTGCCTTCTTCTCGCTCCTCTTTCACACGCTCAGCAACACGCTCAGCTCTCTCGAACATGACATAGTAGAGCGTTGTGAAGATTGCTACCAGCGGGAAGGCCAGCAGCTT
>JBHLRP010000016.1:18472-64347 GCA_048882485.1 Candidatus Thorarchaeota archaeon
GCAACACGCTCAGCTCTCTCGAACATGACATAGTAGAGCGTTGTGAAGATTGCTACCAGCGGGAAGGCCAGCAGCTTAGCGATATCTCTGAAGAGGAATGTTTCATAGACAGTTCCTGGACCAGTCCAGTCAAACCATTCTGCGAGGATTGTTGCTCCTGAGTTGGAAACTGCGATAATGCTGTCAACGAAGAAGAACCCGCTCGCTAGGAAGAATGTAAACAGAGGACCGAAATCCCGTGTCCTCATTCTTGTTTCTTCAACACCCTCTGTCACAGTGCGTCCAATGCCGCTCATAGCATAAAGCAGGAAGAACAGAGACATCGCGACATCAACGACACTCATTGTGGGAGCTCCGGTTCTTCGCATTACATTGACAAAGAAGTAGCCTGAGTATATTCCAATGAAAATCGTCATGAGTGCGACATTCAAAGCTGCACCCTTCCCTGCATACCTAAAGAATGCCAAGAGGGACACCAAAGCAAACAATCCAAGGAGTCCTGCTGCCACCCAAATCAGGATTCCGTGTATTTGTAGATTGGATACAGCTTGTGGAAAGATCGCAGTTATTGCATCACCCAGACCAAACATATTCGCTGGTATCAAGAAGAGAACTGCTAGAATCATAGCTCCTATGATTCCGAGTCCGATGATCAATAGAAGGAAACTTCCAATGCCAACTCCAATTCCGCCCTTCTTTGGCTCTGCGATGGTGGCTAGGCGCAAACTGGTTCTTGATGACAAATAAGCTTGGAAAGCAATCCAACCAACCCAACAGAACATGGCGAAGAACAGCAGGGCAGTTTCTCCAAAGAAAATTGACAGGAAAACTGATATCGCAAATGAAACAGCTAGCCAGGCAACGCCCTTTAGCTCTGTCACGCGTCCTCGCCCTCTTCGTGTTATCCATAGCCTATCAGCGCCTACCCCAATAAGCAGAGTCCCAAAAGCGAAATAGATGGTACCTGTAGCACCAATGTATAGGAAGAAGTTCGCCAAGATTTCCTCGATGCTTGTACCGGGATAGAGCGTCATTAGCCATGTCACGAGGTAGCCCAGGAAGGTTGTGAACACAAAGATGATCAAATAAGCAACGTATCTTCGAGTCTTAAAGAAGACCTTCAGACCTTCAACAATTCCAGATAGAATCGGGATTCCCATACCAATCCTCCCTTATACCGCAACGGAGGGCTAACCCTGATTTTAAGGTTTGCACGCATCTACTCTACAAAGACTCCTATGCCATTTTCCCACCTGTTTCTTGCTCGAATTTGATTATCTTCTCACAGATGATTAAGTTTCAAAATGTATCTAATTAGCTAAAACTCATTACCACAGTAGAAGGGCTTAATAGGTTGCATATCGTGTAGGTAATATGTGGTCAGGCAGCCAGTAGGGCCTAGTTTTCGTAACATGCCCTCATAACATAACTCCCCCCCTCCTACCACATAAGTCCTGCTGGCTCTGGCCACACCTCATTCTGTGTCTGAGCTACATGTACTGTAGAGTATGAGAGAGTTTATTACATTTCAATCCCAAAAGCGTATAGGGATGGTGAGTCGTAATTGAGGAGGTGGTTTTGCCTTGTTGCCTTGATAGGGTTGATGATCGTATTGCAGCCCCAGGCAATGCAAATCCATGCAGGTCAGATTGTTTGTTCTAGTGATGACACATTCAGTCCCTATTGGATTCATTACTCCTCATTTTTCGGAGGCAACGAATCCGAGTGGAATCCCAATATTGCAAGAGATTCCGAAGGATACGTGTATCTAGCTTTTTCAACTACTTCTCATGATTTGCCATGTGTCAATGCATACCATTACGGGATGTACGATAACTTGGAATCGTACGACTCAGACATTTTCATAGCTAAAATGGATATAACCTCGAATGAGTTGATTTATGGAACCTACATTGGGGGAGAGAAGGGCGAGTGGGTTTTCGATCTAGCTGTTGATGAAGATGGTTGCGCTTACATTACAGGTGGCACATATTCAACGGACTTTCCTTCAACACATGGTGATTACAATCAAGGGTATTTTGATGCCTTTTATCTGAAACTTGATTCGACTGGAAGTAAATTGAATTTCTCACGTGTATTTGGTGGCGAATTTGCTGAGAGCGGATATTCAATCCATATCATAAACAGCTCATACTCGTGCCTAGCTGGTTACACAGCATCAAATGGATTCCCAACGAGTAATGGCGTTGATTACAACAGTCCAGACGATGGGGACGTCTTTATCTCTAGTTTCAATTCAAAAGGGGAAATCCTCAATGCAAGTGTGTTCGGAGGAATTGGTCAGGACGAACCAGTGGACTTGGTATACTCCTCCTCAGGGGAGTTCTATCTCCTAGCATCCATTGCTTCAGATGAAATTGCTGGCACACAAGTTGAGCAAGGTTGGAACTTGGTTCGGATAGATTCGCATTTGTCGGAAATAGTGGATTCTCATTCCTTCAATTTGGAAAGTTATACAGTTTACAATGACATGGCTATGGATTCAAATAATTCAGTTTACGCGGTGGGATGGACAGATATACTTGACCATCGCAATGGCATCGAAGACTATCAATCAGAGATGGTCATAGCTAAATTTGATGGACTCAGCTCAACTATAACGTCACAACTCATAGGTGGAAGCGGCAATGACCGTGCACTAGCTATGGATATAGACAGCAGTGGAAATCTATACATTGAAGGCTGGACTGGTTCACAAGATTTTCCAATACTCAGAGGCTACAATTATGATATACAGGTTGGTGAACCATCAATTGTGGCATTCATTTTGAGTCCTAGCAATCACATGCTTTTCTCATCCTACCTAGGAACTCATGGAACGCAGGCTCGAATTGTTTGTGATGATTCCGGAGGTTTTCTAGTAAATTTCGCAACGGAAGGGTTTGACTTCCCACTGTATCATCCTTTCGATGAAACTCAGAAATTCACCGAGTGTCTAATAATGCATATCTCACCAACTATACCCCATTTCCCGAGTATCTTCCCTCAGAGTGACATCGAGTTTAATGAAGGAGAAATAGGTCATGAAATCGAGTGGCATCCTGGAGCGCAATTTCCAGAGTCGTATCAAGTTGCGATGAATGGTGCTAATGTGCAAACTGGAGAATGGAACAACTCAGTGGAGAAGATTATTGCGAGCTTAGATAACCTTTCGAATGGCAGGTATGAATACAACCTCAGTGTCTGGGATGAGATTGGATTTAGTGCATCGGATTCGTTGGTGGTAGATGTTCTCCCTACACAGCCAACGAGCTCAAATCCTTGGGGAGATCCAGAAGCCATTTTGTACGGGACAATTCTTGCTGGAGGAGCAATCGTCAGCATTGCTGGAGTGGCAATCTATCTGAAGAGAGTGCGACAACATTAGAAAAACCTGCTGGCCCTGGCCACACCTCATCTATTCTTCACGACAAGATCGACCAAAGCAATCATTTCATGTTTTCATTCATTCATTCATACTTTTGGCCAAGTCAACGAGAAATCGCTGACTCTTGTCCCGCGTTTTTGTGGCTGAACAAGGCACATCAGTTGATCCAGCATGAACTTGGTTTCCTGCGACGGCTTGCTGGATGTTTGCTTTCGAACAGAATCAGAGGATAGTGTAATCAGAAACACAACGAAAAGCGATGCAGCATATTAAAATAGGACAATTCCCATAGAGGGCGGCTATGCAGCGTGCTGCAGAGAGTGTATACTATATTCGCGGGGTTCGCCCGCGGAGAAATTGCCACTACTGCAGCTGAAATTAGGAGAGAGAATTGAATGGAAACTAGACAAATAGTCGCCGTTGTTCTCATCATCGTTATCGTTGCAGGTGTGGGCGTTGGATTATTCCTATTTATGCCGGCTGCTCCATATGGTGCTGTCGTGGTAGGACAATTGGTTACTCCTGGCGCCCCGGCTGGAACATCAAGCGATCGAATCATCATTGTGGGAATCCTAGACCCCATGACTGAGATTCAGGGTGAGGGAGCGTGGAGAGGGGCCTATTTGGCCTGCGACGAAATAAACTCTGCGGGCGGAGTGGATGTTGCCGGCGAAACGTACTATTTTGGGCTTGTATCAGAAGATACGTTTGAAGCCGACGCCAGTCTTGATATATCTAAAGGAACCGCTGCCGCGACGAAAATCATCACGGAAGATGGTGCACAGTTTATCATCGGTGGGTTCAGAACTGAAGCGGTTCTGGCATACCTTGAAACTGTAATGGATGAGGAGATGCTCTTCTTTGGCACAGGCGCATCTACTGATGTATTCTGCGAGAAGGTATCGGGCGGCACATGGCCCAGTGGTACTGTATCCAATTATGACCGATACAAGTACTGGTTCCGGACTATGCCAATAAACTCAACCTCTTTGGCATCGTCTTTGCTAAGGTATATTCTATACTTGGATGGGTACCTGACTGCAGTAACTTCCCAGAATATAACCAAGGTGGCGGTTATTCGTGAGGCTCTTGATTGGACTGCAGGGATGAGTGCGTTTCTAGAGGGCTATTTACCATTATACAACCTCACTGTGGTGGAAAACATTGCATTCCCGATTGATGCTGAGGCAGCCGACTTTGCCACGTACTGGCAGCAGATTGATGATGCGGGCGCACAAATAACGATTCCAGTCATCTCTGCGCAGGGTGGAATTCTAATGACTACCCAGTACGCGCAAGTTCAGCCGAAATGCGTCCTTGCAGGTATTGATGTCATGGGACAACTTGATACCTACTGGAATGAAACTGGAGGCGCATGTCAGTATGAAGTCCTACTGCAATCAACCCTCCGTACTGCAAAGACAACGAAGACAATTCCATTCTGGGATGCCTTTCTTGACAATTACGGTGGCGACCCACTCTATACTGCTGTGGGGAGCTATGATTCCATGTATCTTCTGAAGGCAGGCATTGAAGGTGCCGACTCGTTGGTCTCAGCAGACATTGTGCCAATCCTTGAAGGGTTTGATACTGATACCCCCTTCACTGCTGCAGGTGGAAATCTTGCATTCACTCACACCCATGACCTGTTTGAGGGTTACATTGGTGACCAGATTTACAGCGTGACATTGTTCACTCAGTGGCAGGCGAATGGGTATAAGGAGTGCGTTTCAACTGGAGGACTCGTTTATCCAGATGACATTGTGACAGCCACGTTGTCACTCCCACCATGGGGCATAAATCCGTAGAACAGGCAAAGACAGAAAGCAAGTGACCAAAACTCCCCCCTTCTTTTTATAGGGGGGATGTTTCTTCTTTTGAAAGAACTCCTGGGCACTTGATGCGATATAAGGTGATATGATATGATTGAGGAAATATTGATCTTTGGTACAGTACAAGGAGCTCTCCTGGCTCTTCTTGCATTGGGTTTTTCTCTAGTATACGGAGTCGGCGGCATCCTAAACCTGGCCCATGGTGCATTCTTCCTATTAACAGCGTACATAATCTATTGGACTGTTCCCATCTTCGGGTTCTGGATAGCTGCGATAGTTGCTGTGGGGCTAGTCGTAGTGGTAGCTGCAGTTACATATTTGGGTCTCATGAAGCCCCTTCAAGAGTCGCACATTGGTATAGTATTGGTTACATTTGCGATGGCATTCTTTTTCGAGCAATTTGTGAAATTCGTTGGAGACCCAAGGACGCACTATATTGTGCCTCCAGTACCAGGTACTGTCGAGTTCCTTGGGATCAATTTTCCAGCTCAGCTTCTTGCACTGATGATTGGATCCGTGATTCTTGTCACATTGGTGACTCTATTCATCAACAAATCGACAATTGGTAAATCGATCCGTGCAGTGTCTCAAGATATGGAAGCAGCCCAGCTCATGGGAATTAACACCGACATGGTGTTAATGACAAGTGTTATGATATCGGCATTGCTTGTAGGGGTTGCCGCTGTCTTGTACGCCCCGGGCAACTTTATTGCACCAAGAATCGGATGGGGCTATCTGTTGCTTGCATTTGCAGTAACAATCTTTGGCGGGATGGGAAGCATTCCTGGAAGCATACTTGGAGCATTCATCTTCGGATATGCAACATCCTTCACAGACTATCTCATTAGCCCGACCTTCTCACAGATAATCCCCCTTATTGTGATACTCATTATGCTTCTAGTCAGGCCGCAAGGACTACTCGGCAAGAAGGAGTTGCTTTGATTGATGGAGAATCTTCAAATTGAACTGCAATCTCTAACAAGCAGGTTTAGAGTTTGGGCGTTTACGTTTAGGGGAGGATTAACGCTATTCTGCCTCCTAGGGCTCTTGCTTGTTCCAATAACAGGAAACGAGTATCTAACTACTATTGTAATCACTTCCATGATACTCTCGATCTTTGCCGCGAGCTGGGATCTTTTAGCTGGTTTTGCCGGACAGGTGAGCTTCGGACATTCTGCATTCTTCGGAATTTCGGGCTATGTGACTGCCGCTTTTGTCAAATTCTTTGGGTTTCACTGGATAATCGCCCTCATAGCTGGAGCTGCAATGGCAGTGCTATTCAGTCTTCTAATTGGAATTCCCTGCCTTAGGTTGAAAGGTCCATATCTTGCTCTTGGAACTTTGGCCTTCAGTCTTATTCTCTATCAATTATTCTTGACAGGAACATGGCTTGGGGGGACTGAAGGCATATCAGGATTGCCTTCAGCGGATGACGCATTTTTGGTCTTCTATGCAATAGCCGCATTCATGATAGTTACACTGGTTGCAATGCGCTTCATTGTGGATTCAAGACTCGGGACAGTATTCAAAGCTATCCGAGATGATGAAATGAGTGCGGATGCATCAGGAATCAACACCACTTACTACAAGCTATATGCATTTATGATCAGTGGATTTTTCGCTGGAGTTGCAGGTGCCCTATTTGTGTTGGATACAACGGCGGTCAATCCTGCAGTCTATCAACCCCTCTACTCATTCTACTCGATTATCATGGCATCCATCGGGGGCATTGCAACTATCTATGGTTCAATCATTGGCGCATTCCTCTTCATAATTCTAAGCGAACTACTCAGACCCCTAGCGGCAGCATCGCTGCTGATTTTCGCTACGCTTCTAATCTTGATCGTACGGTTTGCCGAGGAAGGTGTGATGAATCCAGTACTTGAGAGAGTACAAGAGCTCTATGACAAAATAAGGGGGATGTGATATGGGACTGATTTTGGATGTAAGGAATCTTACCAAGAAATTCGGGGGACTGACAGCTGTCAATGACGTCAATTTCGAGGTACGTAGAGGCGAGATGCTGGGATTGATTGGACCCAATGGAGCGGGTAAAACAACGCTATTTCAGCTTATCACAGGATTCGAGAAGCCCAACTCTGGATCTATCCAATTTGATGGAGTGAATATTACGGGAAAGAAACCACATCAGATTGTCAATCTGGGCATGGCACGGACCTTTCAGCTAGTTAGGTCATTTCGCTTTCTGAGTCTTCTTGATAATGTATCAGTTTCTTGTCTATCACCAAGAGGAAAAGACGCATTCGAATCTTCAGGAATAGATGAAGCCGCCAGTTCAATTCTATCTTCTGTCGGGCTGATGGATAAAGCAAGATTGCCGCCAGTCATTCTGCCACATGGTGATTTGCGGAAACTTGGGATTGCGAAAGCGCTGGGAACTAATCCAGAGATGCTTCTTCTTGATGAGCCATTTAGTGGGCTTGCTCTTGAAGAAAAAGAGGCAATTACAGCTTTGATTAGGCGGCTAAGTGACGAGGGGGTCACGATTTTCCTTACAGGACATGTTCTGCGTGAACTAATGACTCTGGTCCCAAGAGTCATCGCAATGCATCAGGGAAGGTTGATAGCTGAAGGATCCCCCGAGGAAGTGGCTAGCAATAGAATAGTACTTGAGGCGTATCTTGGGCGAGGTGAGGACTTTGCTTGAACTTAGAAAGGTCTACCATTACTATGGCAAAGCCAAAGCTTTGGAAGAAGTGAGCCTCACAATAGAGGAGGGTTCTCTAGATGCAGTAATCGGTCCTAATGGTGCTGGCAAGTCTACACTCCTTAGAGCTATATCAGGGCTCGAGGAGATAGATAGAGGCAGAATATCATTTATGGGAGAGAGGATCGATGAGCTTGATGGCTATGAAATAGCCAGACGAGGAATATCTCATTGCCCAGAGCGCCGCAGATTATTCTATGACATGACTGTCATGGAGAACATTGAACTCGGAGCATATTCGCTTAAGGATAAGAATAAGTATTCCTCTCTTCTTGATTTCGTTTTTGATATCTTCCCGCGCTTGGATGAACGAAGAAAGCAACGCGCGGGTACACTCAGTGGTGGTGAACAGCAGATGCTTGCAATAGCACGTGCACTAATGTCCAATCCGAAAATGCTCTTGTTGGACGAGCCTTCACTGGGGCTTGCCCCGAAGATCAAATCGAGGATCTTTGAGGCGATTCTTGAAATCAAGAAGGAAGGAACAACTACTCTACTGGTTGAACAAGATGCTGTCCTAGCGATGGAGGTTGCAGATTACATCTATGTCCTTGAAGAAGGGAAAATTGAGATGAGCGGAACAAAGGAGCAGTTGGAAAGAGAGCCTCGAATCAAGAAGGTCTACTTGGGAATATAGGTGATGGATATGTCTGCGTCTATAGAAGACCTGTTACGTGATGCGAAGATTGAGATGGTGATTGCTCGGTACGAGAAGGACCCGACTATTATGAAAGAACTCATTGGTCATTTGAACAATGAGATTCGTTCCATAAGGTTCAATGCGACCTTGGCAATTGGCGAAATGGGAGCTGATTCTGCTGATGCTGTTTCAGACTTGGTTGAATGCCTAGAAGATGATGATTGGAGCATTTGCCGAGAAGCCGCAAGATCACTTGGGAAAATTGGAGAATCAGCTGTTGATGCCATTCCAGGCTTAGTTGCACTACTAACAGACAAGGAATTGACAATAAGACAGGCAGCGGCAGCATCAATCGGAAGCATTGGAGTTGCGACAGAAGAGGCCATTTCAGGGTTGATTTCAGCGCTGCAGGACCAAAATGAAGATATTAGAGCTGAAGCTGCAAGATCTTTGGGAAAGCTGGGACCTAATGCTAATAGTGCAATTCCACATCTGACCAATTGTCTAAAAGATATAAGCTGGACTGTGAGAACAGCCTCAGCCCAGGCTATTCGCGAGATAGGCAAGGAGTCTGCACAATCCATCCCAACTCTTATTCATGCGCTCGAAGACCGGGATTGGAGAGTTCGCCATAGGTCGATAGAAACCCTCGCAGAGATAGGCCAAGATGCCGTACCTGCACTTCTTGAGGCGGTGGAATCCGAGAATCCTGTCATTAGAAAGGGTGCTATAGAAACTCTTGGAGAAATGAAGGCTTCTGATGCAGGAGTGATTGCTAGCATAGCTTCAAGGCTGCAGGATCGAGAGGAGGGAGTTCGTGGAAAGTCTGCTGATGCGCTACGTAGCATTGGAAAAGCATCCATTCCAGCATTGGTGGAATCATACGAGTTGGCCAATAAGAAGATGAAAATCCTGATAATTTCGGCGATTGGAGGAATGGGATTTGAGGGAGATTCTGCAATACCCTTCCTGTTAGGCGAATTACAGGCGCCTGACAAATCTGTTCGAGCGGAGGCTGCGAGATCGCTAGGCAAGTTGGGAATAGGGAAACAAGACACAATCGTTGGTCTAGTGAATTCCCTTGCAGATACAAAACCCATGGTCAGACGTGAAGCAGCCTTAAGCCTTGGAAAGCTAGGGCAAGACGCTACATCAGCTGTTCTGGATCTAGCCAAATCACTCAAGGATGAAGCACCAGATGTAAGGTGGAGAGCTTCTGAGGCGCTTGGAAGAATAGGGACCAGTAGCCCCGAAGTCCTTGCAACCCTAGAGGAGCTGCTCCATGATGAATTTGACTATGTTTCCGAAGCGGCACAGGAAGCACTCGATTTAATAGGTGGACAATAGACAGGAACGGGCATGACTGAAGACCCTTATGCAGCCAAGGTTTGGTTGAAGCAATACGACGAAGGCGTACCAGAGCATATTGACTATCCAGAGATGAACCTCTATCAGATTCTGGATGACTCAGCCCGCGATTTTGGCGGACGTCCAGCGATTTGGTTCCAGAAGAGGAGGATAACCTACAAAGAGTTCAAGGATATTGCGGACAGACTCGCAACTGCTCTAGTGAATTTGGGAGTTAAGAAGGGTGATGTCGTCGCGATGATGATTCCAAACTTCCCCCAGTATCTCTTTAGCTTCTTTGGTATTCTGAAGGCAGGCGCAATCGTTACTGCATGTAGTGTTTTGCTAACAGAGAGAGAGCTGGCCTACCAGCTGAATGACGCAGGTGCCGAGACCATCATTGCTTGGGATACACAACTTGAGAAGATTAATGCCATAAAGGACAGGACTAGACTCAGAAACATCATCATAACAAATGTACTTGACTATGTGCCTGGTGCGAAAAGAGACCCTCCGGAGCTTTCAGGAACCATGCAGTTTGTGAATCTGGTCAATAGTACTAAGCCGAACCCTCCTAAGTTCGAGATCAACTCCAAGGAAGACCTTGCTGCTCTTCAGTACACGGGGGGGACAACAGGTCTACCAAAAGGTGCGATGTTGACTCACTACAACCTATTATCCAATTGCATAGCTACCTACACCTGGACTGCTTCAGAGGTACAAAAAGGCAAAGACACGGGTCTGACTAATCTTCCACTGTTTCATATCTATGGGATGACAGTCGCCATGAATAGCTGGATTTACAACGCCTCTGCAATTGCCCTCAATCCAGATGCTAGAGACCATAAATCATTATTCGAGATCATAAAGGATACGAAGCCAGCGATGTTTCCAGGCGTGCCAACCATGTACATGCGTCTGTTGGAGCGGGATGACCTAGAAGACTATGCAAAGGATTTGAGATGTATCAGATTCTGCAACACAGGTGCGGCAGCTATGCCCCCTGAAGTTCTCAAGGAGTTTGAGGAAAGAACTGGAGCCATCATTATCGAAGGTTATGGGCTCACTGAAGCCTCGCCAGTGACTCATGTTAATCCAATCAAAGGAGTGCGTAAGATTGGGTCCATAGGAATTCCAATTTCTGATACGGAGGTCAGGGTTGTTGACACCGATGATTATACGAAAATCCTGCCCATTGGAGAAGATGGCGAGATTCTAATTAGAGGCCCTCAGGTGATGAAGGGATATTGGAACAAACCTGATGCTACTGCAAACCAGATCAAAGATGGCTGGCTGATGACGGGAGATATCGGGCATATGGATGAAGAGGGCTACTTCTTCATTGTCGATAGAAAGAAAGACATGATTAACGTCAGTGGCTTTAAGGTCTACCCAAGGGAGGTGGAGGATGTTTTGTTCGAGCATGAGGCAATCGAGAATGCAGCCGTGATTGGCTTGCCAGACCCGAATACACCCGGCAGTGATAGGGTCAAGGCATTCATTATGCTCAAGGACGGATATAAGGAGAGTGAGGAGCTTCTCGCCGAGATTCGAGAGTTTTGCAGAGCCAATGTTTCACCGTATAAAGTTCCAAGGGAAATTGAAGTCAGAAAGGAGCTTCCAGAGACCCTTGTGGGCAAGGTTCTTAGAAAGGATCTGAAGGAACAGGAAGAAAGAAAAGCTGGAGAGTTGGTCTGAATACCATTTCTTTCGTCCTTCGCATCCACAATCCGCACAATATGAATTCAAAAGTTCTCGTAAGAAACTGTGGGCATTGTGAACTTATAGGGCCGATTAGAATGTCCAAAGCCAAAGTATTCTTCCTATGGGATGTCAGGAAGGAACTCAGAGATTTCTTGAAAAAGCAACTAAGTGATGTACCTACTGTTCGTCTAGAGTTTCCTTCAGCCCCAACCGACGAGTTTCTTATAGAAGCAGCATCAAACGCAGAGATTGTTGTGGGATGGAGACCAACTAGGGAATTCTTGGATGCAGCCTGCAAAATGCGACTCTTCATCAATCCAGGAGCAGGCGTGCAACATCATCTGGAGCCATTTCGAGAACTCAACAAGACTCGGAAAGTGATCTTAGTGAATGGTCACGGCAACTCGTATTTCGCTGCGCAGCATGCTGTTGCAATGCTACTTGCCCTCATGAACAAGATTATTCCACACCATAATTGGATGGCTGAAGGGCATTGGCGTAGAGGAGACGACCATGCTGTGTCCATTCCATTAAGGTACAGGACCATTGGACTCCTTGGATATGGCCACGTCAACAGTAAAGTGCATCAATTTCTCACTGGATTCAACAATGATTTTTGCATTCTCAAGAAGTCTTGGACTGGCGAAGAATCTATGCCAACCCCGGCGAGGAAATATGTAACGGAGGAGCTGGAGGAATTTCTCGAAGTAATAGACATCCTTATTGTAGCCGTTCCAGAAACCGATGAAACTGAAGGGCTATTGCAGTTTCATCATTTGGAGAAGCTAGGCTCAGACAGCCTTCTCGTCAACATCGCTAGAGGTGGTGTGATAGATGAAACCGGTTTGTATAAGGCGCTGAAAGAGAAAGCGATTGCTGGAGCAGCACTAGATGTCTGGTATGAATACAGGCCAGAGCCAGACGAATCAGGCCAAAAGTATCCATATTCTCATCCATTTCATGAATTGGACAATGTGGTACTTTCCCCGCACAGAGCAGCTTCTCCTTTTAGTGATCTTGAAAGATGGACCGAGGTTGTAGAAAACATCCGTAGATACGCTACTGGGAGAATTGATTTTCTCAATATAGTTGACCTTGAGAGGGGCTATTGAAGGCAGAATGGCACTCTATACTTCCTCCAGCTCGTCAAGAGTAAGAGTGAGTTTCCTTGGGTTTGCTAGCAGACTGATTTCGTATCGATGCTGCAGGGGCTCAACTTTGCCTTTCTCCCATTTCTTCATGAAATGCTCATGACGTTTCCGTATTTCCTCTCTGAATCGAATGATGGTGGAGAAGCATTGTAGTATTCGGCAAAACCAGTTATTATTGGCAAGAGTGTAATCTTTGATTCTGACAGTGAATTCGCCACCGATATCACCAAACTTGCTGTCAATTTCGGCAACAGTTTCGCCGCCATTAAGCCTTACAACCTTGAAGTCATCTCCTAGCGTCCCACGTTTCCCCTCTATCCGGAAGACCTCGAACGTGTTGTCTGGGCCTAGGACATAGAAGGAATGAGTTTCTGTGGAGAAGCCAGTCCTTTGCACCTGACGGATATGAGTCATAATCTCAACATCCTCCACGATTACTGTGAAAGCCAGCATCGGTTCGTTTGTAGCAAAGCTTGATGCGTAGGATTCTGCAACCATCTCCTCGATCGTTGCAAGCCATGCTCCACTGTCAGAAAACAATTTGATGACAAGACGCTTTGAAGCATCATTGAGTTCTCCCTTAAGAAGAGATGAGCGGAGGGTGACAAAGCCTACTTTTTCTGGGCGGCCGATACGGTCAACCTCGTCATCATATCGAGCCTCCTCAATTTTCCCAATAATCTCAGCATCCTTTGTGAATTGACGGCTCTTTGAACGCCAGACTTCCTGTTGGCGAAGACCAAATTCATCTCCGTGGAGGTCTGTGCTATAGAGATCTTGTGATAGTATCCGATACACCGGTCCGACTTTTCGCTTCTTATCCGCTGGCATGGTCGCACATCCTTCTTTGAATGGATACATGACTCACATGATAAGTCTTGAGCATACAACTACGTTAGCCGAAACACTCAAACCTGAAGCAAAGGTCGACAAGACCCATGAAGCTCGGAGAAATCTACCGATTGATAGTTGAGATGGGAATCAAAGCTGATCCGCGGGGTGAGGAACGGATCAAGAAGATTCTCGAGAATTCAAAGAAGAATCTTGACAAACTAGATGGCAAGAAGAAAGAGCTTGCTGACAAAGATGTAGCTTGGAACCCATATACTGATTGTCGTTTGCTGTACGGAGATGATGACAGGGAGATTACAAGTATACTGAGCGGAATTGATATTGGAACTGGAGAGATTCTTCTAGCTGATCGACTGAGCCAGAGAGGAACCAACATAGATCTCGTCTTGGCCCACCATCCACATGGTATTGGCTCATCTCAGCTAGACTATGTCATGCGTCTCCAACCTGAGCAATGGGCAAAGCTTGGAGTACCCATAGCACAAGCCGAATCTGCGATGGCGAAGCGGCTTAAAGAAGTCCATTTCTTCTTCAAAGCTAGGAATCATACGCAGGTCACTGATGCTGCCAGACTATTAGATGTACCATTCATGTGTGCTCATACGCCTGCGGACTCGCTGGGATACCAATTCCTCACGAACTATCTCAAGGAGAAAAACCCGCAGACTCTTGGGGACATGGTTGATGTCCTTCTGGAAATTCCAGAATATCAAGAAGCAGAAAAAGTGGGTGCCGGACCAGAGATAATCCTTGGAAACAAGGAAGGAAGCGTGGGAGAAAAGTTCGTGTTCTTTACGGGTGGAACAAGCCCTGGAAAGGAGTCAATTCAGAAGCTTGCTCGTGCTGGTGTGAGCACAATCATTACCATGCATCTTGGAGAGGATCTCAAGAAGGAATGCGAAGCCGAGGGCATCTATGTGGTAATTGCAGGTCATCAGAGTTCAGACTCAATCGGCATGAATTTGATTATGGATGAGCTGGAGAAGAAAGGCATCAAGTCATATGAATGCTCAGGATTCTTCAGACACAAGAGAAGCTAGTGAATCTCATGAAATTGACCCAAGCTGGAAAGAGGGGGTTAGTCTTCGGCTTTGAAGACCCCTTCTTCACCAATGTGTATGTGATTGTAGGAGATAAACGGGTCTTTGTGTGCGATACATTTTGTGGCCCGGATTCAATGAAAGCGGTTGCAGATTATTTACATGAACAGGGGCACAATAATCTACCAATCGTCGTCTTCAACTCACACTCGCATTATGATCATATTTGGGGAAACTCGTATTTTGAAGGAGCACCTATCATAAGTCATCATGAATGCCCCGGTCTGATTCAAAGTGAGGGTCCTCAGGCACTCTTGGACTATGCTGCTCATAAGAAAGGAGATGTGCGTCTAGTCACGCCAAATGTCACCTTTGAGAAACGATTAGTGTTTGCAGAGGAAGAGGTCGTGTTCTTTCACTCACCTGGTCATACAATTGATTCCGCGTCATGCTACGATTTGAGAGATAAGGTGCTCTTTGTATCTGACAATGTTGAATCCACGATGCCATACTTGTACCAGTCAAACCTCCAGCTATACCTAGATACAATGGAAGCATACCTGGAGAGAGAATGGAAATTCCTGGTGGCTGGGCACGACCTAGTCCTAAAAGATGACGCCCTTGTCCGAAGCAATCTAGACTATCTATTGAAAGTGAGGGATTGGAGCTTGGATATTGAAGACCTACCTGTAGAGGCGCGCGTCCATCACTTTCATAATATTGCAACCATCGGCGAAAACATTGAGTTAAAACACCGTAGCAATGAGATGCTGGCACATTTCCAAAACGTAATCGATTATCTTGCCAATCAAGATGAAACAGATCAGATAAAGGAACTCCAGAAACGATTGCAGTCAGTTATCGGTAACTAACGTTGGAGTTAAGTACTTGTTATACTGATATGTCCATTTGTGATTCAATAATGAGGACTGGAGAACAATACAGGAAGAAACTTCTCGAGATGAAGCCCAATGTCTTCATCGGTGGAGAAGCTGTTGGACGCGGAGACCCTCGTCTACAGGGTGTCATTGGAACCATAGCTCAGACATTTGATAGAGTTGAAGAGCCGGACTTCAAGGAGATTCTGAAGGCTGAATCTCATATAAGTGGCGAAACAGTCAACAGATTCACTCACATCCACCAGACCGTGGATGATTTACTAAAGAAGC
The DNA here is from genome assembly GCA_048882485.1 of Candidatus Thorarchaeota archaeon. Lineage (GTDB taxonomy): Archaea > Asgardarchaeota > Thorarchaeia > Thorarchaeales > Thorarchaeaceae > SMTZ1-83. The sequence continues at coordinate 34,324 of JBHLRP010000016.1, forward strand.
AAGAGTTGACCAGGAGAATCTGTCATCTCAATGGAGGTTGTGTCTTTCGTTGTATGGGTATTGACGCAATGAATGCTTTGTCAATAATTACCCACAGAGCCGAAGCTATGACAGGGCGACCCTATAACCAGAGATTTCTAGAGTATCTGAAGTACTGGCAGGAAAACAATATTGTGGGGACTTGTGCTCAGACTGACCCAAAGGGAAACAGAGCTCTGAGACCCCATCAGCAATCAGACCCTGACCTCTATCTTCATGTTGTTGAGCATCGTGATGATGGAATTGTTGTTCGAGGTGCCAAGAATCACATCACCGCAGCAGCCGTAGCTGAAGAGATTATTGTTCTCCCAACACGTTTCCTCACTGAAGCAGAAGACCAGTATGCTGTAGCCTTCGCTTTGCCAGGTGATTGGGAAGGTGTCAAGCTCGTGACGAGAGCATCGACCCACAAGCGTGAAGAATTCGCTTGTCCACAAGGAGAGCTCGGTGATGTGGAGAATTTCATCATCTACGATGATGTCTTCGTTCCCAACGATCGCGTCTTTTTAGGCGGGTTGGAAGGAGAAAGCGTTCTAGGAGGATATGCAGCTCTCTTGTTCGCACTCTACCACCGCCATAGCTACACCGGATGCAAGCCCGCCACCACTGACATAATCATGGGATTCAGCGCCCTAGTGAGTGAATACAACGGAATTGAAGACAAAAAGCATGTACAATCAAAATTGGCTGAACTCATCAGCGTTGCCGAGCTTGTTCGTGCAGCAGGAATTGCTGCGGCTCACACCGCAAAGAGAGATGAATCTGGAACAATGATCCCGGATCCAATCTTTTGTAACGCGGGCAGAAGACATGCAGGGAAGAACTACTACCATGAACTAGAAATTCTAGCAGATTTGTCTGGAGGTCTTCCAGCCACACTTCCTCTTGAAGGAGACTTCTATAACGAGGAAATTGGCCCGCTGCTGCAGAAGTATATCAAACGAAAAGACGATGTTCCCTCCGAAGATGTCTACAAACTCTTCAGAGCACTTTCGGATATCCTTTGCTCCTCCATCGGAGGGGTGGCAGCAGTTGCGGGAATTCACGGTGGCGGAAGTCCCCAAATGGAAGATGTAGCAATTCTGAAGCAGCATGATATAGAAGAGCGAAAGAAGATAGCTAAATACCTAGCTGGAATTGAAGATTAGAAATCTAGACTTCCTATGATTTGCGGCTATGCTCATGACCGGGTATTCCAGCTCGAGTCATCCTCTCTGGAGACAGTAGCTCGTCGAGCTGCTCTTCATCCATCAGTCCCTCTTCCAGCACTATCTCTCTCACAGGCCTCCCTGTTTCCAGCGCCTTCTTAGCTATGCGAGTAGCAGTCTTGTAGCCTAGTATTGGATTCAATGCAGTGACTAGTCCGACACTTCGGTGTACGATTTCCAATCCTGTATGGTTGGGTTCAATGCCTTTGATACACTTCTCAGTGAATATTGGAATAGCGTTCTTGAGGACCTTCAACGCTTGGAAAAAGTTGTAGGCAATAACAGGTTCGAAAGCATTGAGTTCGAGCTGTCCCGCTTGAGCAGCTAAGGTGATCACTGCATCATGGCCAATTACCTGGTATGCGACTTGTGTCACCATTTCAGGAATGACGGGGTTGACCTTTCCGGGCATAATTGAACTTCCGGGCTGAACTGGAGGCAGAGTGATTTCATGAAATCCACCAATCGGGCCAGAAGAGAGCAGTATCAAATCACCACAGATTTTGGAGAGATTGGATGCGATGACCTTGAGAAGGCTAGATGCATGCACGAACTCGTCTGCGTTTTGCGTATCATCAATTAGATTCTTAGCGGTTGTGAGGTTAGATAATCCCGTTATCTCGCGTAGATGGTTTTCAGCGAGCTGGATATACTCAGGATCTGCGTTTAGTGAAGTACCAATTGCAGTAGCGCCCAAATTATGTGTCTCGAGGATATCGATGGCCCAACCAATTCGGGTTACATCTCTTTTGAGAGCTGCAGACCATGCCGAGAATTCTTGACCGAGAGTTATCGGAACCGCATCCTGCATCTCAGTCCTCCCAAGTTTAAGAATGCCCATGAACTTCTCAGCCTTCTCATCGAGTGCCTGAACTAGACCATCGATCCTCTCATGGAGATCTCTCAGTCCATAGATGGACGCGATTTTGATCGCCGTTGGATAGACATCGTTGGTTGACTGACTCATGTTCACATGGTCGTTCGCCGAGATGGGAGACTGGGAGTTTCTTTCTTTGCCAATTAGCTCATTGGCTCTGGATGCAAGAACCTCATTCATGCACATGTTTGTCGAAGTCCCTGCACCTCCTTGCATCATATCAACAACAAACTCACCATCGAGAACACCTCCAATCACATTATCACACGCCTTTGTGATGGCATCGGCGTACTCCTCTGAGAGATGGCCCAGATCGCGGTTTGCAAGGGTGCATGCCTTCTTCACCATTGCCAAGGTCTCGATGAGCGTTGAATAGTTGTTCAGATTCACGAGAGACACTCCAAAGTTCTCTCGGGCTCTGAGTGTCTGCACACCCCAATAGGCATCTTTGGGTATCATCCTAGTTCCCAACAAATCACTTTCTTCTCGGTACTCCTCCAATAGAATCACCTGAAACTATAGAGGACTATCTGTGGACTAGTTCAATGTTTCCGGTAGCGGCATTTCAGGTTCCTAGAAACCTGCAGCCATGCCATCCTTTCGGTGGTCAGAGCCACCAATCCAACCACTGCTACTTCTGAGAATTGCTTGGCCTCCACCAAAAGCCGCCATGGGTGATTCCACGAGTGTATGTCCCAATCGAAGCAATTCGATTTGAACAGTCTGAGGAACTCCCCCTTCTACAGCCACTGTATTAGTACCTTGATCGTGGTTGAACCGAGGATGGTCTATGGCTTGTTGTGGAAACATCTCATGGTCGACAATATTGCTGACAAACTGAGCATGTGCCTGGGCCTGGTGAGCGCCTCCCATGATGCCGAACACGCCATGAAAGCAATCTCCTTCATAGAGGGCACCCGGAATGATTGTATGGAAAGGTAGTTTTCCGGGTTCGTATCGGTTTGGATGAGCAGGGTCCAATGAAAAGAGGTTACCCCGGCAGTGAAGCTTGATTCCTGTTCCAGGCACAACAAGCCCGCTTCCGAAACCTAGGTACAAGCTATTGATGAACGACACAGCATGTCCATCACTATCAGCAGTGCAAAGATAGATAGTGTCTTGCCCCAACGGGACACCTGTGCTAAAAGAGTCAGATGCTTCATCCATTTTGATGAGTTCAGCTCTGGCTCTCGAATACTCCTTGGAAAGGAGCTGAGGTATAGGAACTTTATAGAATTCTGGATCCGCACAATGTTGAATGAGATCCGCGTAAGCGAGTTTCTTGGCCTCAATCATAATGTGGAAGCGCTCCACCGCTAGGGAATCATAGCCTGAGATATTGTACTCTTCCATCAGGTTGAGCATTTCGAGTGCCGCAAAGCCTTGACCGTTTGGAGGATGCTCATATACTTGAAGCCCTCTATAGTCTGTAGAGATTGGATCCGTCTTGAAGGACCTGTGACACTTCATATCATCCATAGTGAGAAATCCGTCATGCTTCTGAACAGTGTTGACAATTGCTTCGGCTATGTCGCCGGCATAGAAAGCATCCACGCCCTCCTTTGAGAGTCGCTCGAAAGCTGTTGCGAGGTCTTTATTCTGCATTATGTCGCCCACTAGCGGAGCTTTGCCATTAGGCATGAATATGTCCTTAGCTGCGTCATTCAGCAACCCATCAACATTTCCAGCCCAAGATCTAGCAATAATGGGCGAAACAGGAAACCCTTCTCTAGCATAATGGATAGCATCGGAAAGCACCTCACTCATTTCAAGAGAGCCATATCGCTCAACAAGATAGAACCACAGATGCATGGCACCGGGAACAGTAACAGATGCACCACCAAGAAGAGGCATCTCAGTCCATCCTTTTTCTTGAAGTTCTTCAAAGGATACAAGAGAGCCCGCTCGTCCTGAGCCATTGTAGCTTAGGGGCTTTTTTGCTCCTGGCATATGAATCAATGCAAACGCATCTCCGCCACATCCTGTGCTGAACGGCTCTACAACATCAAGGACTGCTGCTGCTGCGATTGCCGCGTCGATGGCGTTCCCACCAGCCTGAAGCACCTTGAGTCCTGCTTGAGTCGCTAGAGGCTGAGAAGTCGCCACCAAGCCATTCTTAGCAAGCACGTCGGAACGACCTGAGAATCCATGCGACATGTAATGATTCACTCTCCTCTATTGAGTTGACAATCTCTACATATTCTACTCCGGAGTTTTAATTGGGTAGCCTTTCTTCTTCCACCCCTTGATGCCATCGAGGGCCACTGATATATTCTCGTGTCCGGATCTCTTCAGTAAGCTTGCTGCTGATGTTGCTCTTACACCACCCGGACACATAGTCACAACAGCCTGCTCTCTATCGATGCTGATAGATTCTTTATTGACATCTGTCAATGGAACGAACTTCGAACCCCCGATATACTCTTTCTCCTGTTCGTGCGGCTGGCGTACATCAATCATTTCGAGGGCTCCGGTTTCAAACACATCTTTCAACACTTCTAAATCAATAGTTCCAATTGTGCTTCTTGGTTTTCCTCTTTCGTACCATCCCTCCATTCCGGATCCAAGATACCCGATGACATCATCAAAACCAATTCTGAGGAGGAGACTCCTTGCCAATTGCAGATCCTCACTCCTCTCCAATACAAGCAAGAATTTCCAATCAGGCTCTAGAACCCATCCTGCGAATTGTCCCATTTCCCTAAGGGGTGCGCTGATAGCTCCGGGGATATGACCACATACAAAGAAGTCGGGCGATCTTGTGTCAACAACAACGTGACCGGGCTCTTCTAGAAGTCGTTCATAGGCGTCTGGATCAAGATACCGAGGCAGAGGAAGCTCTGCCACAAGAGGAGGCCCCATTGTATTGAGGCGCTCACAGTGCTTGAAATAGTCCGAATACGTAAGGCTCTGACGCAACTTCCGTTCAACAAACTCCTCTTCGTTGAGACTAAGCCATTTGTTATTCATCCGTTCGTAACCAATTGTGGAGAACTCTCTCTTACCAATATCACCACCACATACTGAACCAGCTCCATGTCCAGGATAGACGAGAATGCCATCATTGAATTGAAAAAGCACATCATGAAGACTAGAGTGTAATTTTCGCGACATCTCTTCATGCTTGCTCTTGTCAACAAGATCAGTTCTTCCAACCTCTCCAACAAATAGTGTATCGCCTGTGAAAATAACTATGGGACTGGAGCCTATTGACATGTCTGAGAGAAGGTAGCACATGCTATCATTGGTATGTCCAGGAGTTTGAAGGCAAGTCACCTTCATGGATCCAACTCTAAACGAATCCTCATGGGCAAGGGAATGGTCACCATATTTGAAGCCAGTTTCTTTACTATGGCAAATCTCTACGTTAGGAACATGATATTGAATCTCAATGGAGCCAATCACATAGTCCTCGTTTCGGTGCGTTTCGAAGATGTGAGTTAATCTTGACTGACTCTTATCCGCTAAATCCAGATACACATCAACATCCCGCCGAGGGTCAACTACCATTGCTTCACCGTCAGAACTAACAAAATAGGAGAGATGTGCAAGTCCTTCGGAACGAACTGGGGTTATTCTCATTCTATTCACCGAGCACCAGTGCAAGTTTTAAGCCATCTTTTAAGGACTAAGGTCAGTCCTGATGAATAATTACATAGATTATTGTTTTCGGCAAAAGATAAAGTGTGATTCGGTCGCATTAATCATAGATGAAATGGAGTCATGAAGATGAGTTCCAAAGGATCTGCGCAAGGCGAAGGAATTGTTGTAAAGGCAAGTTTGGATGATGTCAGGAAAGGCGCTGTAAGAGTGCTGACTGACTTTAGCACAACCATTGAGAAACAGGATGGCTCAAAAGTTGGAGGAGATGCTCCTATCAATGACGGGGATCAAGTCATCTTTCGAGAAAACATCGATCCATGTCCCGCTGTCATCGCAGCAACGAAATTAGGTGAGGATCTGTGGTATGTTGTAAGCTCAACAATATGTCCCAATATCAGATGTGATGACATCCAGGCCATGAAGTGCGCACGTCTTGAGGCGCAGAACCTAAAAATCTTCCAGAATGTCATTCAAGATAATGGTGAGTGGACATGGGTACATGAATGGCGAATTGACACTGCTCAGCACCCGAACGCGCAGAGGATCATTGACAAAGCCACAAAGGAATGGACCCACTAGAAGTCCCAGCCATGATCTCTAAGTAGATTGATTGTACGATTTACGCGTGTCAGGTGCGCAACTATCTCAATGAGATCATCGGAGTAGTCCAACACTGGACTCAATTGACCAACAGCCGCTTTCGATAGTAGCTCGAGTCCGGCATCAACTAGGCTTTCGGTTCCTTCACGAAGTATAATCTGAAGCTCTGACAAGCCGGCGGTTGCATTCTTCACGGCCTTCACAATTGCCAATGCAACCAAGGCGATAGTGAATATGGCATCGTCGGTGCTATTGACAGCAACATTCACTATCGAGCAAAAACTTGATTCAAGGCTAGGCTCCATGTCAGTAGCCGAGAAATCCCTAGCGCCAATTCTGGTCAGGAGAATATTAAACTGCTCGACAGCTATTTCGATTCTCTCCAAAACTCCAGCCTTTTGAAGGATAGATCTGGTCTGAGGAGAAGTCATCCTGTTCTCAAGAATCTCAGGGTCTAGACTAAGGGTGCTCCCAGCAGAAAGAACAGTATGGGGTTCGTTCTCCAGTGGCGCAAATCCGGATAACACTGATAGGACACCATGGCCACAGCAGTTGCAGATGATTGAGCCAAAAATCGCACGCTCAATCTGTCTGAATAGCTCAAGAACACGCTGCTCGTCGCTGACTCTTCTCATGTTCACTCTTCCGTCTTGCAGTATTGTAATGCTCATGTCCTCGATCTCGGCTCTGCCATATCCGAGGTCTCTACTGCAACGAATCAGTTCAAATCTATCAGATATACAGTCCATTAAGTCGCATAGAAGAGAGGGTTCAAACACTCCAAAATGGATAGGCTCGCCAGCTTCAACACCGTTGTATACCCGGAGCTCTGCCATGACCTTTTCATCTGTGTCTTGACATGGACGGGTAAGAAGCATTCCTCCTTCAGGCAGCTTTGCCGCAGGTTTTCCTATCAGTGTTGGTCTTCTCTTGCTTAGGAGTTCCAATTCTTCGCTACTGTCTTTGTATCTGTCTAGGACAAGAAGAGGACATTTGCCGATTTCCGTTCTGCCTACAATCAAAGCTCTTGCAAAGCTGGCGCAGGTCGCCTCCCCGCAAAGACCACAATCAATTTGAGGAGTGCTCTTCCACGTCTTGACCCATAGACTACTCATGATATGATGAAAGACTCGGTACGCTCAGTTTAACGTTACGTTCTGAGCCGGTCGATTGAAACACCGCAGTCAGTTTTATTAGCGGACCACAATTCCTCACATCAGTCGAGGCACAAACAATGGAACGAGTGCGCCAAGCATTGAAATGGGATAGCCGCTCTGAGATGCAAAAGACTGTCATAGTGCTTTTCATCGTGGTTTTAGTCACGATTGGAGGCTATGGTGGATTCATGCTCGTAATGCGAACTACAACTCCTTTAGTTGTAGTGACAAGTGATTCCATGGTTCCAGCACTCCAACAAGGAGACCTTCTAGTGCTTCAAGGAAGGCCGGCTGAAGAAATTCACCTCAGCGACATTATCGTCTATCAGGATGAGTGGTTTCCAGATGCACCAGTGGTTCATCGAGTTGTGGCAATTGAGATTGTGGGAGAAACCTACTACTTTTTCACAAAAGGCGATGCTAATCATGCAAATGATCCCGGTAACCGTACGATTGATGAGATTATAGGCGTCGTGGTCTTCAGAATCCCCTATCTTGGAGCCGTATCCATGTTTCTCAGAACCCCAACAGGCTTGGCTGTCATTGCTCTAATTTTCATCGCAATCATTGTCTTGCCTGAACTTGTCTGCAAAAGTGAGGAGGAGGAGGCGCCAGTTGCGCCTGACTCATCAGTGAATGGACAGCAAGAAACCTAGCCTGCTACAGAGAGAATATCATGGAGTCCCCTCGAAGCGATACGCCGCTTCGCTCAATATTCAATCAAAGAGGGGTTCAAAAAAGCCAGCAAGAACCTCTTTTTGAACTTTCAATAGCTGGCCCTTTGTCGTGCGCTCTACCAAGTCAATTCCGCTTTCTTCAGTAAGTCGAACTGCAACCAATGAGTCGCCATGATCATCCAATGCTGCTTCGAATTTAGCACCCGCTGTGGACTCTGGAACAGCAATGACTCCCATACTGATGTCACCAGATTCGATTAGTTTCTGAAGGCGCTTTGCTGAATAGAACGCTGCAACACCTCCACTGCGATTCCAATCCTTAACGCCAGGAACATCAATTCCCACTTTCTTAGTGACACCACTCTTCGTAAGTAGCACAATCGATGTAGATTCTTTGGTCGCCTGAGTGGCATCTGCGTCTATCGCTACATCGATACCTATGGATTTCCCTGTCGCTTCTATCGCCTTGATTAGAGAGCTAATTACAACTGTAGGTGTAAGCTTAATGACGTAGTCTGGCTGTTCCTCTACCTCAACCTCTTCTATTTCAAACAAAATTGAATCCAGTCTTGAGATGGCGTGTTTGATTGCATCCCTTGGGACACCGTCCGAATTGGCGAATATCTCCTCTATGTCGCCTTCAGTGAAGGGGAATAATGCATCGGGAGGGGGTTCAACATTCTGTTCTATCCAAAACTCCTTCATAGTCTTTTGAATGAACTCAGCCACATCATCCTTCTCAAAAGGCTGAAGATGAACCACCTGTTCCATCCTAGACTTCATCGGACCATCGGCTAGTTCGTAGATGCGATCCCAAATCTCTGTTAGACTTGATGCAACAATGACGAGGTTTCGAGTTTCGTTGTAAAGTCGCTTCAGTGTTTCGAAGAACCGACGCTCAGCTTCTTCGCCATGCGTATTATATGGCCCCTCCATTTCATCAATGAATAGGAGGATAGGTAAAGTCGACCCTTCAGCAAGAAGCTTAAGGGTTGCCAGTGTAACATCATCTTCTTCTAGAACGGTTCGGACACCAAGCCTAACAATCTCGTCATTGCTTAGGGCATCACCAAACAGCCAGCGGCGAGCGAGGTCGCTATTAGCTGGATCTAGTCGATATCTCAGGAGTGTCTTCATGACATCAGCAGAGATACCGGGATAATCAACCAGCAAACGCTCCATTGCATAGGTGTAGTCATAGGTTTCATGTGAAACTCCACGCAGACCACCAAACTTCATCATCAACATATCAACAGCCTGATCGAAGATATCTTCCCCTGCTGTATCAACTATGCATGCATGGATATGAAGAGGAATACGAATAGGAGCGGGGGGAGATGGCACGTAAACTGCTAGAAATCTCCCTCTCTTGAAGTAGTTTTCTCGGTCTTTCAAAGACCAGAAAAGGTGTGTCTTTCCCATTCCAGCACTACCCAGAATAGGCTGAAATCTGGGGATGCCATCCTGCATTGTAAAGCGAATTGCACGAAAGATTGCTCGATCAGCGCTTTCATGAGGCCCAATGATATCAATTGAATCCCGCATATCCCCGCGAGAAACATAGCGCTTCAGGGGAGGATTCTCTCTTAGAATGTCCAGGTACATTGCTTTATCAAATTCTGAAGATGCTTCTGGTGATTCAGATGGTGGTGTCATCTCACACGGTCTCCCTAACCATGCACACATTGCTAGCATAACGATATGAATCTAACGTGGTTGATATTTGGTAGGAAGTATGCGGAAAATAGCCATGTGCGATTTCTTTAACTCGATTTCTATCTATTATTAGGATGAGGAAAATGGTCTTCTCAAGGACATTAACGAGTAAGGAACTGAAGATGCTCCTACAGATGCAGGAGTTTGTGAAAAAGGCACACGCAGAAAGCGACAGTCATGACTATTCACATGTCTTCACTGTTTGTAGATATGCCATAGAGATAGCTAAGAATATTGATGAAAAGGTCGATCCCTTTGTCTGCATCGCAGGAGCACTATTGCATGACATAGGCAAGACCAATCGTGTATTTGCACACATCCATGGACTACTTGGTGGTACTCTTGCAGAGGAGTTCCTAGATGGCCTCCAGGTTAACGAGAAACTGCGTGACACGATCGCTAGGGTAGTTGTCCGGCACACTCCTTCTTCAAATATACCGCCAGTCACTCCTGAAGAGAAGATAGTCTATGATGCAGACACCCTAGACCGCCTTGGCCTAATGGGACTACTTCGTGGATTTATTGGCAAAGCAGGGAGTATGGAGAATATTCTGACCAAATACATGGAGAAACGCAAACACGATTATGATAAATTGAATTTCGAATTCAGTAGAGAGCTGGGAGATAGTCTTCATCAGGAACTACTGGAGTTCCTTTTTGTTGTTGAAGATCGCCTCGGCGCGAGAATGGCTTCTATTGAGGACCTTTTTGGAAAGGAGGGCCTTGTTAGGGCTAAGTAGCAAAATATTCTGGGATTAACTGAGAGAATCCGGAGGTGAAAAAGATGACAAGGGATTTTCAATCATTGTCCCGAGAGGAGTTGCTTGCTAGAGCCTCGAGTCATGTGTTCTCGAGTGGTCTGATGGATTCAGCGAACGCCCTCTGTGTAACGAACATGAAATATGGTCTGGCCAAAATTCATCATGCGCTTTTTCAGCTTGGCATGGATCCTGATGCCACATTTGTAGGTGCACCAGATGCTACTGTCACACGAAATGTCAGGAGATGGAATAATGGTCTGGGCTATGGGGGAAAGCTAGCGTGGGGAGAAGGAGATAGGAGGATTATATTTCTAGACTCTATGCCTAATGCCTGTGGAATGCTCGTAGGGGGGCTCGATAGTCTTCCAAGAATTGATACGCTCATAAACAATGTCAGCTCTTTTCTAGGAGCAGAAGAAATCATAGACAACATTGCAATAGATTGGGATTTTGCCGTTAGCAATCATTTCATTGACCTTTATCGACACAAGCCGCTGGACGACGCCACCGAATCTCCCCACAGGTATATCTTCATTATTCATGGATCTGTCCCCGAGTTGAAGGGGGATAATGACACTAAATTCGGTTTTGGATTGTATTATCATAAGAGTGCAGTTCTTACTGAAATGGCTGAAGAGATTGATACACCTTTCGGGAAGACCTGTGTAGTCAGTGATACAGCCGCTGCAGAATACTTGAAGCTGAATGATTTTGCTTGTGACCTGAGCAAAAAGAAACGGCTCCGTGCCGCCGAGGCCATTTTCGATGAGTTCACTGAAATATGCAACCCCATACACCAAGGGCTTCAAAACATGAACCATCATCTGTTAGGCTGTCAAAATACCATGCAAGATGGGAGCTTGCTCCCTATTGCTCTTCGAGCAGATCTGCCCGCATATCTTGTGAATGGCAAACCCAACTTCGATGATGAAGCAGTTGAACATCTCGGTTTCACGAAACGTGCTGAACGATTAGGAGTGGCTCATCGACTTATGGAAGCCAATATCCTCCCGCACGGTGGAGGGTACAAATTCGATTCAATCCTTGGAATCAATCGTGTCATTGAATCAAAGGGAGGGACACGCTATTATGTCACAGACATGTCGACAGGTCATGAATCAGAGAAGGTCTTCTCTAGTCCGCGTGAACTTGAGTACAGCTATAGGGGGAGAGAGGTTGTTAGGAGAGCTGTTGACCTTCGTATGTGCGAAATCGTGGCACGTCTGATGCCGCGTTTCATCCTCAAAATCTGAATCAATCCTGCTTCAGCCAGAATTCAGCCGCCACCAATAGGTGGAAAAATCACCACAAGATCATCTTCAGCTAATGTTTCATCAAAGTCGATGGCCCTCTCCCCGTTAATCATGACAATCTGTACATGCACTTCTCTGATACCAAGTTTCTTGATTAGATCATTGACCGTGTTGCCCTGCATTTCGATTTGAAAGAAATCACCTAGTTCGTTATCTTCTGGTGCGAATTGCCTCAAGCCAGCATATAGCTTCACATTAACCATCAAGAAGCTCACCCTGCGCGTCCATAATGGTTCTACTAGGTTCTACTTAAGATGACCGCCGCAGAGCAACCCAAGGCCAATCGGACGTAACTCGATACTATCACCAGATTCAACAGTATCGTTCAGCTTAGCTGGTATTCCATTGATGTAGCAATTGCCAAGTTCTATCGCGGTCAATCCTAAACTCGAGATTACATGACCCAAAGATTCTCCTCGTACTGATTTTCGAATTAGCACTGATTTGTGACTTTGCTGATTGCCAATGACAAGTTCCGCAAGGCAATCATGAAGATGAATCTCTATCATTTTGAGCTCAAAGAGAATTCTCAATTGATAAGCTCTGAGATACTGGCTAATTGGAATAAGAGTCTGTACTAGGAAGAGCCAACAGGAGGCGCTTCGTCCCAATCGAAATCTGACTCTTTGGGCTTTCCATTCTGCTCAGGAGCTTCCTTTGGGATATTCTCTGCATGAAACTTGAAGTTCAGATCATCTGCTGCCACGTTAGGGGGCTCCTCAGATACTTCAGATTTCACACCGGCGAGTTCCTTTATGCCGTCAATCATCTCGCTCAAATCTTCTCCTTCATCTGCACTCAGCTCACCCGATGGAAAATCCTCGACCTCTGGCAAGCCTAGTCTATCCAACACGTATTTGATGACCCGCCTAGTAATTTCCCATCCCCGCTTTTGCATTATGCGTTGTATCTCATCGAGGACAGCCTCATACTTCTTGCCACTATACTCTATACTCTGTAGGAAATCTTCATCTCTTATCTCTATGATACTGGAACTCACTAATACCTCGATATTAGTCCCCGGAAGTCGCACTGCATGTAACACCTGCAATTTCGGTATCTGTGTTTCACTAATAATATGATTCTGGATAAACCATCAGCGCCATTATAATTTGAATTCCAAGTAATCCTGCAAAGGTTCATTTTGCCCTTTGACCTAGCCAACCTAGTAAAAAGGTTGAGTTGTATAGGAAATGGACGCTCTTCTTGTGTTTTTATTGCTCACACCCATAATCACAGGAGCTTTCTGCTCATCAAAAGGTGCTGCTAAAACTGAGGTTTTGCCTTCTGCCAAAACCTCGAATAAGGAAATCCGATCTGAAGAGTATGTACCCAAGGTTGAGGAACCAGCAGCAAAGCTACAGGAACTCCCTATTGAAACAGTCGAAGGAATTGGTACAGTCTTTGGTGCCAAACTGAGGAAAGGTGGCATCGCTACCGTAGAGGACCTGCTAACAAGCGGCACTATTCAAGTTGCCAGAATTTGTGGCGTTTCTGAAGACATGGCATCAAAATGGCAAGCCATGAGTCGGTTCTGCTGGTTGGAAGGAATTTCAGAAGAAGACTCTGAGGCCATAGTAAATGTGGGCATTAAAAACTACAGGGATCTGGCTGATGCCGAACCTGACGTACTTCTAGCTAAGGTGACTCAAGCTGTCGCTGATGGTGCTGTTGAAATCCCAAAAGGATATGAATTTACTTTAGAGAAGGTCCAGAAATGGATTGAAGTCGTTACGACCTTTATCAACGAATGGCAAAGGCCGGAATAATGCATTTCTCCTGGCACAAAGCTGTTTTGCGTTAAACAGGATTCACCCAAATGAATGTCTATATTGCCCCATAATAGATTCTAATAGACGAAAATAGTTTATTTTTCATTTCTTCGATGGCTTTCTGCTTGGTACATCGTCGAATGTTTGACATTGTATAAAGATAGGTGTTGGCATTAAGGGTTGGCTGGGATGAAGAGAATTGCCGCTGTTGCATTGATTGTATTCTTCTTTCTCGCACCATCAATTGAGCATCAGACATTTCCAGCGCCATCAAGAGGATCGCGGGAGTCCTCAGCAGGAAATGACTCGAGCTATTTAGCTGAAGGCACAGGATCCTATGAAGGCACAGGTGAATCATTACCCGTTGATTTGAATGGGCTCTACTCCGGATATGGCACAGCCTCCTTTGATTCTTCTATGCCCGGATACCTAACAATGAACATCCCAGAAAGCTGGACTAGTGATCACCTGACCACAAGTATAGATGACCTGTCAAGGTGGGTCGATAGCGTTCTGATTAATCCAAGGCTTGATACATATCACAACGAAAGATGGCTTTTCACAGGTTCTGATTCTCAGTTCAACGGAGATAACTTCAAAGTGCCTGATGGATGGACACTGGAGAAGTCAGATCCGACAACTGGTTCCCAGCATCCTCTTCAGGGTATTTTCGATCTTTACGGAAGCCTTGGAGCAGGATATGATAATACAATTGGGTGGGAGTTCGCGGGCAATTACGCAGGCACAACACCTCTTGAACCAACAAATGAAGTCTACTTGAGTCAACAGGTATTGGCACCTTGGAGAGAATTATACTCAGCTGAAATCAACTTCCTCTATTATGTACGTAGCCTGTCGGATATGGACAACGGCGTCCATCTCTTTGCAAGATTTGGGGATTTCGTGACCAAGCTTGAAGTTTTTGACACTGGAGACGCTGTAGACACATGGATTGAGGCTCAGGTCACCGTGCCAAAGTCCTATCTTCAGACTCTAGCTGTACCTAATTCAGTGCTATTCGATATAGGACTTGGGACTGACATAAGCGGTCAACCCGGAATCGGAGGCAACCATGCAGCGTATATAGATGAGATTGAGCTCAAACTCAATGTCAGACCATTCCCTGAACAGATTAACTTGAAGGCCAATGGGGCTTCAGTAAAGGGTTCAACTGCAGGTTCAATTTCCACTTATGTTCCAGATGGTGCCAATAGAGACTGCTACAGCAATGTGAGCTCAGGAATAGATCTCAACGGTCCTAGCGATAATGGTGTTTTGAATATGGGAGCAAACGCCCCGGCATTTCCTGACTGGAGCACAGCCTATTCATACCAGGTGGGGCTTCAGTTTCCTTTAGATGCCCCACAAGGCAGTGCGATTACTTCAGCGTACCTGGAAGTGGAGGCTGAAACTGGCGCTCAATATCTGACAGACACTTTTGATGGTAGAATGCGGATACTTGTTGCAGACGAGAACACAGTCACTGCGTTCACCACTGGATTGCCCGAACTCGCTGATCGCTACAATTGGGTCGATACTGACATTGTATGGACTCCTAGTGACTGGACTGCAGGCACCAGATATACATCTCCAAATATTGCTCCAATTCTGCAAAAGGTTGTGTCTAGAGCTGATTGGCAGAGCGGTAACTATGTCTGTATCATGCTTGAATACGCACACTCAACAAATGACTTGTCCTGGAACAACATTAAAGGTTCTAGCAATTATCCTCAAGCTGATCTTTCTAGACTATTCGTGGACTATCTGACTCCAGAGCCGGAGGACATTGTATATAGCTTTGAAAAGAGCAAGACCATAAGCGTTGACCATCTGAAGGTGGCTGGCAACCTTTACGATTTCCCGGTTCTGGTTGATATTTGGGATGCGGACTTGCATACTGATGTTCAACCAGATGGGGACGACATCGGGTTCATGATCGGTCATGAAACTCTTGATCATGAGATTGTGATTTTTGATCGTACCGGAGATGGGACGCGTGCGCATCTGGTAGCATGGGTACGTGTTCCATTTCTTTCATCAACTAGAAACACCGACATTGTGATGCTCTACGGAAACAGGTATGTTGGAAATCAAGAAACAGTAGAGGGAGTGTGGGATGATGACTTCGTTGGAGTATGGCACCTAGAGGAGGATCCCGCCGGTACCAACTTCGACAGCACATCATTCGCCAATGACGGAACTGGGGAGCCTCCAGGCAATGAACCAGGCTATATCATAGGGAGAATTGGCATGTCAGCAGAGTTCTATGGTGCGACGCTACGTCGAGTTGAAGTTCCCCATGACAACAGCCTGGCAATACCAGGTAGTCTAACAGTTGACACTTGGATACGTACAAATAATACAGACGGCTCCTCAGATGCCATCCTTGCGAAATGGAATGAAGTGGGCAATAGAAACTACTGGCTCGGAAAATTGGATGCCAGTACCCTAGCGTTCTTCGTGGATGATACGCAGTCAGTGAGTACATCGTATAGTCTAGTTAATGATGGGGGTTGGCATCACGTGGTGGGTGTCGCTGATGCCACCAAGCAGAATCTGTACCTGTTTGTTGATGGTGCCTTACGAAACACTGCTGCCTATACTGGTTCAATGCAGGTTGGTGATTCAGTCCTGCATATAGGCAATAATCCAGGTTCAATTGGTCTTGATCAAGAATGGGATGGTCTAATTGATGAGGCGAGGGTATCCAAAAACGTTCGGACTTCTGAATGGGTCCTGACAAGCTACAGAAACCAAATCAGCCCCCTTGCCTTCTACAGTGTAGGTCAGGAGAGTCAAATAGCATGGTTCGATTCAGACTGGAGTTATCGAAAAGTAGCCACAGTTTCTGCTGATACATCTGATATCCCTGCAGGATATTCAATCTATCTGACATTTGATCATGCAACGCTAGTAAGTGAAGGAAAATCCTTGGCAAATGGAGATGACATTCGTATAGTGTACTGGGATGGATCCCAATGGATTGAGCTCGACAGGATGCTGGACACAGACTCGACTTGGAATAGTGATTCGACCAAGATATGGTTTAAGACACAAACATCAATTCCAGCCTCTTCTTCAGATTCGGGCTACTATCTTTATTATGGTAATCCTTTGCCTAGCTCTCCTCCAAGTGATAGCTCTCGTGTGTTCACCTTCTATGATGGGTTTGAGAGCGGCAATCTTGATGGTTGGAATGGTTCGAGTACTGATACAGGTGATACATTGATGGTTCTGAATACGCCACTCATACCAGTCCATTCCGGAACCTATGCAGTCAGAGCGGATGTAGATAACCAGGCAGCCGCTCAAGGGATGGTCTGGTGGGATTTCAGTGACTCAATGAATCTATTTGCTCGGGTCCACTTCTACCTACCAGTGGGATTCTCTACCACCGATCATGTAACCATAATGCAGTATATTGACACTTCGACTGGCTGGCAGAATCAGATTAGTGTGACAATAAAGGATGACATGACGCTGTACATGTGGAATGCAATCGCCGCTGAAGCTTATGGCTACATGGCTACTAATACTATTTCTACAGGATCTTGGCATATGTTAGAGATGCAGGCTCGAATCTCTGACACCAATGGCGAGGCGAGATTGTGGTTGGATGGAAATCTCGAGATTGAGGAAACAGGGAGAAATCTCGGAACCGAGGGTATTGATAGATTCTGCACGGTATTCTATTGGGCGTCTCCGCAGACGGAACCTAATACGGTTTATGCAGACGATGCCTTCCTCAGGCCATTTCTGAGCCCTGAACCAAGTGTATTCCTTGGTCCTGAATTAACACAGGCAATTCAATTCAATTTCAAGAAAGACATAGTCGTTGACCACACAAAGGTCAATTCGGACTTGGTAGACTTCCCTCTTCTGATTGATATCTATGATACTGACCTAAAAACTGATACTGAAGTTGATGGTGATGACATCTTATTTCTGAAGGATGGCTGGATTCTTCCTCATGAGATTGAGCTCTTCGACCAGCAACACAATTCTACTCATGCCCACCTTGTCGCTTGGGTCAAGACTGATCTCTCATCCTCCAGGGATACTGTAGTTTCAATGTATTATGGAAACCCATCGATGCAGAATCTTCAGAATCCTTCCAGTGTATGGAGCAATTCATACGGTGGAGTGTGGCATTTGAATGATAATCCGACAGGGATGATTTATGATTCTACTTCTAATGACAATAATGGTACTTCCTCAGGCGGCATGACTTCAGACGACCAAATACCTGGACAAATCGACGGTTCTTTAGATTTTGATGGATCTGATGATGAAGTGAATCTTCCCCGAGCAGTCATTGGCGACCGTGCAGCCTGGACAATCTCAGCCTGGATCAAAATGGGTGCTGATACTGCAGACCAGAGAACGATTTACAGTGAGGGGAATACTGGCGTAACAGAATATCTCTTTCTGTATGTAGATGACACCAATTCAGAGGTGAGGTTCTATTCGACAACAGCTATTGGCGATTATACTCAAGTAATTGGCTCGACAAATGTTGAGGACAACCAATGGCACTTTGTCACGTTTGTCCAACGGTCGAAGACTGACCGAGAGCTGTATGTCGATGGCTTATCCGAAGGAACCAGTATACAAGATACAGGAACCTTCGCCACTGATACAGCCAATATTGGAGTTCTGATTTCTGATTGGGTCGCAGATTGGTTCAATGGTACGATTGATGAGGTCCGTATTTCATATTCAGCACGTTCCGCGGACTGGATTACAACTGAATTCAATAATCAATATAACATAGCCAGTTTCTTCTCCATTGGAAGTGAGATACCTCTTCTTGAAAAAGTGGGAGAGTTTCTATACCAGAAAGAGATCATAATAGACCACACAAAGGTCGATGCAGACCTGACGGACTTCCCATTGTTGGTCAACATATATGATACCGATCTCAAGACTGACATCCAAGCTGATGGAAACGATATCGTGTTTGCGAAGAATGGCGTGATTCTCCCACACGAGATTGAGCTATTTGATCAGTCATACAACTCCACTCATACTCATCTAGTCGCTTGGGTCAAGACGAATATTTCTTCAACAATTGACACAAAATTGTCCATGCTTTACGGTAATCCAACCTACAAGAACAGCGAGAATCCAGAAGGTGTTTGGACATCAGACTATAGAGGAGTCTGGCACCTTAGCGATGATCCAGCTAATCCTGCACCTCAGATTAAGGACAGTACGTCTTACCACATCGATGGTACAAAATATGGAGGTTTATCGACCAGCAGTCAAATCGAAGGACAAATAGATGGAAGTTTAGACTTCAATGCTTCGACTAACGATTACATTGACTGCGGAGATCAATCTGAATTAAATATGGGAACAGGAGATTTCAGTCTCTCTTTGTGGTTCAGATTCGATGGCGCAAATAACGGTCCACTAGCAGGAAAGGGTGCCTACGGCGGCGGTGGGAAACGTTACTTCATTGCACTTGAAAACGACCGTGTGAAAGGAGAGATAGATGATAATGGCGCCTCAGGCAAGAAATCCATATCGTCCTTTGCATTGATGGATGATAACTTATGGCATCAAGTTGTAATGATTAGGAGCGGCAACAGTCTTAGACTCTTCATTGATGGCAACGAGGATCTAAACTCTCCGATAGACATCACAGGCTATGGCAATATAGACCAGGTGATGCCATTTACAATCAATACTCTTTCTAGTGACCCAGTTGTGCCAACCTTCACTGATTGGGCGGGTGTCGAACTTGATGAGATTAGGGTTGTGTCATCTGCCCGCTCTGCAAGCTGGATTCTATCGGAATACAATAATCTGAAAGAGCCGTCTTCTTTCCTTGCTGTTGGAAGTAAAAGACTCCTTCAACCAGGAGGATTCGAGAATCAAAAGATAATAACTGTGGACAGCACCAAAGTGCTTTCAAATCTAAATGACTACCCACTCCTTTTGGACTTATACGACAGAGACCTCCGTACTGATGTCCAGAATGACGGCGATGACATTGCATTCAAAATTGGAAAAACTGTATTAGACTATGAGATTGAGGTCTTTGATCAAACATGGAATAGCACACATGCACATCTTATCGCATGGGTGAGAGTGCCATTTCTTTCGTCTGCTGTTGATACTGAGATTACCATGTTATACGGCAATCCCGATATCGGGAAGCAGGAGAATCCAAATGGGGTTTGGGACAATCGTTACGCAGGTGTATGGCACCTCTCCGAGTCTTCCGGAGATGCACTTGACTCGACATCATATGCAACTCAAGGGACTCCCACAGGTGGAGTAGCGCAGGGGATATCAGGATACATTGGCCAGGCCTATGACTTCAACGGCATAGATGGAACAGTAGACTTTGGCGACCCATCAGATGGCCACCTAGATTTTGGAACATCTAGCTTCTCGTACAGCATTTGGGTGAGAGTCGACTCAAATACAGGCACATGGCAACTACCATTCTCAAAGGGAGGAGCTACTTCAACAGACACTGGCTATGAAATTGAAACTACCAGCGATGGGACTTCAATGAATTCATGGGTGAGTGATGGATCCATTGCCCGGGTCACTACTTTGACTCCTATCACATTCGGTGAGTGGGTGTATCTTGTTGCAGTCGTCAATAGGGAAACAAACAGAGTCCTCCTCTTCAGAGATGGAATTGAAACTGGCTCTGGCCAGTCGTTGACTAGCTTTGGAAGTCTCAGTACCACTCAATCACTTTACATCTCAAGACCCACATATGAGCTAGATGGGGTGGTTGATGAGGCGAGGATAGCTCTTAAGCCACTTGACCCCAACTGGATTTACACTGAATATCTAAATCAGAAAGACCCTTCATCGTTCTATAGTGTGGGAGAGGAGTCAGGGGCAGCCAAGAACGAAGTGACTGTTGGTTTTACGACAAACTCAGAATCAGGTGTGTCGCTTTCTACGTCAATGATTCTCACTGTAGGGAGTACTATCCAGAGCCTAGCAAACAACCTCTCGCCGGGAACAAGCTTCTCAGTCATAAATGGCACTCTACCCATATGGACAGCTAATATCTTGGTTACTGCTCCAGTTGGTGTGGATCACCTCGGTTTCAACATCAATTATCCAACAGGGGCATGGAAGCCGATATCGGTCATCAATCCAGAGGGGATTCACAAGACAGAAGGTATAGATTGGACTAAGACAGGAGAAGGACTCATAGTCAGGCCTTATGCTGTGGACTCGCAAGGCATCTGGAAGATTCAGTTTGAGGATAGAAATCATGTCATGGATCTTGAAATGGGGCTCTCTGCAGGCGGCTTTGCTTCCACAGCCACATTCGAGGTTGGAGATATAATTCGGTTTAGGAATCAGGCACCTTCATTGACAGGATCATTGGTATCTATCGATTTAATAGACCCTTCTGGAGCTGTTTGGTATTCGACAGATCCAGTGTATCAAGGATTGTCTTTCTCTCTTCCATTCTCCAAGAGAAAGTCGCTAGTGATTGATCACAACAAAGTCGCATCCGACCTCGAGAACTTCCCTGTCCTGCTTGAGCTCTATGACACAGACCTTCATACTGGCGTGAGGGCGGATGGAGCGGACATCGCGTTCGCAGCTGGAAACCTTGCTTTGGACCATGAGATTGAGTTGTTTGACCAGAACTATAATGGCACACATGCGCGGCTAGTCAGCTGGGTGGAAGTGCCCAATCTATCAGCCACAGCTGACACCACCATAACGATGTATTACGGGAATCCATATGCACCAAGCCGCGAGAATCCATCAGGTGTCTGGGATTCAGATTTCGTAGGAGTATGGCACTTGGGGGAGTCAGGGACTGGGCTGGTTGACGAGTATATTGACAGCAGCATATATGACAATCACGGTCAGGGCGGTTTCGGGAATTCAACCTATGTCCCGACAAGAACCACAGCCGCTATTGGGTATGGACAAGACTTCACAAATCATTTCATCGACTGCGGGAATGATACAAGTTTGGATGCATTTGGCCACCAAATCACACTGCAGCTATGGATGCAGTTTCCAGCAACGCATCCTACAATGGGTCCCATCAATCACAAAGGATGGTATGATGGATATCGATTGCTTATGTGGCCTAACAGTCAAAACGTGAAGTTCCACTTGCATGGGGATGACTATGACCTAGAAACCTCTCAAACAATTACTCCTAGCTCATGGCATCATGTGACTGCAGTTTATGATGGCGAGTACATGAGAATCTACTTGGATGGGGACCCAGACCCAGCTGTGATGGCAAAGACGGATGATATATTGTCAGCTTTGCCATATCCATTCAGAATCGGCCACGGAGACCACCCAGAGGCCAAGTCGTGGACTTATCCATGGATTGGACAAATCGATGAGGTACGAATTTCAAATGTGGCCCGATCCAGTAGCTGGATCTGGACTGAATACCAGAATCAGGCTGACCCACAGAGCTTCTTCAATGTAGGTAGCGAACAGCCTCTTGGCTTCTACTCCTCACCGAACATCAACCTTGATTCATCAGCTAGTGAAGGCGTTTGGACGGTCCAGGCAAACTACTGGGACAACAATGGGCTAGTGAGAGAGAAGGTCGGGAGCCTGAGTAGAAGTTTCATTGTGACTCACGATGCCTCTCTTAGCCTTGAAGCTCCAACAGATGCAATCTCAGACCATACTGCCGCAAGAGAGGTAGGTGAGGAGGTTTACATCGAGGTTGAACTCACAGACACGGTTACAGCAAGTCTTGTTGGTGGAGCAACTGTCACAATGAACTGGACAGTTCTAGGAACGCCGACGGTGGTCATGCTAAACGACCTCGGTGGCGGCCGGTACGGGAAGGCATTGAATACCTCTGATCTGGGTGAGGCAAGAAGATGGAGAGTCGAGCTCAACTCATATCACCCATACTACTCTAACGCGACTGAATATCTTGACATCGACATCTCCCATCGGAGCTATCTTACTGTAGTGCCACCTGATCCAATTCCATACAGTGATGATTTCATCGTTAAGGTGACACTTCGTGACGCCTTCGATAATTCACTAATCAGCGGTGCATCCATCACCTCAAACGGAACATTTGCTGCAGCACCTGTTGACTATGGGAACGGGACATATCTTGTAACAATCGATGGCGCAGGCTATGGGGTTGGGACTCATGTCTTTAGGATCACTGCAACTCCTGTTGAACCATTAGTGATGAAATGCTATTTGGAAGTCGCGTTAACATATCGAGCTATCGACACTACTGCAATCACAAACGGTTCAGACTCCGCTGAAGTACCATGGGGTCAAACCGTGGATACAACCCTTGAATGGTATGATATTGATCATGGCAACATTCCGATTCCAGGAGGCACCATAACTTCAGCTGCCTCTGTGCAGTTTACTGACCTCGGCGATGGCAGTTATGCTGTCACAATTGACACCAGTAGTTTTGCTCTAGGAACTCATGTGATACAGCTGATATTATCACTGCAAAACTATCAGAGTGCAACAACTTCAATCACCGTAGAAATCGTGCCGCATC
Organism: Candidatus Thorarchaeota archaeon; assembly: GCA_048882485.1. Lineage (GTDB taxonomy): Archaea > Asgardarchaeota > Thorarchaeia > Thorarchaeales > Thorarchaeaceae > SMTZ1-83. The sequence goes on from JBHLRP010000016.1 coordinate 57,558, forward strand.
TAACGTCGTTGAGCGTGGTAGTCAACTCCACGACGCCAGTAGGCTCTCAGACATATGTGGGTGTCACTTACCTTGACATTGATGGCGGCTCTATTTCCATAACATCAAGCAACATGAGTCAGATACTTGTGGAATGGATTGGGGGTTCAGCCTCATACTTCTCATACGACTTCTGGCTTGATACAAGCGGATGGAGTGTAGGAATCCATGAAATCAATATAACATTGCAGGCCGCCAGCTCACCACGTTTCTATGAAGATGCTTTCATTTCAAGTACGATCGAGGTAAGGAAACTCGATGTGTTTCTTACCTGGGAACATTTAGACCCATTCCCCAATGGCGATGACTTTGTGATGTATCTTCATGCGAACATCACTGAGCCTGGGACTGCTATGGATGGAAGTCCCATCAACGGAATTGCACCGGGGCAGTTCTCCGCGGAAAATGACACAGGCAGTCCCTATTCAATTACTGTGACATTTCTGGGTGAAGGCCTGTACAGTCTTGTTATTGGCGGAGCGGCATTTTCAGAAGGGGACTATAAGATCACCATCTTCCTTGACTTCCTACCTTCGGAGATTTACGAAGACACACAGACGCCAATGATTACTTTCACCTATAGGGCTATTCGTACTTCCCTCTCTTCGGCAGAATATCCTCAGGTTGCAACTACTTACAATACAAATGTCACGGTTTCTCTTCAATACTTTGACCTCGATAGAGGCCTCAATATAACAACGGGATCAATAACTGCTCAGGGAGCTTCAATAGTCTGGCAGCATGTTGGTGATGGGTACTATGATGTGATCATCATTGTATTTGGCTGGAATCAAGGCACTCACTCGGTTAATCTCACCGCAGATGCAGTTGGCTATGAAGCTAGGACACTTGCTTTCGAGGTGATTGTGCAAATTGCATATGCGTATGCTCGTCCTACTGTGACATCTATTGATCTACCATTAGGAGACACGTACACTTTCTATGTGGACTACTGGGATATTACTAATGATGAACCCATCTTAGGCGCATTACTACGTCATAACTGGACTCACAGCCTAGTTGCATCTTGGACAGGATCTGAGTATAGGGTAGATTTCGCAAGTTTCGACTCTGATCCCTTGGGAAGTTATTTGGTTCTCTTCAACTTCTCAAAGGGCCAGAACTATCAGTTTGGTTACTTCAATGTTAGCATCAATCTCAGAACTCACTATACAGAGTTTCGCTTGGGAAGTATTGTTGAGCCTACCAGCTATGCAGGTGTGGCTAATGTTTCACTTTACTATGGAGACATTGACAATGATGTAGGTATTTGGTCATCCAACATTGATGTCTTGGTAAGAAACCAGACTGGAGCAATATCCTTCCTTTCTCTTGATAATGATACATCACTAGGTAGCGGATACTACATCTTACGCATTTCGGCTTCAGTATTTGGATCGACAGGGCTCTATAACTTCACAGTCTACTTCAATTGGACTGGTCCTGGTCCGAAGTTCTTCAATGGAACGACATCTGCTTCGGTCAACATAATTGGTGAAGAGTCGAAGTTAACACTCCTTGATTCTCCCGGTCCAACTGCATATTTGGATAACATGAGCTATATCTATTTCTACAGTGAACTCTATAGCGGGGACGGGATATCCAATTACACATCTCAGGATGTTCATGTCTATATCGTGTTTGTCGGCGAGGTTATCGATGAGTCTTTGATAGATATCGGAGAAATTGATCCTGTTGGCAATCCAGGACAATACACTATCCAGTTCAATAGCACGGTCTTTGGTAATCCTGGTTTGTTCACTATGGTTGTGTACTTCAACTGGTCAGCCGGAGTAGCACCATATTATCCGAATAAGACCAGTGTTGTACAAGTAAGAGTGACACCAAGGAATACGTTACTATCAGTTAGTCCTCCAGATAGTACGCCTTATGGAGTGAATGCAACCCTTAGCTTTACATTTGATGATGCTACAGATACAATTCTTGTGCCGATAGCGAAGCAACCTCAGATGAGTGTAGTTCTTAGTCTTGCGGACTATTCTCTTTGGTACAACGATACCACAATGACGTTCTACATTTCATTCAACACAAGCGTTTTGGGTGCGTCAATCGGCTCGAAGTCATTCACAATCTCTGTCAGTTGGGTAGGAACTCCATTCTATGCTAATATTACTGACCGTGTCGTACTCGTTACTGTCCTATATAGAGAAACAGTGATTGAGTATCCAACTCCTCCTCCAACTCCCTTCAAGTCGAATATGACTCTCATTGTGACCTATCTCGATGTTACTGAGAATCCATCAGACCCAATTGATGGCTGCATTATCACTCTGGAGGATAGCGTTGGCACGATACCTGTGGCCTATTACTCAGTTTTGCCACTTGGCGGAGGAGTCTATGAAGTAGATTTCAATACGACTTACTTCGCAGCTCCGGGCTCTTATGATCTAACAGTAGTACTTGTGTCGTCTAATTTCTACATCCCTGACACCTCCGCGACAAGGTCACTTCAGATTCAATATCGACTCACAACTCTTACTGCAAATCCAATTGGGCTTGTACCATTCAACGACTCACTCAACGCAATCCTGCGCTATCAGGACCTGTTCACAGCAGAGAGTATTGGAAATGGCAGCCAACCCATTAGAATAGAGATTCTAAACGGAAGCTCGTGGGAATTCGATTCGCAGTGGAGAACAGCTTCTCAAGACTATCTTGTTGTTATAGAAACCTACAATCAGATGCTGGAAATTGGCAAGCCCTATGTGCTTCACGTTAGAATGAGCTATCCTGATGTGGCTCCATTTTATCGATGGTCTGAAGTCTATTTATCCTTCGAGCTTAGGTATAGATCATCATCTCTGCAGCTAACTGATTTTCCAATGCCTACGGCCTATCTTGATCTAGTCAATTTCACAATACTCTATCAAGACTTGGACTCGATTTCGGGTATTGATAACGGGGAGATTGACATCTATTATGGAATCACAGAACTTGTAGAGGGTATTGAGTACTTCGTAAGCGCAATTCCCGGCGGAGAGTATTACATTTCAATCGACTCACTGTCGCTGGCTGAACTCGGATCTCATACAGTCCAGGTGAGAGCGAATTGGCTGCTGGGAGAACCCTATCATAGAAACTCATCCCTCAGCGTTGGATTAAGCATTGTTGAGCGTGCTGCGAGAACTGACATAGTAGTGCCGCCAAACCAAGCTGCCTACCTAGACAATCTAACCTTCTCTTTCAGATATAGCGATGTCAGTAAGGACCAATCAATATCTATCACCAAGAGTCTTGTCACCATCTTCAGTAGTGGAGTCCAGCTTCAGCAAGATGACTTCAGTCTTGTCGAAATCCTTGGAGACTATTATGTTGAGATAAATTCAACGATTCTCGGACCTGGACTTGTGACCAACTGGAATCTAACAGTGGTGGTCAATTGGATCCCTCTTGTTGCACCATTCTATACCTCCGACCAAGTGTCTGTGAGTGTCACCACGACGAATCGTGTCGGCTTCGTCACCTTGGGACAACCTCCTACGGTCCCCATTGGAGACAACATGAGTCTGATTGCAACTTTTGTAGATGAAGGAAATGGATTGGCAATAAGTGGGGCTCTCGTGGAGTTCGATTGCCTTAATCCTTCGAATCTTATTGAAAACGTCGACTACTGGGTGTTGGAGGATACTCAAGGGGATGGATCATATGAGATTGTCGTTGATTCAAATGCCTTGGGGTCAACAGGAACCTTCACGTTTAGATTGAGACTTCTATGGGACTCAGGAATATCTCCTTATTATAAGAACACCACAATACTCTACCTCACTGGATCAGTGAGGCTGGTTCAAGCACTCCTCACTAATGATGCACCAAATCCATCCGTTGTTCCCCTCTACTACAACTGCTCAGTATTACTCTATTTCAACGATCTTGATCACTCTCTGCAAATCACCGGTGCCGAAGCTGTTGCCAATGTGAGGTATAAGTCAACTGGATTGATCCCATCCATATGGAACATCTATGTTGTATCTCCAGGAATCTATCAATTGGCCGTAAACTGTTCAGATGCAGCAGCTTCAGGGACAGATGCTCTAATTGTCGAGATTGACCTCTACCCCTACCAAACTGTGGAACTGCAGATTCCGTTTCAGATTAGGCTTCGAGATGGTGAGTTTATTATCCATTCGCAAGTAAGCAATTGGAAAGGAGAGAATGCAATTGTAGTCCTCGAGCTGGTTGATAGAGATGCCTTTGATGCCCCGCTGTCTAGTGCCTCTCTAGCTTTATCATGGGCTGATTCTTCGTCCTATTTGGACTTGGGAAATGGTCTATATGAAATTACTTTGATGACTACCGTTCTTAACGCCGGAGCGTACACTCTCCAGGTGGCTGGTAGCCTATCGGACTATTTCATATCAGACATAAGTGTGAATGTCGCAGTTGACTCAATCCCAGCTGAATTAACGCCCACTTCAAATGTCCCAGATGTCTACTGGGGTGAGGATGTAGCAATCTCAGCTTTCTACAATGATACAGTGCATGACTTGCCAATATCTTTGGCATCACTCACCTATGAGTTTGGAAAATTGACAGGCGCTCTATCCGAAAATACACCAGGCAACTATTCCTTTAGCCTTGACACAGGAAGGCTTGCCTGGGCGACAACCTATGTTGTCATAATAACTGCTTCCTATCCGAACTATCAAACGAAAACTGCTCAAGTCACAGTCAATGTTCTAAAACTGCCAACAGAGATGACATTGCTGGGGGGACTTCAATCTCAAGATCTTTACAGAGGCCAATCTGTAAATATCACAGTCTTTGTAAATGACACCCACAATGGTATTCCATTATCTGGTGCAGTCATTGAAGCGTACTGGAGCGACACTCCAGCTGTCGTGACTTATATTCCTGCAGTCCCTGGTGAGCCTGGTTATTACTCGGGGTCGGTGAATACGGGGACCAAAGACATTGGCACGTATACACTCAATCTTGTATTGAAGAAGGACAATTTTATGACAGCATTCGGTATAATATCTGTCAAGATTGTCGAAATCACTTCTACTCTCTGGTTGGATGCTACCACTCAAACCTATGTCAACAGAGCATTCAATTGGACTGATGTCGTCCGACTAGGTGTCTATGTCTTGGTGCCAAGTCTGAATCCAGGTGACCCATACTCTACAGGCCTTTCAGATTGCCTTGTTACATGGTCAGTCTCTGGAACATCGATAAATGGCTTCTTTGAAAATGGAACTCTGCTTGGAGGACCAGGCTATTTCTATTACGACTTCGATACTGAGGACCTCAGAGCATCTACCTATACAATCAAGATATCCGCAGACCCTACAAACGATACATTTTCCGAAGCAACCAACACAACAACACTGACTGTGTTGCGTCTAAAGACCTGGGTAGGATCTCCAGAGTCAGCAACTTACATTTGGGGTTGGAGCGGTTATGTGAGCTTCAGCTATTGGGACCTCATTAGAAACGTGGGAGTGAATGATGCTTATGCATACCTCGATTGGGACGGAGGCGAAGCTCAGGCTTCATACCTCGGAAATGGCTCGTATTCGGTCTTTGTTAACACATCACTCGTAACGCCAGGCGAACATCCAATCATTCTCAATCTATGGAAAGAGAATCATGATAGTGGAACAGGAGTGTTCAATCTTGTAGTGCTAAGCGTTCCCACAGAGATTGAGGTTTACGCAGATGTAGTGAACATGCAAGAAGATGACCCAACGAATCTAGTAGTCCCTCATGGGGATTTGCTTAATGTCATATGCCTCTACAACGATACAACCTACCTACGAGGAATCTCAGGAGCGACATATCTGGAAGCAGTTCTCACACATCCCTCGATGATAGATGACAAGGATAGCCTGCCCATATCTGAACTATCAGGCGGCAATTATACAATAGGGTTCGATTCCAGCCGATGGTATGTATCCGATGAGCCCTATCATCTAATTGTGAAAATCGGGCTTGAAAACAGAACTACAGCAACTATCAGCCTCGATATCACCATAGTTATCGTTCCAACTACACTCATATACGACGGACTTTCCCCGGTGACTCTCTCCTTTAGTCAGACCTGGGAAATTCGAGTAAGGTATATCGATATTTGGCCAACTCATGGCAATGCTGGGATTGAGAACGGAATTGTCAATGCTACGAGTCTCAATACAAGATATGTTGGAATCCGTTCGAATGAGTCTGATCCGAACGGAGGCGGCTGGTACGTTATAACTATCTCATCTCAATTTGAACAGGGAAGCTCTGTAATCAGAATTATCCTGTCGAAACAGAATCACCAATCATCAGAAGTTTCAATCGCTATTGCAGTTGAGCCAAATGAAACCGACTTACTCATCCAGAGTGCAATACTATACGGATTGCCAATCATTGCAATCGTTGTAGCGGGCGCAATTCTATGGTCGAGGGTCTTCAGAATACCTGAGATGCTGAAGAAATTGAACAAGATGATAAAAGCGCTCAAGCGCGGAGTGGTTCCTAAGAAACCCGATGGCATCAAAGATCGACAAGAGATCATCGCCGCTCTTTTCAATGAAACCTGCGCAGGAGTTGGAGTCACAAAACAACCAGAAGCTATGCCGAGATTCTCGGTCAGTATTGATGTTCCCGAGATAGAGGAACTGTTAGTTCAGCTAACTATCCTAACTGATATGACAGCTGAAGAACTTGAGGACTTTAGGCAAGAAGTTTCAAAGATGAAACTCAGTGAACAGGTCGCTTTCACCAAGGAGGTCATTACTCAACAAGC
>JBHLRP010000017.1:0-63029 GCA_048882485.1 Candidatus Thorarchaeota archaeon
CTCTACTCACCTTCCATGTGGATGCTGTCAGTCGGGCATTCATTGGCACAGATGCCGCATCCCTTGCAGTAGTCATAATTGTACTCGTAGGAGCGAGTGCCATCTTCATTCTCAATCAGTCGGACTGCCATATCAGGGCAGAATATCCAACAGCGACCACAAGTTCCATTCTTCATCCAGAGACAGTTCGTAGAATCATGTATGGGACGCTCAGCTCTCCATCCACCTGTCAGATATTTCTTTGAGTTCCCTGGCTCAATGATGTTTCCAGCCATTGGTATCTCGTTGAACTTCTCGCTCATTCTATCTTTGCCTCCTCTATTGCTCTCTCCATCGCAGCCTTGTTCAGATCCCCTATCTTCCCTGGGTATCTCTCTAGAACCTCGCCGATGACCGTTTCAATCTTGACGACTCCTGAGGCCTTCACAGCCGCAGCCATCGTCGGCATGTTGTAGAATGGTCTGCCGAGAATCTCCATTGCAATGGATGTCGCATCAACCGTGGCCACCTTGCCGCCCTTGAAGCCATACTTGTCACGTACCTCATCAGGGCTCAAAGTTGTGTTAAGAACAAGAGTTCCATCCTCCTTCAGTCCCTCTGATGGGTTCACGACATCTAGCAATGTCGGGTCAATGCACACAACTATGTCTGGAGCATAGACCTGCGCGTAGACCTGGATGGGCTTCTTGCTGATTCTCAGAAACGCCCGCACTGGGGCTCCGGTCCGCTCTGGCCCAAACTCGGGGAACGCCTGTATATAGTTGCCTTCCGCGAGAGCTGCCTTTCCAAGCATCTGATTCGAGGTGACTACACCCTGTCCACCTCTGCCGTGCCAGCGGAACTCGGTGATTCCTTTTGCGAAGTCAAGCGCCATTGTTCATCTTCACCTACGTGGGGAAGGTACGAGGGAGCCTCACTTCGCCCTGCTTAAGTATTTGATGGCCTGACCTCTGTATCTGCCCTCCACTGATTGCGTGACCCTTTGCTGATGGGTCAAGATGGTGCAATATGCAGACTTGATTCAGGATTAACCTGTTTGGAGTGCCCTTCTCTGGAAGAAATTGCCTAGGAGTATGATCCACCACCCGATTGCGTGTGTGCTCACTATCGCTAGACCAATGCCACTGAAGAACGAGTCCCAACCTGGCATACTCAGCAGCTGGCTAGTGCCTAGTAGGAACTCGCCTAAGAACCAGATCAAGACGCCGATCAAAGTTAGCCATATCCACATTACTCGAGCAGTACCTTTGATTCTGTCTTGGCCAACATATCGAAAAGTGGTGTAGAGTGGAATCAAGGCCATGTATATTGTCACAAAGATGGCATCTGTGACTAACCACGCATCTCGATATGGACTTGATACAATCGAAAAGGTGCCAATCATGAGCACCTCGTAGACAATTGGCAGGATTAGGAGTACGATGACTAGCCATTTGCGGTCATTGATTAAGTCTGGCAATGCCCAGATGAAGCAGTAAACCGCTAATAGGAAAAGCCAGATGCCCCTTACCCCGAAGTCGATATATCGAGCAAGAGACCACTCCATTAAGGGCATATTCATTCGTTCCATTGTTACTACAAGCCATCCTATTGCCACGAAAAGGTATCCTAGAAAGGCTAGAAGTGAGAGGGTCCTAGTTCTACCTGAACCCCCAATGAAACCCCATAGCATGAGGAGAACCAGAAGGAAGATTGGAATCATCCCTAGGATTCCCATGCTGTTTACTAGTAGCTCAAATTGCACATTAGCAACCTCCACACTTAACCTTGCGGCATCGTTGAACTACTATTTAAGTAGTTTCAAAATTATACCTAGCTCTTCTCATCAGCTCGCATAAACTAGTCCCAGATGCCTTCACTATATTCTCTTGTCTTTTCATACTCCCTTCTTGCAATGTAATAACAGATTGCTGCTACAACGGCCATTGGAATGATGAAACCAAGAAATATAGCGGGATGCAATGGAGGGGCTGGATAAGTCATTGGATTTCTGTATTCCTAGATTTGTACTTCAGTCTACTTATTCAATTAAGCCAATATTTTCTATCAGTTTGCGGGCAAGATTCCTTCAACTGGATGCCTATTCATCTCCTCTTCCGCATAAGGATAACCATCGGCATAACAGCAAAAACTGCTATGATCGATGCGTATCCTACTAGGTCAGTACCGATGCCACCTAAGACGTAAAGAATAACGTAAACAATTGCGGAGTCGTTGATTGAATTGCCACTGCCATCAATGAACCTGATTGTGATATTATGTGCGCCTTCATCAAGCCCTCCCACATCTACTCTGATACTCTGAAGATGCCATATGCCTGATTGAAGGATTCTACCCTCCTTAGCAACTTCGTATCTAAATGGATACGCGTCGTGAGCTGTCCAATTGATGAGATGACGGCTATTGTCGCCAACTTCATAGACCAAGTCCTCCGGTCTGTTCATGAAAAAGGGTGCATGGGAGTCATTGAAGTAGGCGGGATAGCGATCGAACGCTTCCCCAGTACCTTCAATTGCATGAATGCCGCTGCCCTCATACCCCGCCCAGTAGTTGCCCCGGCTAATGTTGTCATCCCAGATGTTGTTTTCACCATTATCCATTGCATTGAATGCTTGGTCTGGCTGCCCATCTGGACCGTTCCAGCCTACTCGATTATAGAAGATGCGGTTGCCTGCTGTCCAATAATCCATCACTATGCCCAAATTCTCGGCACGATAGATTTTGTTACTTGCCACAGTGCTATTTATTGAGTTATTGAAGGTAATTCCCGTGTCCGTTCCATAGATGCTGTTCGATCGAATGAAGCATAATTCTGAATTGGATATCGATATGCCCATGTTTGTGGAATAGATTGTGGAGTTAGCCACTTCAATACTACTTGAAGATGAAATCGATATGCCATAACCTCCTCCCGTGATGGTGCAGTTGTCAATCTTGCCATTTCTTGAAATGATGACTTTAATATTAACTGAAAAATCATCACTGGTGGAGAGATAGGAGTTGCGAATCACAAAATGCGCAGTCACATTGTAAATCAGGATACATGTTTCTGAACTGAGAGAGATATTCAGGTTCTCAATGATATAGGGGTCTGAAGATGAACCGCTTCCCTCCCAGCCCTGCTGAGGAAAATCCATGTTATTTTGGATGATTATTTGGGAATGTCCAATAATGGATGGTGTGATAGAAGGTTTTGAGATGCTTATATTGGATTCACCTGCATTGACTCCCGCGAGTGGAGGGACAGCTATGAGCATCAACATGCACAACGCTATACTCGGCCTAGGGCTCAACAGGTCATCCGGTCTCCTATGGTAGTCAGAGCGTTGCTTCCAGCTTACTTATGCTTTAAGAACCAAGCATGAATTAGGTTTCATGTTCGTCTCTTCAATAGACACAGAGTAACTAAGAAGAGAACTACACTCAATGCCGATGCGTAGGCAACTAACTCGGTAGCAATATCCTTGAACGGTTCATAGAGGACTGATACTTCCACAATATCATCTGTAGTGTTACCCGATCCGTCCTCGACAGATAACATTAGAATGTAATCTCCGACCTCTAAATCACGCAGATCGACCGTGTATTCATTTTCAAGCCATACACCTCTACTTATAGTCAAGGCGCCCCTACGGATTGTGTATTCCAGCGGATATGCATCTCTTGGATGCCAAGTGACATTTTTGTTGTCGGCTTCTCCCATCTTAACATCTTCCGGCGAATTGGTTACGGGCGCTTCTCGATCAAGCAGTAGTGTTGGAAACGAGTCTTGGGAGTTGGACTCTCCACCAACATTGTAGGGACCAGGGGATGCATAATCGGACCATGCGTTGGCTTGCCACATATTGTTATTGCCATAGTCTTCAGCATTGATAGAGGTAAACGTGCGAATATCATTCCAACCAACGATGTTTGACAAGAATGCGTTAAGGGAAGAGGCATAATCTACCATGAATCCAGCATGAGTGTTCCCATAAATTCTGTTAGTAGAGAAAACACATTGTGATGTATTGCTCAAGACAACTCCTACCGCATTTCGATATACAGAATTGTCTTCAGCCGTGATATTGAATGAATTAATGAATCTCAGCCCATTACCACCATCGCATATGGTATTGTTAAGAATCCGCAGATTTTTTGTCCACGTCCCACGAATTCCGTCGAAACCCCCCAGTATGATGTTTTCTTCAATAGTGACATTCTCTATATTTGTGAGCCGAATTGTCGGGAACGATGTTCGTTGACTTTGAATTCTGCAGTTTCTAATAGCAAAGCTGACATTGACATCTGAAATCCAAATACATGTCTCATCCAAGGTTGAGATGTTGAGCCTCTCAATGACGTAGGGATTCAACTCTGTCCCATTACCAGGGAATCCATAGCTCGCTAAGTCATCGGCATTCTGGATAATTATCGGTTCCCAATCCTCATACTGCGCAAGCTTGAGGTTAGTCACTGCCTCAGAGACCAGCTTTTTTTCTCCGAGGTGAAATGACTGAAACGACGAAGCCAGAACTGGGGTGAGCAAAAGCAACACAAGTGTAAGAAGGAGCCCTTGCTTCTTCCTTCCAACACCTAACACGAAACCACCACTTTTCAGTAGTTCTCCAATGCAAAAAACCGTTTCCGTGTACCTTGTTTGCTCTCATCCGTTCATATTGGCGGCATTATGATGATCTGGACACTCGTTAGGGGTCTATCTGTTTCAGGGTCTGAGGCTTCAAAGGTATCGAAGGTCATCTCATAAACGAATCTATTCTCTCTCTTCTTCAGTTCATGAGCAACCCTGACAGAGAGTCCAACTCCCTTGAACCCATATCCCCTGATTGCCACCATTCTCTTGTCACCCTTTACCAAGTCTCGAATGGTATTGGATATCTTTGGAATGTCCACTCTTCCAGCGTTGGGTGAAATCTCTAGAAGGATATATTCCGTTGTTGGAAAGACCTCCACATCGTCCTTGACGGTTATGGCAACCCTCTCATCTCTTAGTCTGAGTTGTTCAGGAATCCGATCCCGGAGTGACATATGTGATTTATCTCCAGACTCTTTAATCAACATTCTGAGGATAGAGGGTATAACTCAACGCTCATATGTAAACTATAGACAATTTAGCACATGCCCTCTTAAAAGAGGAGACAATTCAAGATGGACAGAAACAAAGCTATAGCAGCAACAGTAGCTATCATTGTGGTTTCGTCGGCGGCATTGATTGTTTTATGGTATCCAGCAACATTGCCAGATGTGAGAATTGGGTACCTTGAGAAGGATCTTCATCAATTGGCATTTCGTGTGGCACTTGTAAATGGATGGTATGAAGAAGCCGGCCTCAATGTCGAGCTGAAAGCGTACCAGAATGGGGCTTTAGAAATGGATGCGTTTCTCGGGAACGAGATTGACATGGGCTATTTAGGAGCAGCTCCAGCTTTGACAAAGAGGATAAACCAAGAGATTATGATAACCATTCTAGCATCGGCCAACCTTGAGGGTTCAGCTATAATGGGTCGAAAAGCTGACTATGACTCTGGTGCAATTACCCATGTGGCCAATCTCACTGGCAAGTCAGTTTACATACCAGGCCCTTCAACTGTTCAAGCATTTCTCCTCCGCCTAGCACTGAGCCAAGCGGGACTAAGTTCCTCTGATATTACGACATTATCAACTTCGCCTGCGCTGATGGCAGATTCTCTGTCAGAGAATGAGCCTGCGTTTGTAGCTTGGGAACCTTTCAATGCTAGGGCAGAATATGATAATCTTGCAGTTCCCCTTATTCTCTCCGGGGATATCTGGCCGCGACATCCATGCTGTGTATTGGCATCATCCAACACATTTCTGAGTGCTAAACCAGACATTGTGCAGACTATTGTTGATATCCATGTTCGGGCTGAGGAGTGGATTGTGGACAATCCAACAGAGGCAATCTCAATCGCAGCTACATGGCTAGAGATGGAGGATGCAGTATCTGCAGTAGAAACTGCATTCAATCGAATCATCTATGACTACAATGTGAACCGGACAGGAATCCAGATTTATCTTGATTATCTGATAGACCAGGAACAGCTGCTTCCGGATAAAATACCAACCGACATAAGTGATTTCTTGGATGCTTTCATTGACACTTCGTTCCTATCTAGCACATAACATTGGAAAGCGGTAGAATCAAAAGATAGTCAGGCGGCTGACTCTCCTAGGACAATGACATCAGCCGCTCAGACTTCAAACTTGCCAGACCAGGAAGGGCGTTCTCAATCAATCTACACACGGTTTACTGAATCATCCATCATCAGATGGCTGCTGGCTGGAATCATCCTGATTATACTCTGGGTATTCATTGCGTTCATCTCTAGAAGCACCATCATGGAAGTAGTCGACGCTTTCTTTAGGTTGGCAACTGAGGGCGATAGTCAGGGATTTCTTCTTATAGACCATATTGCTCAGAGTGTCTTTATCGTCACGGTAGGATTCTGTGTAGCTGCAATCACAGCAATACCCCTTGGAATTGCAACTGGCAGGTATAAGGTCGTGGATTCCATACTTGGACCCGTCGTTGAAGCGATGAGACCAATTCCACCAATTGCGTGGATTCCACTGTCACTCCTTATCTTTGCTAGTCTTTTGTATTCACAGATCTTCATAATCTGGGTCGGCGCTTTCTTCCCAATTCTCATCAATACTACTACAGGAGTTAAACGTACAGAGCCTGTTCATGTTGATGTTGCTAAGACTTTCGGGGCATCAGAATCAAAGATACTTAGTTCGGTTGTTATTCCATCGGCTGCACCTGAGGTCTTTGCAGGGATGCGAATCGGTTTTGGAATTGGATGGATGTGCTTAGTAGCTGCGGAGATGATTGGCAGCAACAAGGGTTTGGGATATCTGATCTGGACAATGCAGCAGGTTGGTTGGACGGGAGCAGTAATCTCAAGCATGCTAGTAATAGGTCTCATCGGATTTGCAGTTAGCTTCCTGTTGCTAATGATTGAACGAAGACTCCTCAAGTGGCGGCAGGAGGTTTCTGTGTAGCCCTTCGAGTCATCGCCTTTTCCTGTTCAACCTCAAGCACTTCTAATATCCTAGCTCGATAATCAAGACTCTCATGAGATGTCCTATTGCGTGGCCTAGGAAGATCAACCTCATAGGCAGCAATTATTCGAGATGGAATATTGCTCATTACAAGAATTCGGTCAGACATGAAGACTGCTTCATCCACGTTATGCGACACGAAAAGAACAGTCGAACCAGTTTCTTCAGTAATCCTTAGAAATTCTGATTGTATGTAATTTCTGGTCTGAAGATCTAGATTTGAGAGAGCCTCGTCAGCTACTAGGATGTCCGGCTTGATTATCAGACTCCTTGCCATCTCAGCCCGTCGTGCTTGCCCTCCAGAAACTTCATGTGGAAAGCTATCTTCCAGCCCTTCCATTCCTACTATTCTGATTATCTCATCAGCGAGTTTACGCCTGCTGGGTATATCGGAACCAGCAATTTCTAATCCAAATTCGATATTCTCGCGTATTGTCCTCCAAGGAAAAAGCGACTCCTGCTGGAATATGAAACCCACACGATTGTGACCTGGACCCACTGGAACTCCATCTATCGAAATATCTCCCTCGTCTGGTTCGAGGAGCCCTGCGATAATCTTAAGGAGTGTTGTTTTGCCGCAACCTGAAGGGCCCAGGATACTCAGAAATTCACCGTCTTTCACTTCAAACGAAATTCCATCGAGAACTCTAGTCTCTCCGCCTTCGCCATTTGGATAAGCCTTCACAATGTTCCGAACTGAGAGTGTAGGCAAGGTGTCACCAATCTACATCACGACGACTTCGTGTTAAATAATATGCTATTTTGTGCATTCTGCTTATGATAGTTGAGACTGACCCAACAAAGTACAAAAAGGCCGTTCGCCCTCATGGAACTATTAGAACAACCCACTAGACACTTAGTTGCAGGTCTGAATGGCGTTGTTTTCGCACCGGATGGTATCTCAAATTGACCACGCCCAGAATTCTCTTCGAGATCGAGGACGACAAAAGCACCACCGCAATAGCCATGGGAGACGTCACTGGATCTGGAACATCGGAACTCTGTACAGGAGACCGGGATGGTGTCCTTAGATTATATGATGGAAGTACTGCCGAGATTAGGTTCCTCGCTCAGAAGGATCTAGAAGGTAGCATCCTGTCACTCAAAATTGCAGATGCGAATAATGACGGTCGAATGGAGATTGTTGTAGGACGCAGCCTCGATCCAGGAGAGATTCCAGGCGAATCAGGTACTCTTCAAGTCTATAGATTTGCCCCAAGTGGCCAGTTTCAACTTCTGGCAGAGTATCCAATTGACAGGTTTATCACAACTGTCATGGTGACTGATGTCACAGGGGATGAGAAGAACGAGATAATCGTTGCAGGGAGTGACTCGTCTCTTCGAGTGTTCCAGATGGATACTGACGACAAGATTACTGAATATGCTAAGCATCAGCTTGAGAACATGCCAATATCGATAGGAATCTGTGATGTCATTGGTGATGAAATCGACGAGTTTGTCACAGGCAATATTGATGGTTCACTCAGAGTATTCAAGGTGAGAGATCATACCATTGACGAGATTGAAGTTCTCCAGCTTCCTAGTCCAATCATCTCAGTCAAGGCAGGAGACATCTTGGGTGACAGGAAGATGGAACTGGGTGTTGTCACTCGAGATGGTACTGTCAGAGTCTATCGCAACGAGGAGAGCAGGCTGGACCTCTTCACCAAGCTTGAAGGAGTGAATGCACTCTCCGTAGTTATGGAAGAGATCAATGCAGACCACATGGATGAGATGATAGTTGCTACCTCTGATTACAAGGTCAATTTCTACAATCTGCATATGGCCGAGCTTCAGGAACTGGCCAGCGTGAACATTGGCGAGAAGATCCTCTCAATCAGTGTTGGAGACGCAGGAGGAGATGACAGAAAAGAAGTCCTAGTGGGCATATCAAACGGTCCGTTGAGAGTTCTTCAAGGGCTGTATCAGCTGATTCCCAAATTTGAGATTGATACGCAGGCAAAGACCGGCACTAATCTAGTTGGGAAAGTCACTGTTGCAAATATCACAAGTCAGCCAATCACTGGAGTCACTGGCAAGGTATACTGGTTCCCCAAGGACAACCTCCAGGTGTCTGACAATCAGCTCAAATTCGATCTGAATCCTGGTGAGACCAAGACGATTCAGTTGGACCTTGTGCCTACCACTGAAGGAACTGTCATCATTCGTCCAATAGTGTTGATGTGGACAGATGCTTCAGGCCAAGTAAAACAGATCACTACGCCTGAGACTGCGATTCTTGTAGAAAAAGGCGCTGCTGTAGCTGCGCCCGCCGCCATGCCATCGGTATCATTACCCGAACCTTCGGCGGCCATCGTTGATGATTTGATAGACTATGCTCCTGCTGAAGGCACTGGCTTTGCTGAAGTAGAGAAAGCAAAAGCAGCAGAGATTCTCAAAATGACTTCAACTGAGGGTTCGGATGAGTCCTTGAGAGAGGCTGAAGAGCTACTCGATAAGCTGTTTGGAGTAGAGGAGGCCGGCACAGTCATCTCTGAGGTAGAAGAAGTCTCAGCAGTGATGGAAGACGTGGCCCCTGCGGCTCCCGCACAAGTGGTAATTGAAGAGGTTGCTGATGAGAGCGCTCTAGTAACAGAGATGCGTGCACGAACTCCAAAACCACCTCGTCCTGGCGCTCCCAGCGACAGCTACACGTATCTTTTCAAAGTGATGGTCACTGGAGAGGGAGCGGTGGGAAAGACAACCCTCGTGAATCGCTACGTAACTGGTGTTTTCGAGCGAGATTACAAGACGACGATTGGTTCTCAATTTGCCGTCAAGCTCACTCACATTTCGCCCCCAGAGCCGGAATACGCTGTGGGGATCAAGCTTCAATGCTGGGACGTAGCAGGCCAAGCCAGATTCAAGGCTGTGCGGAAGATGTACTACAGTGGTGCGGCAGGAATCATCCTCGTCTATGACGTGACCAGAAGACGCTCATTCACCGAGCTCTCCAAGTGGGTAAAGGAGGCAGATGAGTCAATTGGCCTACGAGTGCCAATTGTTGTCGTAGGCAACAAGACCGACCTTCCTGACAGAGCGGTTCCAGCAGCCGAGGCCAAGCGCTGGGCTGAGGACCAAGGCTTTCTCTACATGGAATCTTCTGCAAAGACTGGTGATGGCGTAGCAGATATGTTCACTGTTTTGGCTGAACAGATGTGGCGCGATGCAAAGAAAGCCACTGAGGCAAAGAAAAGCAAGTAGTCTCAGCGCGGGAGCAAGAGGATATCGGCAACACTAGCCGACCATCTGGTCAAAATGGGATTCCCACACTTTCAAGTACAATTCTCCTATGGACATGAAAAAGAGATGAGTGAGAAGTTTGCAAAACGGGTGATGCCAGAAATTTCACATCACTGGGTTGCTATCATCAACGTGTGTGAGCCTTTCGGAAAATCTCTCCTTCCTGCGTGTTCTCCCATCTTCGCTCTTTTCTTGGGTTTCCTCTATCATAACAGATTCCTCCTAGTACAAAGAACAGACTTCCGAAAACGATGAAAAAACGTAATGCATTCCACTGAGTGATTTCAGAAATGAACTCATTGGTGACAGGTTGATTCAGGGTAAAGTCTAGGAACTGAATCTGCTCTGGATTGTCGTCAATGTAGCGAGTCCCATTAACGGTTACGTCATAGACTCCTTCCGGTAGATTTGTACTACGTGTCAACCCTCCGTAGTGATCAAAGTCTTCAGCATTTGCGTCAATGACTATCAATCCGATGATGCTTCCCTCTTGGGAAATAGTAACATTGACCTCCAGCCGTTCATTTGATGCCAAAGAAGCGATTATTCGTATTTGGACATCTGCATCATAGGCAACTGTTTCATATACTCTGAATGCGCCTTGGAATGGTCCAAGGTTGTTGATCTGATTCAGTCCATGATACGCTTTCATTGGATATGGCGCATAAATCATAGCTACGAATAATGTGATAGTAAACACAATGCTTGGTAGAAGGAGGGGTTTCCGCCAGGCCATACCTTTTCTGAGATGGCCAGATAGGGCCCCTCTCCAGACAGCTATTGCCATTACAGCCGCAGTGGTGGTAAGTGCAATTAGTAGTAAGATTGACAGACTATCCACTGCAGACCCTATTCTCGTCACCCTCTATCTTAGGTTAGTATACCTCTGAGTGAATATCAACCTTTGTCAATTCAGCTGAGTGATTAAATGCAAGGAACTCTCTCTCCCTACATATTCTAGAACATAGTTTTCATTCAGTTCATCAGAATCTGGTAGACTCTCTAACCTGTTTCTGATTTTGCGTTGTTTTTCTTGACCTACTTGCTTGTATCTCTTGCGAAAGAAACGTCTGTATTGTTCGTGCACGTGTGTTTTAACATCCTACAACATCCTTAGAATTTGCCTCGTCTGTCAGCAACACCTGCATCATACGCTGCTAGATTCATTTCTGGATCACGAAGAATAGTTTCTACTGCTTTCCGAATTTCATCCCCACCCATTGGGATCTCCTTCAATGAAGATATGGCACCGAGCATGTACGAGTTCAGCAGCCGCAGGCCGCCTGATTTCTCCAAGGACTCTACTGGATTAAGCGCTATGACTTTTCCACAGAGAGACCTGAGTGATTCAACGATCTTGTCTGTTGGTGGATATTCCTCAGCCTCAGAGAGGGAGCTCGGCGTTTCGACTATCGCAGTACTGACAACTGCAACGGTCTGTTGGCTCGCATACTCAATGGCTGCTCTCAAGGCCTCTAGTGGTTCCATTCCCAATAGGAGGTCAGCTTTTCCTTTTGGTATCAGAGGCCCTCTGTCCTGTTTACTGATCCGAAGATGAGTAAGAACTGTGCCACCTCTCCTAGAAGCACCAAAGGTCTCTCCGACAACCGGACGAAGCCCATTCTGTAATGCAGCCTCGGATAGAATTCTCCCACACACGAGATTGCCCTGACCTCCCACACCAGCAATTAGAATGTTGTAGTCATCATTCATTGGTCATCCCTGCTTGATCGCACCATGTGGGCATACCATGACACAGGCTCCGCATCTCACGCAGACATGGTCATAGATTATTGGTCTAGCTGCTTCATCCTGCCATCCAAGAGCTACACATCCAAACTGAGCTGCACAAATCTTGCAGCTCTCACCACGGCATGCATCTGAGTCAATGTGAATTGGGTCCAGTTCAGAATAGGCTTCTCCCATCCTCTGTTCCTCCAGTCTACAGATGCTCTTGAACAGTAGAACATTGAGGCCATCTTTACGGATGGTGTCATGAATGAGATCTATTGTGCTAGCCAAGTTCGTGGCATCGCCAACGGCATAGAAGTCAGGTTCGATAGCTTGGACTATCTTCTCAATACTCACCATCCTTTGTCCTTCAGGCTGGTCTTCCTCACCTGGATGTTTCTGGAACCCGGTCATGGCTGTAGTGGAATTGTCAAGAATCATGAATGTGACATTCGCATTCTTGTGCCTCGCATTAATCAGAGCAGGTATGCAGGCATGCAGAAAAGTCGAATCTCCTGCCACTGCTGCGACTCTAAATTCGAAACCAAGTTCATGAAGTTGGCCTAGACCGCTAGCAATCCCTATTCCTGACCCCATTGAGAACAGCGTACCTATAGCTTCGTCATAGAAGACTCCGAGGGAATAGCAACCAATATCCCCTGTCACTGAGAGCTTTCCACCCAACCTCTGCTTCACCTTGCGAACAGCCCAGTACACATTCCTGTGAGTACATCCAGCACAGAACGTCAAGGCTCGTCCAATTAGGAGCGAACGTGCAGATTCCCGTAGGCCTTCCTCCTTTTTGTCATGCCTCTTCAATTTGAAACCTAGTGCTTTCTGCAATGCTGCGATTGCTAGGTCAGTATTCATTTCTCCGTATGCAGGTGCCGCACCATTCCGTTTACCATGGAATTTGCAGCTGACGGAAGGCAATTCAGTTGATAACGCCCGCACTGCATCCTCTACAAAAGGATCTGATTCTTCCAGGAAGAGTACATCAGGTGCCTTCCTGATTGCCTTGTATATCAACTTCCTTGGTAGGGGATGCGTTGTAACAAGTCCCAAAGTTCCACTGCTTTTTGCACCTGCCGATTCCTTCGCCTCTTCTGCATACCTTTGGCATATTCCAGATGCAATCGTAAGAAGGTCTACATTCTTCTTCACGTGTAGCTTGTTGAATGGGCTAGTGTCAAATTCCTCTGAGATGCTCTGAATCTTGTTCTGAAGTTCCCGTTTTGCTAGATGAGGATTTGGAACATTATAGAGCTTCTCTTTCATCTTTAGGGGTTTGGGGTAATCATAACTATCAATTGGGCTGGGATTAACCAGTCCACGAGAGTGACCGAGTCGAGTTGTGCTTCGAATAATCACTGGTACCTTGTATTTTCTTGAGAGGTCAAAGGCATAGAGCACAACATCCTTTGCTTCTTGGTATCCCGAGGGCTCTAGCAGAGGTAGGAGCGCTGCCTTTGCATAGAATCGAGAGTCTTGCTCAGTACTAGTGGAGTGGCCTTCAGGATCATCACCAAAAATGATGACAAGTCCCCCGTCTCCACATTCTGATAGATTCATAGTCAGAAGAGAGTCGGAAGCGACATTAAGACCCAGAGACTTCATTGAGCAGAGTGCAGGTATGCCTGCCCAACTCGCCGCCGCAGCCGCCTCAAGCGCGACTTTCTCATTGACACTCCATTCTGCATGGATTCCAATACTCTCTGCTTTTCTCATGATGTATTCTGTTATCTGTGTTGCAGGTGTTCCTGGGTAGGATGTACAGAAGCCCACTCCCGCTTCAAGCGCACCTCTGGCTAGTGCTTCATTACCGCTCATCAATCGAGCAGAGGTTTCATCATCCATCTTGGACCATCGGAGTAGGCGTCAGTGGTGATAGAAAACACTTCCGACTTTCACAGCAAGAGCAATTGTACATTAAAGAAAGAAAGAAAAGGCCCGCGTCAATTTTCCTTCTGAATACACTATGAGCAAAGCTCCAGGTGCCAAGAGTAAACTCACAGGAATACTATCAATCTCCCATGATAAAGACGTTGATGGTCTGAATGCAGCGGCGATAGTATGGCGCTACGCCAAGTCAAAAGGTCTTAAGTTTGACATGATATTGACTGATTATGGCTTCTTCGATCAGGCCTTTTCGAAAGTTGCCAGGCGCAGACATACGCTCATAGTAATTACTGATCTTGGTATTGACGAGAACTCGATGAATCTCGCCATAGATGGTCTGTCAAAGGCGATTACACAAGGATGTAGAGTTGTTTGGCTTGACCATCACTCATGGAGCAAGCAAGCAATTGACGCAGTCCTCTCTCTAGGGAACAAGCCTGTCCTCAGGGTGAATCCCGACTATTGTGCAGCTGAGATCGCCCACAAGAGCCTCATGCCAAGGGATGAAACTTGTGCTGAACTCGCTCGCATTGCACATGACACTGATTTCAATTTAAGGGAGATAGAGGCAGCTGTTGCTCTTGCAGATTTGGTTTCAGTCAGTCGATTTGCTGCTATAAATAAGAAAGAGGACATGAGTGCCGCAGTGCTGCCAATAGTCACTGGCTTAGCTGAGAATGGTATAGCCGGAATATGGGACGATAAAACGAAGAAATTCAAGGACGCGACAATGGAGAAACAGGTCCGAGAATATCGGAAAGAGCGCCTCAAAAAGATGAAGAAGTCACTTGCCGGCCATTGTGATCAGCTTATTCATGACAGGCTCGTTCGCATCGTTGAGATACCTACAGGAGTCACCACTACCGATCTCGGGACATTTCTCTCTGATGAGAAGAACCTCGAGCTTGAAGGTCAGAGATTGGAAGTGGCTGACTTGCTGATAACTGTGAGTCAAGGCGGCCTCCTCGGATTCAGAAGAGGCAATGAGTCCACCTTGTGCAATGTAGCTGCGGGGTTATTCAATGGAGGTGGGCATCCCTATGCCGCTGGGGGTGAATATGGGATGTATGATGATTTTCAAGCTGTCTGCGATGATATCTTCTTGGCGCTCTCAAAGGGCCAAGACTGGGTCATTCCGTCAAAGGTTCTATGAGTTCGAATCCTCCTCGTCCTTTAATTTTGCCAGCCTTGCTACCGTTTCCATAATATCCACTCCCTCTTCCCAGATCTTTCTGAATGTGTTCAATGCATCATCGACCAATCCCGGATTGTCTTCCCTACGAACTAGCGCCGCCATGTCGGATGCAGGAGAGTGCGTGAGGTAGAGAAGCATCAAGTCAGTGTTCAGAGCAACCATTCTATAGGTCTTGAGAGGAGTCTTAGGACTTCGAACCACCAGGTTTCCAGTTTTCATGACTTCCTGCAGGAGCTTCCCCAATCCGCCAATGTATCTAGAGATTAAACTTGGGTCACGTGATGCATCTTCTGTAGGTACTAGAATGCTCCAGACTCTGATGCCCTCTGCCGCCTTCATCAAGAGTTGCATTTCGGTGACTCCACTGGTTTCATTATCTCTGTCCATAACCTGTATGGAAGAGATCTGTCTTATTATGTCGCCAGGCTTTGCTTTCTGGAAAATTTCTCTTATGAGTGTGCTTCTCACATTTTCGATTCCTTCTATTACAGTCGACGTGTCGATAGGTACACTCCCCACAATCGTGTCATATGCCATCATTGTTAGGTCTCTTACTGTTGTGTCTTTTACTATCTTTAAGTCCGCTTCTACCTCGGCTTGATCGGACTTCAATTCATTCACACGTGAGGACAGCTTCGTCTTCAGAGCCTCTGCGATGATTCCTTCAGACGTCTTATATCGACGTGGGCTCTCAATTCGTTCAGTGCTGACGAAATCCTCATCCTCCAAACGGGCCAGACATCTGTATATCCAGACTTTTGAAAGCTTCATGCCCTTCTCCTGCAGATGATCAAAGAGCTCAGTAAAAGTAACTCCAACTGAGCTCTTCTCCATGCCAATTAGCAATTTAAGAACCTGCATGTCGCGAGAAGACATGTCCACACCAATTCTCTCAAAGATATCCTTGCCACCTATTCCACTCATTGGTTTCTCGACTCCGTCAGAATCTCAGCTTTTCCATAGTCCTCTGAGAAGCTCTGAATCGCATCCTCCATAAGCATTGTATTTGTTTCTCTGGAAATCCAAGTGCCAGCTAGTGGTTCTTCAGCTACGATTAAGACCATCCCCTCTCCGCTTTTTGACGCAAACTGGTACGTGGCATCTTGTCGGATGCATCTCCTCAGCTCAATATTGTGACCCTGATCTTGCAGTTTCTGAATAACAGCAGCTAGCTCCGCTGTGAAACCATCTTTGTCCACTGAGCGACACAATACTCGAGTTTCTGCGCCACTCCTTCCTAGGCAGTCGAACAGGGCAGCAATCCCGCCTTCATGATCCTTTTCTGCCCTCATCCAGTCAATTGTAATTCGAATAATGTCACCACGATTTGCCTGCTTACATATCTCTCGCTCGATTAAGCCAAAACATGGTCCTAAGCCCTCCACAAATATGGGCTTTGGTCTAATGCGACGACCTGTCATTATTGACAAGAATTGGCTTGCTAGAGTTCCAGAGTCAAGATATCTTAGCTCCTCGATTTCAGATTCAAGCTGACTTACCCTTTTCTCTAGCTCCTTCACAGCTGTTTCCTTTGCCCTCTTCAAACCGACTCGCATCACTTTATGACTCGAACCATATCTGTGACGATACCCTGTACGGTCAACAATAATGAATCCGTCCTTTTCCAATGAGGCTAGGCTTCGATAAAGAAGTGGATCTGACACGCCTTTCTCTCCCTCCTCTATCATGAACGTATCCTTAATGTCTTCAAAAGTAGCAAATGTTTCATGGTCTCTCTGGGCTTTCATTAAGGCTCTCAAGACCACCATTCTTCTTTCATCTGGGTCAAAACCGACCAATTCCAGTGCCGCTTCTTCCGTTGGGCGTGTCACTGCCCCCACCTCAGTGTCTACTCCTTCTTGCTCCCATTACTTAAGTCTGTCCCGCCAACTAGCATTCTCACAAGAGGGCTGTCACTTGCTCCCATCTTTTCGAAATCATCAGCAGTGAGTTCGAATAATGATTTTGCATTAATCCAGTTCTCGTCAAAAGATGATATTGCGTTATCAATCCAATCAGGATTGAACTCTCTCGTCAGCCATGTTGCAGTAAGTGGGTTCTCAGTGATTACGAATGCGGTGCTCTGGTCATTCAGACTTACTTGACTGTACGTCCTTCCTGCTGGGAACACACGCACGTCAAACTTGATTCCAGCTTCACGCATTTTGATTATGCCTTGAGCTATGCCGCCTATCCTTTGAGGGTCCATATCTCGCTCGACCAACTCACCCGCCGAGAGGATATCCAGTGTCACGAGATAACGGACATCTGCTCCTCTCTGGGCTGCATCGATGAACTTCATCATACGGTCTTCGCCTCCCTTTAGAAGAGGAGTTAGCCAAAGCACAGTAGCTCGTATCACGTCGCCTTTCTTTGCCACATCGGTTATGTTGTACTTCAGGACTCTGTCTAGTTCATCAACTCCGCGAACGATTCGCGTCGTTGGAGATTCATCTTGACCGGTCAAAGATTTCACTAAACGCTGAGCTAATACTCCGCAATCCAGCTTCGAGATCTGATCTTGGTCGGCCTTCAGCGATTCTAACTCATTCTGTATCTGGTTTATTCTGCTAGTCTTGAGCTGTTCTAATCCAGTCATTATTGTGTTAACATCGACAACGTAGCTCTTACGAGACTGACCCTCAACCCGCACAAGTTGGTTCTCAACTAAGGGCTTTAACACTCTATGCACCCAAGCCTTCGAGAGCTTTCCCTCAGGATTTTCCTGCAGGACAGAGTCATAGACTTCAGCGAATGTACGCGGTGCAGGAGGGGTTCCTCGAATCTTCAAGATTGCACGAAGAATCCCTATCGTTCTCGACTCCTCTTCAGCAGTACCCACATTGAGGCCAAGAATTTCTAGAGCCTCTCTAAGAGTTTCATCTTCAATCATGTTCCTGACCCGCCCATTTCTGAGTATCCTCAAATCTATGCTTAAACTCACAACATACTTACTTGATGAATGTTTACAACCACAATTGCCTTATAATGTGCGCGGATACTCTACTATTGCGGTAATATGCAGGAAATCGGCGTGGATGCGAACGGTTATCCACGGGCATGTTGCAAGTGAAAACGAAGCAGGGTGAGGGGGGGCGGGCCCTGCTTCAAAGTGTTCTCTTCTCCAGACGCCCCCCTCTCCCGTTTCCTACAATCCACTAAGGGCAATCGACTTCAGATACCCTTTCCCTATTCGCATCACCATAGGCAGGAAGTCTGAGAGAAGTGTCATTATGTCAGAAACCCCTGCATGCCCCTGAATTAATGCATTGAGAGTCTTTGCATCAAGCTGCGACAGCACTATCTCTGCGGCATCCAATGGATCGTTGTGCATTGAGTACTTGCTGACAGCCCACATTCCCTTCCCTGTGTTTTGGATGTTTGACGCGAGTTTGCTCTTTCTATATTCCTTCTCATATTGGTGAATACTCTTCCTAGAGAAGTCGTTGTCGTCGACCGCTCTCTTGGCGTGTTTCGCAAGGAGTGTACCTGCATGGAAGCATGTTGTGACCCCTCCTCCGACAATGCTGGAAACCTGTCCTGCTGAGTTACCACAGAGAGAAACACCCGCATCAGTGAATTGAGGAATGATACCAGCACAAGGCACAACTCCTCCATTCTGCATAGCTATTTTCGAGTCCTGCAACTCAGGAATGTGCTTTCGATACTTCTTCAAGACATCCAAGAGTGAAGGCAGCTTTTCCCAGTTCTCCTTTGAGGATGGCACTCTACCAATTCCTAGATTGACCTCGGTCTCACTCCTTGGGTACAACCACAAATAGCCAAGCCCGACGTCTCGAGCTACGAAGAAGTATGCGGTATCAGGGTCAACACCTTTGCAGCCTTCGAGCTTCCATCGGATTCCATATGAGAGGAGCCACTTGGAATGGGTGAATCCTGCTGTTTCAGAGACCCTACTGAACGAGCCGTCAGCACCCACAGTGAGCCCAGCGCGTTCTTCCAACTCCTCATTATACTTCACCCCAACGACCTGATTCCCTTCTTTTACAACTGACTTTACACGAGCACTATATCTGAATTCGGCACCATCTGCCTCAGCTCGTTCTCGCATGAGGTCCTGACATTTATCTTCATCGAGAAGATAGGAGTTGCCGAGGAGTCCTTTCCCCACGACAATCTTTCCCCGAGTGTCAAGACTCTCACCAATGATCTGGGTATACTTGTTGCCGATATATTCCGAGTCGGGCCTCACTCTTAGGAGCTTCAGTGCGTTGTCGGTCACTAATTCTCCCATGAGAGAGTCAGTGACTTTCTTTCGTTTTTCAAGAACCAGAGTATTGAGGCCATTTGCTGAAGCTCTGTCTGCTGTCATCAAGCCTGCGGGCCCAGTTCCCGCTATAATGAGGTCGTAAGGCATTCATATACACCCACACTGGATGGTTACAGCCCTCGTCTTCATAGCCTCTATATCTGTTTCCCATGCGGATATTCCTGCATTGTCTATATTGCTATCTTTAAAATAGGATGCAATATCCAACTCGACTGTCAAAATCAATGAGATAGAGCGATGAAGATAAGAACCATCCTATATGGCATCTACATGGCTGTTTCCATCCTCGTCAGCATCACAGTGGCAATTGTTCCTGCAATCGCATCCATATTGATCGCATACGAGCATCTAGATCGGATAATTACCTCCTTCGGAGGAATCTTTGCAGCCTATGAGCAGTGGGTCCTTGATGTTTTTGGATGGTTTCTCCCTCAGATTGTCTTTGACAAGTTCTGGTTCATCCTACTATTTCCCACTATGATTTTCCTTTGCTATGGAATCTTCTTGGGAATCCTTGCTGTCATGTTTCGGCTATCTCAGATGGTCATTCCCAAGCTAGAGGACGGCTTCTATGAACTAGAAACCGACGCCTGGCTACTCTATGAGTATCGCGAGGTCTACTATCTTCTTTTCCCGTATTTTGCATGGTTCTTCTCGGTGTTCTTTGATGTGAAAGGTAGACACATCTGGTTTGGAGCCAAGCTTGGCAGAGGGACCATTGTTGGCAATGGGCGTCTAATGACTCCCGATCGCATCATTGTCGGGAACAATTGCCTTGTTGGATTTGGCTCAATACTCACTGGCCACATGTATGAAGGCGAAGGAATCTATCTCAAGACTGTGAAGGTTGGCAATAATGTGACAATTGGAGGCTATGCCATTGTCTTTCCAGGCGCAGAGATTGGGGACAATGTCATCATTGCAGCGAACTCTGTAGTACCAAAGGATAGGAAAATTCCTTCAAACACAATATGGGTCCGTGGAAAGGCAGTTCCACGTATGGTAAGAAAAGAGGACATCAAGGATGAGCCTGTATTAGGTGGACCCGTTTCGCTGCATAAGGAAGAGCTTGTCGAGAAAGCGAATGATGTCAAAAACTCCGTTAAAAGGCATAAACAAACGCGCAAGCATAAGGATGAAACGGAGCAAGACGATGAGGAAGAGAATGAAGAATAGTAACTCGTAACTCAGTGTGAGGACTTATCACCGAGTGACTCAGTAATGGAAGAGATTCAACAATGAGGCTGCTCATGTTCCATGTGGAGCATTTCTGGTTCAGACCTAATGAAACCTCAGAGGAATCTTCAGATGATTTCATTGATGCACTCCTCGTCTGGATACAGTCTGAGGAAAGGGATGAAGCCGATAAGGCCGCAGTTTTGCGGAAAATGGTGAAGAACATCCGATGGTTAGCACAAAAGGTTGGAACCCGCAAAGTGATCCTTCACTCTTTTGCACATCTTGGCGAGAGTAAGTCCAAACCAGGATTCGCAGATGCTCTTATCGATGAGGCTGCGTCCCGTCTACGGGATCGAGAATATGTAGTTGACATCGTTCCCTTCGGTGCTTTCCATGAGTTCAAAATGCATGTGAAAGGGCCTTCCTTAGCTAAGGTCTTCAAGAGTTTCTAGGGCTTTTCTTGAACAAAAGAGAGTAGATCCGGATGCATCCTCACTTCGCAATCCGAGATATTTGGGATAAACCCTGGGAAGGGGATCTTTCTCCTATAATACCATGAACCAACACCTTCACATCGCGAATTCTTGGCATCGTAATGCCTGCAGTCCATACAGGGCATTGTGTTATCAGGCGGATTTTCCACCACGACCTCCACGTAGTTTCCTTTGAATCTGTCCCAGATGCGAAGGACTCGAGTTGCTCTCATACAATTCTGTACTTGTCAAACATTATAAGACACCCAAAAATGTGGTATCGCGCATAATTGAGATGAGTACTTAACTACTGAAACGGACGAGCAAGCAAGATGCAAGAGAGGCCAAAATACACTCCCAGAGGTTACCAGACGTACATCCTTGATAAAATCAGTGAGCTCAGGGATTCCAATCTTCTCCTTGAGCTTGATTGTGGTCTAGGGAAACGTTTCGTCACGCATCAGCTTGTGGCAAAGCAATTCCCAGAACTCAAGTTCATCATTGTTGTGCATTCATCATCGTCCCTTGCTGAAACCATGGACTATCTACGTGGAGAGTACGGAGGACTTGATGAGGACCTCGGTGAACTGTCTTCTCGAGTGCCTTCACCAAAACGACCCTATATCCTCAAAGAGAAGCGTATTGTTGTAGCAACCCCTCAGGTATTAGCAGGAATGGCAAAGAAAGACTTGAGCCTGTTTGAAACGTTTGATGCAATACTGATTAACGAGGTTGACACAATAATTAGGAGATCCGGAGGACGTACCGCTTTAGTCTTCCCATGGCCAACGATTCTCTCACTGCTGGGCGATAAGTGGCTCATCGGCATGAGTGGGACTCTTCGCGATGATCATGCAGTCTTCACAAAGGAGCAGCTTGAGATTCGTGATGAATTGAACACGCTGAGGGAACAAATTCCTGAGGCCGAATTGATCTCGATGGAGGACCTGTATGGTACTGATGTTGAGAGCTATCTGGAACCAACATTCCTCACAGTTGGAACCGTGACAGATGTGAAGATCAGATCAATTTCGTCTGTTTTGGATGAGCTCATTGGGAACACAAGGGCCGAGATTATGGCAGAACTTGCTGCAGGAGATAACTTGGACCTGATAGAGGGAGACGCTAGACGAGTGCATATGCTTCTAGAACGACTGCCTGTCACAGAGGAGTTGAAGGGACAATATTCGGCGCTACTGATGCTGCGCAAATATGTCTATGCAATGCCTCCTAAGCAGTTCCTCAGAATGTTTCACTCTGACTACATCAAGCAGCACTTCAATGTGAGTCAGCTCCGCAGAACTCTTCCCACTGTGCCTGCAAAAGTCACAAGAGTGCTTCAAATTGCTCTGAACTACAAGAAAACGCTTGTCCTCACTTCCTATCTTGAAATGGTGTCTCAGATTCAGAAGGTGCTTGAAAAAGCTGGCCTTAATGTGCTTGTAATCACTGGACAGACCCGCGACAAGGGTGAGGTCCTACGCCAATTCAGAGAGAATCCCGACACACATGCTCTTGTAATGTCTCCAGTTGGTGAACGTGACCTTGATATTCCTCAGGCTGAAGTCATGATAATCTGTGACACAATCAACACTTCGAAGACAATGTATCAGAAAATGAAAAGGACAAGGGGCGGGCTAGTGGTCCTGCTCGCCTACAGCGGCACATCTGAGGAACGAAAGGTGAGACGACTGATGCAGCGAGTTCTTGAACGCTATCCTTGGTCTACAGCTGTTGTGGAGCATGAATCTCTATGACTACTTGCCTGTAAAGGTATCAGAGATGAGATTCAAGAGTGGCTCTTTATATGTAGGGTCGACCTTTGACTGCACATAGCGGCAAATCTGAATGAAACGATTCGTTCTAGCATCTGCATCCTCTTTTGTGCCGATGATCTTCCTGGCACTCTTTGTGATCTCTCCCACTATTGACCTTGCTTTCTTATACTCACCAAGAATCTTAGCAGAATCCTGCTCAATTCTCTGGATTTGGCTCTTAACGCGAATATCAGCAAGGTCATCACTTCCAAGGGCTTTGACCATGTCCATAATCACATCGAGCATTCCATTATGGAGCCCAGCAATCAACGCCTCTACTTCGTAGGCAGTAAACTTGACATCCGTAGACTCATCACTGAGCTTCCACTTGAGATCGCTACTTCTGTTGACAGTCAGTTCTCTATCTCCAATGACTATCTTCTCATCATAGAATCTGCTGTCTAGACTACCCTGCACAGCAGTCTTCATTAGGGCGGCTTCTGCTAGCTTTAGGCTAATCGTTTGACCTCCGTTCATTACAGCAATGCAGTACCCTTGCTTTGGTGTTGTCTTCTTAACATAGTCCGAAGCAGGAGCAACCTCCACAGGAGGAAGACGTTTTAGCTTCTCAGCCAGTTCCCGGATTTCAGTTTCAGTGCAAACGTATTTCTGTCTGTCACCAGCGACAGTTATTGTACCATCCTCTGAGCGCTCGAAGTCTATTTTGTTTCCTCCCCCAACATCTGTTGTCTTATGATATGTCTGTTTATAGCTCCTTGCTGTCTGAGCGAGTTTTTCGAGCGCAGCAGCAATCATATGAGCCTCTCCATATCCAAGGGTGATTTCAGCAGCGCCATCAGTGCCGCGTCCAATTCCAACGGCTCCATCGGTTCTTATCTTGACGTACATCTCACCGACCACCAATGCTTCTAGAAGCGGAAATGCAGAAAACTATTCCGGCATTATACTCCTCTAGAGGCCATGACTATAACTCAAATGTAATAATCTATCAATGTTAGTGAGATATGGTTGTCATGGACCAAGAGAATACTCAATTAAACCGTGAACTTCCGGAGTCGGCGTATCTATGCCCCTTTTGCAGCGAACAGGGGACTCGAAGAGGCAAAGCTCTTCGACTTCTTCTGTCGGCACCAGTCTTGCTTCTATTACTCGCACTCCTCTCAATTGGGTAATTTGATTTATGATTGGAGTCCTCTCCAACATAATGGCTGTTAAGAATTAGTAGAACAGAAACGCAGAAGGTATTCATCCTTCTGCCTTCATATCCTAAATCTCGTCATCTACTTCGAAGGCGATTCCGCCTATTTCCTTTGTTTCGAAACCAATCCCAATCGTGTGTGATCCTTCTGAGAGTGGATCTCCCTTCACATGAATCTCGACTTCAACACCGACCTTGATTAGGAAGGTGTTCGCTTCTGTGACTTCTGCTGCTGCAACTTCTCCATCGGGGGTCTTGATTAGCATCGCATCAAGTGGATACTCATTGCCATCAACAGTGACAGGTGACAATGAGGTCGCAGTCCCATTCGATAATGAGTTCTTAATCTTGAAGCTGAAGCCATCATTTTGGTTAGCGAGGCTATTTTTTACATATAATCTCTTCAGGATACTTGCAGGTATCTTCATTTTTTCTTCGTGCCTCCACTGAGGTTCTTGGGTCTGGCTCTTGGCTCAATCTTTTATAGGTTCCGAACCGTATCTAAATCGACAAAACCCGCGGTAAATGTAACTTGACCTTCTGTGGGACACTCGTTTCGTTTGAGAGAGTGATTCCACATGCCACCTCCTCGACTCTGCGGGAGAAAAGCATGCCAATGGATTGTTGTGATTATGACGACTGCAGAAGATTCTCAGAGTTTGGTCCAATATCGTTGCGAAGTCTGTAATGCACCGTATCCGCTAGGAGCTGATGATGTCATCTCAACTTGTCCGTATTGTGGACATACGTTCATAGTTGATGGAGGAGAGTTAAAGACACACTTGCTTCTAAGCAATAAGCTCGATAAAGAAGGAGTGAATAAGACGGTTTCAGATTGGTTGCAGTTTGCAGCATCAAAGTCAGTAGGAAAGGGTGTCACCAAGGACATAGAGCTTGGTGAGCCAACTCTTCAGTGGATTCCTATGTTCCAAGTAAATGCATCGACTGAAACATACCACTTTGGCGCAGAGCAAGAAGGGTCTGGCGACAAGAAGCGTTGGGTCAAAGTCGAGGGGCGTGATTCAGCCAAAATCACTGAATGGGTGTTGGCAAGGCGATATGCTGCCACATTTGGCATCCAAGAGTTCATAGATACTCTAGAGGACACAGAGTCAACGAATTTCGATATCAGACTCACTGGCAAGGCGCCAGTACTCAATGCCGAGATTGCTGATACTGATGCACCAGTTCGCGCAAAATATCAAAAGTCGGAAAGAGACCGTGCTGAATTGAAAGAGAGAATGGACAAGCTGTTCGATTATAGACTTGATATGGAACTTGAGGATTGCACCTACGTACATGCTCCATATTGGCTAATCAGATATGAATATCGAGGGGGCACTTTCCGAGTTGCGGTGTCCGGAGCAAGTGGGAAAGTCGTTCTTGGAGAGTTACCAGTCACGAAGACTTATCGAGTGAAGAAATGGTTCACAAGCGTATTCATGCTAATTGCAGCCGCGCTTCTTATTCAGGGAACCCCATACGTCACCCTCATAATTCTGTCGTCCGACTCATCTGATGGAGATGTCTTTCTTATTCCAATTGCGATGTTCATCTTGGGGCTTATCCTATGGGCGGGATCTATCCAGATTGTTGGCGGTGTTTTGAAGTATGAGATAGAGCTGACTGCAGAAGGAGAGGAACGTGAGGAAGGATTCTCTTTTGGCGATTCCATCAAGGATCTGGGAGGTAGGTTTTCATGAGCAAGATCCAATGCCCGAACTGTGATGGTCCAATTCAAATTCCGCCTCATTCTAGTACAGTCGTCTGTCCCTATTGTAGCACAACTGTTCAAGTGAAGACAGGTGAGATCCTCAAAGAGAGTTATGTCATGAGAGTGCAGTATAGTCTTGATGATGCATGGGGCAAGCTGCTGAATTGGGCTACGAAGCAGCTTGGTGCTCCGCAAGACCTAGAGCAGAAATCCAAAGTTGTCGAGAGTGAACTGGTATACTATCCATTCTGGGTCGTTGAGGTTGAGGCTGACGGCAATTTTGTAGGGACACAGAAGAAGCCAACCTGGGGAGGTGGAGGTCGCTTCTCAAGCTTAAGTTGGGAGTCGGTAGAAGAAACAGGCCATCTTGACTTGGAGAAGGACATCTTTATTCCTGCTACAATGGATGTTCCCAAGGCCCTTATTGACTACATCATCCCTACAAAGAGAAAGGAGTTCTTCAGCAAGGAAATGATTGATGATGTTGCTGGGAAGCTAAGACCTGTTCAAGTAGATCGTGAGGCTGCAATCGATTCTGCAAGGAAAGGAATGAGTCGAGTTCTGCACGAAGAGGCAATGAAAGAGGTTGATCACGTCAATAGGATGGAAACAACCCTCAATGTTCCTGCAGTCTTCTTGGTCTACGTTCCTGTGTGGCATATCAAGTATGACTTCTCAATCAGGAAATACAATGCCATGGTGGATGGAGCATCTGGCCGGGTAATCTCATTGAAATTCCCCAGAAAGATGGCCTTTAGAGCTATGACATTCATGGGAGGGCTGCTGCATCTTGGTGTTGGAGGAGGCATAGGATTGCTTCTCGTTTACCTGGGTCTAACTCAGTTCGATGGAGTTTCCCCCACTGTAATAGGAATTGTGTTTGGTCTAGGAATGCTTGGATTTGCACTTCGCTTTCTGAGAACGGCGTTTACACTTGATGCGGAGGAGGAAGTAGCTGGATAAGGACTAGTGGGTTCCCCTTTGTGCCCCCTCTCCAATTCCTCTCGACAAAGATAATAAGCAGGCTCATCTCGACCTAGCATGAACCAATCTCTATCAGAGGAGAAGTATATTGCAATTTGGAATCTTTGATTCAATCTTCGGAATGTTTTGGGAACTCTTCGGTGCCCTCACCTTGGTCTTCATCTTAGTTCCAGTCATATTCTGCATAATAATGGTGTCTGTTATGAGAAATGCATGCAGAACAAGCTCACAGATAACAAGAGGTTGGACAACAGAAGCGCCATCATTTGTAATTCCTGATAGACACAGGGGCAGGAGAAGAAGCGACGGTACTGAGATTCGTACAGTGCGCTTACCTGAGAGGTGTCCTTCCTGCAACGCATCACTAAGTCATGAGGACATTGATTGGACCGGCCCTCTAGAAGCAAGGTGCAACTACTGCGGCGGGACGGTCCGAGCTAACTTCGAAAGCGTCTGAGCTTTTCTTAAGTATTGAATCATCGAACGTGTATACAATGAGGCATGCAACTATGGTCAATGGGTTTCAAGTGCAGGATGATGGCACATCCATTGAAGTCGAAGTTACAAAAGACTCACTTGAATCCGAGAATGTGTACTGCATCATCGATGATGTTAGCAAGAGCATATTCATCTGGAAAGGGCGTCGTTCGGGAGTCAGAAAGAAGTTCATCGGGGCTCAGACTGCAAATCGAATGCGGTCAGAGCATGGTACAACATTCAAAGTTCACTCTCTTGATGAGGGGGAGGAACCAGCCATTTTCTTTACTGCCATAAGCAACAACTCCGAATCAGAAACCTGACGCCGTTACCTTGCCACAAGATTCTATAGTTCTGCTGGATAGTCGCCCC
Organism: Candidatus Thorarchaeota archaeon; assembly: GCA_048882485.1. Lineage (GTDB taxonomy): Archaea > Asgardarchaeota > Thorarchaeia > Thorarchaeales > Thorarchaeaceae > SMTZ1-83. The sequence goes on from JBHLRP010000017.1 coordinate 27,618, forward strand.
TGAGGTCTATGAAGATGAGAGGACTCATGAAGACTGCCCGGGGCGTAGGAAATCTCGAGATCAGAGAAATTGAGGATCCCAAGCCAGGACGAGATGAAGTCCTTATTGAAGTAGCCGCTGCAGGTATATGTGGCTCTGACATTCACATAAAACATGATCAATCATTCTACAATCCGCCTGTGATACTAGGCCACGAATACTCCGGTACTGTGGTTGATGTTGGTCCTGATGTATCGGGTGTCAAAGTGGGCGACAAAGTCGTTTCACCAGCGACAGCATATTGCGGCAGATGCTATCAATGCAAGACGGGGCACATGAACCGTTGTACCGCTGAAGGAAAGCGCATCCTTGGCGTTTCTCTGGCAAACGGGGCATTTGCAAAATATCTGGCAGTGCCTGAGTACATAATCCATGGTGTGCCAGAAGGTGTTTCACTAGAAGAGGCAGCACTGGCCGAGCCTACTGCGTGTGTTGTTCATGCAGTGGCTGAAACCACAAGTATCTGTCCTGGTGACACAGTTGTTGTTCAAGGCCCCGGTACGATGGGATTGCTTGCAGTGCAAGTTGCTAAAGCCATGGGTGCTGGCAAGGTAATCGTAACGGGTGTGACGGCAGACAAATGGCGATTCGACATTGCACGCAAGACCGGTGCTGATCTAACCATCGATGTTCAGTCTGATACAGACCCTGTTGAAATTGTAAGAGATCATACAAACGGTTTAGGTGCGGATGTCGTGATAGAGGCATCCGGAGCGTGTATTGCATGCACTCAGTCTCTTGATTTCGTCAAAATCGCAGGACATGTTTCATTAGTGGGGGTTAGGGGCAAGCCCATGGAGATCGACCTTGATCCCATGATTGAGAAAGAGCTTACTATGACAGGTACTTGGGGGACACTTCCGTCATCTTGGGTCAAAACATTGCGGCTAATGGGGTCGAGGAAGATAGATGTTAGTTCACTCATTACACACAGGATTGCACTTGATGATTGGGAAGATGGTTTCAACCTCATGGAAACACAACAGGCTATCAAGGTGCTCTTCACAGAACTCGAATAGTCAGCATAAAGGAGCTGTTTCATTCGATGTACTTGACAAAGGATGTGCCGCCAGAGGACTATGAGGAATATTCCAAAGAGGGTGTGAAAGGATTCCGGAACAAGCCTCTTCTTGGACCTGAGAATTCAGCAACGAGATTCGCTTTGAGGACGTACATCATAGAATCGGGCGGTCATTCGGCCCCTGATAATCATAAGCACGAACATGGGGTCTATGTCTTTAGCGGGGTTTTGCAGGTGAAAGTTGGCGAACAACTACTAGAGCTAAATCCCGGTGATGTGATTCATATCGCAGCCAACGAGCCTCATCAATTCCTTAACCCTTCGCCTCAGCCAGCCAAGTTCCTTTGCGTTCGAGATTTTCCCGAGTCTACTTTCTAGGAGCCCACTTATCCAGAGCATCCTGCACAGTTGCAATGTGAGCCGCTGCAGGACCTCCTCCCATAACAATAGCCACAGCTGCGGCTTCCATTATCTCATCTCTAGTTGCTCCAGCTGATATTGCCTGCTTGGTATGATACACCATACATGACTCACACGGAGAAAGGATGGCTGCCACAATACAGATGATCTCTTTGAATTTCGCAGGCAATGCGCCATCCTTGTGAACGGTCTTTAGAAGGTCAGTATATGCGTTCCTGGTTTCTGGAATATCCCTGTTCAGAGCTCCAAAGTGTCTCTGAAAGGACTTGAGGGTGTTTTCGACATTTTCCATTTCTTTCATCTCGAATTGTACTCTGGGTATAACCTCCCCAGGTTCCACTCCGACTGGCTGTAGCGGCTCTGATATAAAGCATGCGCAGTGGCCTGCTCCTCTTCAGACAGACTACCAGGGACAATGCGTGCCCTTGTGAATCCTTGAATACTCTCTATGATTGAGTTGATTATCTCTCTATAAGAAGGAGGCTTGGATAGGGCTTCTGTGATCGAAGTCACCGCATCCCGTTTACTCTCCATACATCTTATTCTCCTCTTATCACGGATGTATTGAGGCTGGTCTGAAGGGGCATTGAGGCTTTTTCTAAGATGATCTAGATTTGAGTTGATGAGTAACGTACCATGAATGAATGAAATGCCCCGCTTTATCCATCCTGCTGTACCAGTAATCTTCTTCTTGCCGATTCGAATGCAGGATCCTTCTTTGTCAAATTGGGCTGGTACTCCAATATCAACCAATCCTTCTGCAATTGCACCTACGAAGTTGCGATAGAGAGTTGGGAGCGTCTTTGCCACATAGGCCTCCTTTTGATTCATACAGAGGGTGAAATTCAGGTTACCCATATCGTGAAACACTGCACCTCCCCCAGTGAATCGTCGAGCAATGACAATGCCATTGTGCTTACAGTAGTTGATGTCAGCTTCCTTATGGACACACTGAAACCTGCCAATTACAACTGCATCCGCCGCTCGCCATAACCGTAGTGTGTTCATTTTTGCTTGTGATTCGGAATTCACAACTGCGAGTGCTTCTTCGAGAGCGAGATTACGATGTATGTCTACCTCGCCAACCTCAAGAAGCCTCCATGACATTGAAAAATCTCCTAAATGGCACGAAATTCAATCGGATTAGGTATGGCCTTCACATTAAACCTTAAGGTACAAGAAATGTGCGATGAGAAAGTGCGAGGGGGAATGCTGGTGACAGAATCAGGTCCATCACCAGCTGATAACCTCGGAGCAGATTCGAGGTTATAGAGCAGATGTCGTATTTTCGAGGCATGACGCAGGAGGGAATTCTGCGTCAATATAGACCTCAGGTGGGTCAATTTAAGCCCGTACATATTTTCCAGCTGGAATCCTCTATCCGAGGGAAGTTCCGCATTCTAGACAATAGCTATCTCCTGGTCTTATGTATGCACCACATCGCCTGCAACGAGCAGCAGGCTGGCTAGGCCTGTTTAGAACAAACCGACCGGCATTGCGTATATTCCTGAGACCCATGGCATCACTATACAGTTCAGTGTAGCCACAGTCTGCACAGGTGAAAGCTTCTAGAGTCGCAGTATAAAGCCCTGGCAAGTCAATTCTTACGTGGTGTTGGCCATAGATTCTGTGAGGTCCTGCTATCCTGTTGTTTCCACATTTGGGGCATCGCTTTGTTTGAATCATCCCTTCTCCACTATTCTGTACTCGGAAGAATGTGCACATAATCCTTTGTTCCAGCGCTTAGTTCTTTGGACAAAGATTTCAGACTTTCATGAAGAATGGGCTTTCAAGGTACTCCTTCAATGCTAGGAGAAACTGTCCCGCAGGAGCACCATCAATAACTCTATGGTCGACTGCACAACTCGCCATCATCGTGGAACGGATGACTATCTGGTCATCGATAACCACCGGCTTCTTCTTTATCTGTCCGAGTGCAAGGATTGCTGTTTCCGGCGGATTAATCACAGGAATGAACAAGTCGACTTGGAATGGACCCAAGTTTGAAACAGTGAATGTGCTGCCCGTTAGCTCTTCAGGCGTTAGGTCATTTGTCTTCGCTCTCCTACCCATGTCCTTGGTTTCTTGAGCAATCTCTGTGATCGATTTCTTGTTGGCTCCTCTCACGGTTGGAACAATCAGGCCTGTTTCTGTAGCCATTGCCACCCCAATGTTCACATCCTCGAACATATGGAGTTCATTCCCTGAGAGTGTAGCGTTGAACTTTGGGAACCTCTCAAGGATGTCCGCCACCGCCTTCACGATGATATCATTGAAGGACACCCTGAATCCCAGCCTCTTCTCATTACGTTTATTGATATCATTCCTCAGCTCGACTGCTTCCGTCATATCAATCTCGGTGATCATGGTGATATGGGGTCTTTGATAGCTCTCTGTCATCCGACGGGCTATTGTTCTTCTCAAGGGTGAGAGTGGTTCTACCTTTCTCACCTTGCGGTCATCTCCAACCGCAAAGGGGACGCTCTTGTATTCTAGGACGTCCTTCTCGACTATCCGGCCTTCAGGACCACTTCCCACAATCAATGCGAGGTCTAGCCCTTTTTCCATTGCCAGCTTCTTGGCTCTCGGTGATGCCTTGATCTTTCCGCTTGGAAGTGTACTTGGTTGACCCGGCTTTGTGCTCGTGGCTGTCTGGACTGAAGTTGCAACAGCTGGAGCTGGTGCAGGAGTAGAAGCAGTTGCAATAGTCTCTGTCAGTTTCTTTGGTTTGACATCGGGAATATCTTCTCCTTTCTCACCAATGATTGCTATTGGCTCACTGATTGGTATCTCATCATTCACTTCGCAGAGTATTTTCAGTAGAAGGCCATCAGTAGGGCTCTCTAGTTCAAACTCGTTCTTCTCACCGAATATTTCGACAACAGGTTCACCTTTCTTGACATTGTCGCCCTCGTTCTTCAACCACTTGAGTATCACACCGTACTCCATTGCGACACTCATTCTCTGCATTATCATGATCGTGGCCAAAGGTCACACCTCATACTATTGCGCGAATTGCTTCTGCAATACGCTTGTTATCAGGAATGAAATACTGCTCCAATGTAGGACTGAATGGCACAGGAGTGTCCGGTGCATTCACCCTTATAATAGGTGCATCCAGCCAGTCGAATGCTTCTTCTTGCACCATTGCAGAAATCTCAGCTGTGGTGGCTCCAGTCTTGGTTTCCTCTGTGACTAGCACTAGCCTACCCGTCTTCTTCACCGAATCAATCAACGTCTTCTTGTCGAGGGGTACAAGAGTTCTTGGGTCGATTACTTCCACACTAATGCCGTCTTTCGCAAGTCCCTCAGCGACTTCTAGAGCTTTATGCAGCATGAAGAATGTCCCCCAGACAGTTACATCTGCGCCTTCTCGACGAACCTTTGCTTCGCCAAATGGAACCAAATATTCCTCTTCAGGCACCTCTTCTTTCCTATCATAGACAAGTTTGTGCTCAAAGAACATGACAGGATCGGGGTCTCTTATTGCTGTCTTGATGAGTCCTTTTGCATCGTAAGCGAAAGCTGGTACTGCAATCTTCAGACCTGGAGTGTGCATGAACCACGCCTCAAGGCTCTGAGAGTGATGGGATGCTATATTCTTCCCGCCTCCAAATACAGAGCGCAAAACCAGAGGAACGGAGGTCTGTCCTCCAAACATGTATCTCATCTTGGCAGCCTGATTGCATACCTGATCCATCGCTAGGGAGATGAGGTCACCAAACATGATCTCAGCCACAGGACGCATCCCTGTAATAGCAGCACCAACAGCTGCACCAGCAATAGCATTTTCAGAGATTGGTGTATCTCTTACACGGTCATCTCCAAACTCTTCAGCCAATCCCTTTGTAACTTTGAAAGCTCCTCCCCAGTTGCGGCCAACATCTTCTCCCATTATGAAGACGCTGTCATCTCGGAGCATCTCTTCTCGAATACCCTGTTTGAGTGCATCCCTGTAGGTCATCTCCGCCATCTAAATCGCCTCCAAAAAGACATCATCGAGAGCTTCTTCAGGTGCTGGATGCTCTGACTGAATCGCAAAATTTGCAGCCTTGTCGATAGCCTTTTGCAGTTTCTTTCGTATGCTCTCTGCCTTCTTCTCTGTGAGTGCTTTCTTTTCAAGCGCAATTTTCTTAATTATCTCTACAGCGTCTCGGCCCATCCAATGGTCGACCTCATCTTGAGGACGATACTTCGCTTGATCGAATCGTGAATGACCTCTCATTCTGTATGTCTTGCATTCGATCAGACTAGGCCCTCCTCCCTCTCTGGCTCTCTTCACCGCTTGAACGGCAGCTTCATACACCTCTAGTGCATTGTTGCCATCTACAACAACTGATGGTGTGCAATAGGCATCACCTCGGTCAGCAATATTCTGGCTTGGACAGGTCAGTTCTATTGGTGTGCCCATGGCATAGAGGTTGTTCTCAACGACCCACACTAGTGGCAACTGCCAGATTGCAGCCATATTGAGGGATTCCCCAAAGGTTCCATTGTTCGATGCTCCATCGCCGAAGAAACATGCAACAACCTCATCGGTCTTCCTCATCTGAGCTGATAGCGCTGCTCCCACTGCTATCGGAAGTCCTGATGCGACGACGCCAGTTGCTCCTAACACTCCTACATCGAACTGAGTGATGTGCATTGAGCCTCCCTTGCCCTTACAAGAGCCTGTCTTCTTTCCTAGGAGTTCGGCCAGTGCAGCGTTCATGTCAGCCCCCTTCGCCACAACATGTCCATGACCACGATGTGTGCTTTGAATCCAATCTGTTTCCTTGAGGGCAGCAGTGACACCAGCAGCCACAGCTTCCTGCCCTAGATACAAATGAAGCGTGCCTGGAACCAGGTTCTGTCCGAAAAGATCCCAGACTTTTTCTTCGAAGAGGCGCACTTTGAGCGTGCGCGTATAGAGATCAACGAGGGTCTCCTTTTTGACTGTCATTTTCCGTCCCATCCATTTGCCGCGTGAGGGATTACGGCCGAATCCGCGAACTATAGTTGATAAAGGCTTCGAACTAGCAGTGTCTGCTTTTCATAATGTGCAGGCGGATACACAGCAATCATCATATTATCGTATTCTCTCTGATGTGTCGGTTAGGAACGTGGATAGCTCCTATTGCGTTTGGAAATTCACGATATGGTTCCAGTCTGCGTTTCTATTCACTTTGTGACCGCTGCTTAACCGGGGGTTGCGGCGGTCACAGGCCAAAAACATTGATTTCCAATAAGGAATCGATTATGAAGGGCTTTTTCTTCGTGATGGACAGATGACCATGACACTCATATCTTGGTTTTGAAAAGAAACTCGTCATTCCAGACTGGTGTTGTCAGCCATGAACGATGTAGGTGTCGAAGTTGTCCTAACTTCGGGTCGGACACTCAAGCAGGGTCAGACCATGGAATTGGGAAAACTCAATCAGGAGTACTTTGAAGCCGTCGCTATTTGCGAGGTCGATAAGTCCACCCTCGAGGCATTAGGACTTGAGGAGGGTGATCCGGTCAAGGTGAAGACTGCGACAGGAAGTGTTGTTGTGGCCTGTAGAGTAGACAGAAGGGCAGAGCCTGGTGTTGCATTTATGCCGTGCGGCCCGTGGGCGAACGCAGTTCTGGACTCGGATACCATTGAGAGTGGCATGCCTAGATACAAGGACATTGAAGCCAAGCTCATTGCTGCTAAAGGAGCGAAGATACCGAGTGCAGAAGACCTGCTGAAAGCCATTATGGAGGGATAAGAAATGACTGAAGTTTTCGAGGACCAAGTCTGTCCGTTCTGTGGTTGTCTGTGTGACGACATTAGGATAGAGGTTGAGAATGGTAAGGTCGTCAAGAATGACAATGGCTGTGCAATCAGCAAGGCGAAATATCTGAACCATCATGATGACCGGATTGAATCGCCAATGGTCAAGAATTCCGCTGTTAAACTTGATGCGGCCATCGATAAGGCGGTTGAGATACTAGCTTCTGCAAAAAGGCCTCTCATCTATGGTCTCAGTTCTACAGAAAACGATGCTCATAGAGAGGCCTACAAGATTGCTGAAACAATAGGTGGAGTTGTCGACAATACCTCATCTGTCTGTCACGGACCCACAATTCTCGGTGCACAGGAATCTGGGGAGGCAGCAGGGTCTCTTGCTGAGGTCAAAAATCGTGCTGATACTATCATCTACTGGGGTTCTAATCCGCAATTCGCTCACCCTCGTCACTTGAGAAGATATGTTCGAGCTGAAGGCGAATATATCAATGATCCAAAGGCTGACCGGAAAATCTGGGTCTTTGATATTCGAAAAACAATTTCTGCCAATGTAGCTGATGAGTTTGTCAAGCTGGCTCCCCGTGGAGACCTCGAGTTCATCGGAGCTCTCCGTGCAGTAGTGCGAGGTCATCCGCTTGATGTTGATGAGGTAGCAGGAGTTTCAATGGAGCGGATAACTGAGATTGCTGAAGCGCTCAAGGGCGCTAAATATGGAATCCTGTTCTTTGGACTTGGACTCACCCAATCGAAAGGTCGGCATAGGAACATAGATGCCGCGATACGGTTGGTGCAAGACCTCAATTCGTACACAAAATGGAATATGATGCCCATGAGAGGCCACTTCAATGTAGCTGGAGCAAACAAGACATCTACATGGCAGACCGGCTATCCGTTCGCAGTCGACTACGCTAGGGGCTACCCCCGATATCAGCCTGGAGAATACACAGCAGTTGACATGCTAGTAAACAAGGAAGCAGATGCAATGCTGAACATCGCCGCTGATCCTGCAGCACACTTTCCGAAAGCTGCAATCAGGCACATGTCAACAATACCTGTCATCAACATTGATCCCAAGCGGAACATGACATCCCTCATGGCAGAAGTGAATATTCCCGTTGCGCTTTCAGGCATAGAGTGTGATGGCGCTGCAGTTCGAATGGACGGTCTCCCATTATATCTCAAAAAGGTGGTAGAACCACCCGAAGGTGTTCTTCCAGACAGGGATGTGCTGAAAATGATACATGACAAGTTGGAGAAGGTGGTGAGCTAATGGCGCGCGATATTATTCTCAAGAATGGTCGAGTATACGATCCAAAGAACAAGATTGACGGAGAGATCATGGACATTTCCGTTTCAGATGGTAAGATTGTTGAAAAGGTCAATGGCAAAGCAAAAGAAATCGATCTGAAAGGCCGAATGGTCATGGCTGGAGGAGTGGACATGCACGCTCACATAGTTGGAAGCAAACTTGGCTTCGGTCGAGCAATGTGTCCCGAGGACCACAGGGGTGACCCAGTGCCAAAGACCAAGGTCACTCGTGGCGGTGTGGGATACACCATGCCAAACTCATATGTCATTGGTTACAGATACTCTGCAATGGGCTACACGACGGCAATCGAGCCAGCTCTGCCTGCACTCAAGGGTCTAGGCAGCTGGGAGGAGCTCGAAGACCTGCCGAACCTCGACTCGGGTCTCCTACCTTTGTTCTGCAATAGCATGATCACTTTTCATTATGTCAAAGAGAAAGACCTCAGCGGTCTAGCTGGTTATATTGCGTGGATTCTAAGGAATGTGGGTGGTCTTGGAGTCAAGGTTGTCTGCCCAGGAGGGACCTATGCATGGGCTCATGGCAGTAATGTTAGAGAGCTTGACACCGAGGTGCCGGATTGGGGCATCACCCCCCGAGAAATCATCCGTGGACTCTGTCAGGCAACTGAATCGCTGGGACTGCCTCATATGATGCATCTGCATCCACTGAACCTTGGCCGTGTAGGCAACATTGACACAACAATTGAACACCTAGAAGCGGTTAAGGATATAAAGGGCCACAATGGGCGAAAGCGAATCCTTCACTTAACACACATGTCATTTGAGAGCCTGGCTATGCATGAGGATGAAAAGGCAAAGCCAGAGTGGAAATGGGTTTCATCAGGAGGACTCAAGCTCGCTGAGTATATGAACAAGAATGACCACTTTACAGTGGACTTGGGTCAGATTACCTTCGGGCCAGCAACGACCATGACAGGAGATGGACCTTTCCAGTTCAGTCTATACCAGATGACCAAGAACAAATGGGCCAACATCTGCGTGGATGTAGAGATGCCTGGCGGCGCCGGGGTAGTCCCCTACTTCTTCGATCCTAAATCTCCTGCCAATGCTGTACAGTGGGCCATACCCCTAGAGTTCGCTCTAAGTGCAGACGATGTCTGGAGAGTCATTATGACCACAGACCATCCGAATGCAGGTCCGTTCACTAAATATCCTCTTGTCTTGTCATGGCTTATGAGCAAGAAGCAGCGTGACATCTGGCTGGAGAAGGTGCATAAGTTTGCAGCTGAACGATCAACACTAGCTGAGATTGACCGGGAATGGAGCTTGTACGAGATCGCAATCTCGACTCGCGCTGCGCCTGCGAAAATCATGGGCTTGGATACAAAGGGCCATGTCGGTGTTGGCGCTGATGCCGATATCACCGTCTATGACTTCGACCCAACAAAGGGCAATCTAGCAGATGATCCAGAGAAGATAATCAAGGTGTTCGGTGAATCGTATCTCACCTTTCTCGCAGGAGAACAGGTTGCAAAGAAAGGTAAGGTTGGTAAGACACCCCATGGAAGGATATGGACTGTCCATCCAGAGCTTGATGATGCACTATGGGCAAGGACTACCAAGGAACTTGAGAAGCTGATCAATAAATGGTACGCTCATTCGTTCAACAATTATCCTGTTCCAGATAGATACCGTGAGCACATGGAACAAAAAATCAAGGTGGACTCGACTAGTATCCCCGCCTAGTGGGGAACTCGGGATGGAACGAACTCCGGACTCAATCAAAGACTATGAATGCGGTTATGAAGGAGTCGCGGAGTTCTACGATCTATTTGCCAGCAATGTTGACCTGCGCTTCTACTTGGAGTATGCTAAAAAGCAAGGTTCTCCTGTTCTAGACATTGCAGCTGGTACTGGAAGAGTAGCTATAGCACTTGCAGAAGCTGGTTTCTCTGTTCATGCCCTCGAGAAATCGCCGTCCATGCTCTCTGTATTCAAGGAGAAGATTGCGGACCATGAGATTGCAGACCTCATTACCATTCATGAAGCAGACATGACAAACTTCAGACTAGACATCAAATTCCCATTGATTATAATTCCAGCATCTTTTGGACATGCTTTGACAAGGGCACACCAACTGTCAGCTCTTCATGCGATTAAGAACCATCTAAGACAGGATGCAATCTTCATCCTCGACCTGTATGTTGGTGAGCATCTAGATGAGCACTCAAGCTTTCAGGACGGTCCAGTGACCTTGCCCGATGGAAGAGTGGTGAAGCGATATGGTGAGATGAGGGTTGACAAGAAACGAACGCGGATGACTCTGAATCTTAGGTTTGAGATATTTCATGATAGTCACACCTTAGCTGAGGAAAGGCTGGTCCATTCTGGAACAGCTGTAATCAACCGAGATGATGCAAATAGTCTGATACAAGATGCAGGATTCAGAATCCAGGAAGAGTTCGGTGATTTCGAAAAGAACTCATTTACGGAGGAGTCAGGACGAAGAATAATGATTCTGACTCACTAGAGTTTTGAACACAAACGTTTCATTGAAACGGAGATGACATTGTATCAGACATCTATTCTAGAATAAGGCAGATTGCGGGTCTGGGAGCGAATCGACTTTTCTAGGTTCTTCTCTGAACTCGACACCGCTTTCGGCATCGAGTTTCTCAGTATACAGTGTTTCTCCCTCGACAACCGTATCTCGCTCTATGTAGACCTCACGTCCGTAAACACTGCCGACACGAGATCTCTCTTCGATACGGATTTCGTCGCCGTAGAGTGACCTTGTTCTTGCACGTTCTCTCACAAGAATTTCTCGTGCCTCTACTGGGCAAGTGACTTCTGAACGCCGACCGATTCTAAAGCCGTCTGCCTTGACGTATTTGGCGTCAATCAATCCACCTACAATAATCCTGTAAGTGTCGATACGGCCATCTACCATGATTTTGCCACCTATCTTGATTTTGGCTTCGCATTTGAAGTCGCCACCGATGTCCGCCTTTCCTCCAACTTCCATATTCCCTGACAATGTCAATGGGCCCTCAGTTGTTATTTTTCCACCAACGTCGACTGTTCGACCTATTCCTGCACCACCAATGCGAATAGAGCCTCCTACATCGATGTCCTCGAAGGTAAGATCACCTTCAGAAGAAAACGTGCCACCAACATCTATGGAATGGACTTTGGAGTCCGGTCCAACCTTAATGGAGCCCCCTACATCTATTTCCTCAATCTCAATAGCTCCAGTAGACTTGAAGCTCCCCCCAATATTGATCTTTACTATTTTACCATCGTGGGCTTTGCCTGAGCCGCCAGCTGAGAACTCTTCTATTTCTGATCGGCCATCAACTGTGACTGATCCCCCAGCTGAAACCCTCTCTACTTCTGCGTCGCCTTCAATAGAAACTGAGCCTCCAGCAGAAACTTTTCGTCCCTTTGCATTGCCTGATATTTTCACAGAGCCTCCACCACTTGCAGAGGTGCATGTTAGGTTTCTTCCAATTCTAAGCGAGCTTCCAGCTCTGAAGCTTTCACCCATAGCTGAACCTGTGACTTCAAGTCCACCTCTTCTGTTTTCAGCAGTGGTTTTTACTGTTAGGTCACCATCAATAGTGATTGTATCTCTCGCCTTTGCATCTAGAGAATGTGCCTTTAGGGATCCCTCGAAGTAGGTTTCGCCCTTGACCCTTACTCTGCCAGTCACAACAATCTCGTTGCCGGACGCTGGCCGCACGGATCTGCAGTTATCAAGCTCGAGATCCCCTTCGACGGTGCCAAGCTCGACAACGTTTTCGTTTCTATATTTCTGGACATCTGACATTTTACTTGTCATCTCCGTTTTGTTACATGTAAATTCGCTCAAATTTCGTATATAAAGCGGAACCACATTTTGGGGTCACAATTTGTGACTACATACTGTATTAACTTACAGGGGGAAATCAAGCCAATCACATCCCAATTATAGGGTCTGGTACAGGGATACCGACTAGAGCAGCCATCCTCTTGTAAAGTTCAAGATACTGATGACCTCGAACAGTCACTGAATAGACCCTCTGCCCTTCGTCGTCATCCTCCTCCAAAAGACCCCTCTCCATAAGCTCAGTGATTGTTTCTTTTGCCCGATCGACTGGCATATTGGTGGACCTCGCGGCGCGCGTGAGTGGGCAGTATCCATAGATGTAGATAACACGAATGAGTTCGGCGTAGATGTCGTATCTCGTTCTCTTGATACGCTCAGCCTTCTTCTTCTTCGCCATCGAGTCGCACCTACAAAAGTTGGATAAGAGCAATCATAAAAAGGCATGCAAAAGCGCGTAACTTGGCGAGCAACAAACTATCTACAGACAATCCTTATGACCCCGCCAGACACCTGTTTTGCATCTGTCGGGATATGAAAATGATACTCAGAGTATATATTATGAAGAGCCCATCAGGCGAACCTATCTATGGTCGTTCATACGATGATAGCGATCCCATTGGTGAAAACAGTCTGCCAGCACATGTACGAGCCTGTGCGACACTCTTCCACACTAGTATTGGCACCTCAAGAGACCGCGTGTATACTCTGGAACAGGCTGGGGCAATCTGGTCCTATGTGTTCTTTGAGAACTTTGCGGTGATTCTGTTCACAACCTTCGATGAGAATGAGGTCGGCCTGAAGAAGATGATGATGTCACTTGGTCGAGCTATCAGCAATCAGTTTGGTGGCCTTATCTCGTCTTGGAGTGGCAACATTGGCGAGTTTGAGGGCATGGACACGCTAGTGGACAGATATGTCACTATTGACCTTGAGCATCCCCCAGATGTAATTCTCGACAAGGCAGAGAAACTGATGAATGCAGTGCTTGAGGACCATGAAATAGCATATGTCGGGCTTCTAGATGCACAAGGTGAGCTACTTCGCGGAAACATCCCTGAGAATCATCTTTCTGGAATTGAAGCCGAGATGATGGCAAATGGCGAGATTAGGCCAGTAGCGGACATGGTTCCGACAGGAGTAGAGATCATGGGCTATAGTGTCCAACTGCTGAAAGTGCGGTCTCTGACAGTTGCAGTGGCCGCTCATCGGGATGAGAGCAAGCTAGCTGCTATCAAAGCCGCCAGTGAGATAGCTGATGACCTAAACAGGGCCTTATCGAATTGAGCACAAGTTCTAAATGATGCTTCAATCCCCAAGCAGGTCTGGTGACCAGAGTTGATTGTGGGTATCAACGGCTCTCCCAAAGGCGAACGGTCTAATTCCCGATTCTTGCTCGCTAAGGCACTTGAGGCGGCTTCTAAAGTTCTCTCTAATGACACTACCGAGATTCTTGACATTGTGGACTACGAAATCCGATACTGTACTGGCTGTGATGCATGCGTGAGGAAGAAACCCTGCCCAGAGAGTGAACATGATGACATGCCAAAGATTGAGGAGAATCTCGCTAAAGCCGAAGGAATCATTATCGCAGCTCCATCTTACTTCACATCTGTCCCCGGAATCCTAAAGGACTTCATAGATCGGTCGAGAACCCTGAAGATGCTTGATCATCAGCTCAAGGACAAGGTTTTTGGTGCGATCACATATGCAGGTCTTCGTTATGGTGGCCAAGAGCACGTTATTGATGTTCTAAACAGATATGCCTTGGGACAAGGCATGATCGTTGTGGGTTCCGTGGGAAGTCCCGTAAAACATGGCACATTTGGATCAGGCAGCATGCAGACAGATGAGGGCAAGTGGCGAAAGGCGGACACAGACACACTTGCAATAGATGCGAGTGAGGAACTTGGTCGCAGAGTAGCGAAGCTTGTGAAGCACATCAAAGGGATCTGAGGCCTTGGAATGGATCTCAAGAAACCTGGGCAAGTCCAGGTGTATACTGGTGATGGCAAAGGAAAGACGACTTGTGCCCTTGGAGCTGGGCTACGAGCGGCAGGTCATGGTCTAAAAGTTTTGATGATCTGTTTCATGAAGGCGAAAATAGCTGAACGAGATGGAGAGACAGAGATCAACTATGGTGAGTTTGGATCAGTGGAACAGATTTCGAACTTCGAGATTGTGCCGGTTGGAAGACTTGACTGGGTTGACAAAGAGAATCCGGATCCGATTGATGTGAAGCTTGCTCAAGACGGATTGCAACTAGCTCGTAATGCGCTCCGGAACCACACTTATGATGTCCTCATCCTTGACGAAATCAATGTCGCTGTAGAATGGAATCTTATTGCTCTTGAGGATCAGTTGGACCTCATCAAAGTAAAACCTCCCGATGTTGAATTGATAATGACAGGGCGTTACGCTCGTGCAGAGCTACTTGAAGCTGCAGACCTTGTCACGGAGATGAAAGAGCTCAAGCACTACTACTCATCAAAAGACATTCAAGCCAGAAAGGGATTTGAGTTCTGAATAGAGCCCGCACCCGGCTTATGCGGCCGGGTCAGGGGCAAAATACTGGGAGCGCCTAGTCGCCATATCCAGGGGTAAAGGTTGCCAGAACATCGCAGGCCCCTACAGTATTGTCAATCAGAGTCCTAAGTTCCTCGCCAGTGAGATCTGTGTCATTTGTTTCTGCCGTCACTGAGATGTAGTCATCACTAGTGATTACAAACTTGACACCATTCACCTTCCATGAGGAAACAAGCATGTCGTACATAAGCTTGTGCTGTTCTTCTTGGGGAATGCTGCTGAACTTTGTAAAGAGCGCAGTAATGAAGAGCCAGCTCTCATCAGGGCTTGTGAGAATTAGAACCTTGAGATCATCAAACTGGGCAGTGTCCCAAACCATAAGAAGGCCTGCCTCTTCTCGAGAATAGACAATATCGATCTCATCGAGCAGCGCCGCAATTTCATCTAGTTTCGACATTCGAATACCTCGAATTGAGGAGTTTCAGTTCTATCACATAAAGATGTCTAGGATGCAATTGCATCAGCAATCAACAAGCTGGTAAGCCAAGAAACAAACAGTTAATATCGAGACACTGGACAATCTCTCTTGTTTCACTGAGAAGGAGAGTCGTCTATGGGCGCTGACAAGGCAAAGAAGGAAGATACTCCCGAAACACTTGATCCTGATCTGAGTGAGATTCAAGCTGCAAAGGAACGTTGGGAAGCAGGCACTCTTTCCCGCCACACCGAGAAGCATCCCGAACGTCGTGAGGAGTTTATCAGCACGTCTAGTCGGCCTGTTAGGAGGATCTATACGCCTTTGGACATTCCTAAGTTTGACTACTTGCGAGACTTAGGATTTCCAAGTGAATACCCCTATACCCGTGCTGTGCAACCCACCCTCTATCGCGGTAAGTTCTGGACCATGCGCCAATTCGCAGGGATGGGCTCCGCAGAAGAAACAAATGAGCGATTCAAATACCTTCTCAAGATTGGCCAGACAGGGCTCAGCGTTGCATTTCATCTGCCAACAATCTATGGCCATGATTCTGATCATGAGTTTTCCTATGGAGAGGTTGGCAAGCTGGGAGTTGCAGTCGATACACTCAAGGACATGGAGATTCTATTTGATGGGATTCCGCTTGATAAGGTCACAACTTCGATGACCATCAATGCTCCTGCGTCAGTCCTGCTTTCGATGTATATGGTTGCTGCTGAGAAGCAAGGTGTGAGCTCTCATCAAATCGGAGGTACGATACAAGACGACATCTTGAAGGAGTATATGGCGCAAAAGAGCTGGATATACCCGCCTGAGCCTTCGCTTCGCATCATTGTAGACATAATGGAATATTGCGCCAAGAACATTCCCAGATGGAATACAATAAGCATCTCAGGCTATCACATCAGAGAGGCTGGCTCTACGGCAGCTCAAGAACTTGCTTTCACTCTGCTCAATGGCATGGAGTATGTGAAGGCAGGCATAGCCCGGGGTCTTGATGTGGACACCTTTGCCCCACGCCTTTCGTTCTTCTTCAACTCTCACAATGACATCTTTGAGGAGGCTGCAAAATTCAGAGCTGCTCGAAGAATCTGGGCGCGTGAGATGAAGGAGAGGTTCAATGCCAAGAAGGAGAGGTCTCTGTGGATGCGATTCCATACTCAAACCGCTGGATGCTCATTGACAGCCCAACAACCAATGGTGAACGTTGTTCGTACAGCCTACCAAGCACTGGCCGCTGTGATGGGAGGCACACAGTCACTCCATACAAATTCAATGGATGAAGCCTTAGCGCTTCCAACTGAGGATGCAGTTAGAGTGGCTCTCAGAACTCAACAGGTGTTGGCACACGAGAGTGGTGTGCCTAATACAATTGACCCCCTTGCAGGATCATACTATGTGGAGGCTTTGACCAACGAACTTGAGGAGGAGGCATACAAATACTTCGACCATGTCGACTCGCTTGGCGGTGTTATACCAGCGATAGAGAAGGGATTCTTTCAGAAGGAGATTTCAGAGGCGGCATACCGCTACGAACGAGAGATTGAAACCAAGAAGCGAATTATCGTTGGAGTGAATGACTTCATTCTCGAAGATGAGGAGATAGCAATCCCCGTCCTGAAGATTGACCCAGAAGTTGAGAAAAGACAGATTGAGCGATTAAACAAGATACGCAAAGAACGTAACAACAAGAAGGTGCTGGAAGCCCTAGATGGTTTGAGAAAGGCGTCTGAGGGTACAGAGAATGTGCTCCCTCATGTTGTTAAGGCAGTTCGAGCCTATGCAAGCGTTGGAGAGATCTGCGACGTCTGGCGTGATGTGTTTGGGGAATGGGAAGAGCCAAAGGTATTCTGATGGCTAGAGTACAATCTCCGTTATCTTTCCAACAGCAGGAAATGCCACATTAACGATTCGAGTCTTACCGATTTTCGTTTCGAGTCTGTCAGACATATGCAGGTGTCCATGAATCACAATATCAGGCTGTACATCCTCAATTATCTTGGACATCCACCAAGAATACTCGCTGATGTCATTGTCATTCACTCGTTCGGAAAGTGGACTGTAATGCATCAGTAAAATGGTGCAATCAACTTCAGCTGCAGTTTCCTTTACTTTATTGGCCAAGCTTTCGGCACGTGACTCATAAAATTCTCTCAGCCCCATCTTGTTGAGCCTCTTTCTTCCTCCCCTGATGTCAACTGGTGCAGTAGCACCAATAACTCCAATCCTAGATCCTGCAATCTCCAGAGATGTCGACTCTCCATCAAGAAACAGTATTCTTCCTTCTGTCAGGCTCAATATTTCCTTTCTGGCAGCTTCAAATTCCTCATTTCCAAAACAAGCTATTACCGGAACATCTCTCGCTTCTGAAGAATCAATGGCTTGAATGATGTTCAAGTACTGGGATGCTCTTCCGAAATTTACCATATCGCCCGCGAATAGAAATATGTCTGGTGCATCCACAAAGGTGAGTGATTCTACAAAATCCTCAAGAAATTTCGGGCTATGAACATCTGCAACTGCTGCGAGCTTCATATTTCACACACTCAACCTCAGGGCGCCGGAGCAATCAGATTTATGACAAGTAGATGTCCTATTTACCTGATTATTATGACAATATCTATTCGGTGGCTAGGTCATGCAAGCTTCCAGATTAATGTTGATGAGAAGGTCATCTATCTTGATCTCTATCGTTCGAAGCAGCTAAGGGAGAGAGTTCCTGACGAATTAGATCCTGCAACATTGGTTTTGGCTACTCACTCTCACAATGATCATTGCTTCCCTGAAGCAATTAATGAAGTACGCAATTCTGCAACTACGATTATCGCCCCTGAAGACTGCGGTACTAAGCTAGGTGCTGCGATAACCTCGCTGGCACCGGGCGAAGAGGCCGAGGTTGAGGGGATAAGAATCAAAGCTGTTCATGCATACAACGTGAAGCGGTTTCGATCACCAGGCAATCCCTATCACCCCAAGGGATTTGGAGTCGGATATCTCATCAGTGCTGAGAACAAGACAATCTACTTCGCTGGGGATACCGATGTGATTCCCGAGATGAATGAGTTGGGCCAGATTGACGTCGCTCTGCTCCCCTGTGGCGATACCTATACCATGGATAACAAGGATGCCGCTGAGGCTACATCAATCATAAAGCCCAAGGTAGTAGTGCCCATGCACACCTGGGACAAGAGCGTTGATGCCTTCAAGAAACAGGTTGAGAAAGAGACTGACACAGAGTTCAGATATTTGAAGGAAGGCGAGTCGTTTTCAATTTGAAGCGTTTCTGGAAGTAACATATGTATCTATATATCACATTTAATGCCGAAATACCATGTCAATCGCTGAGAAGATTCGAGGTTTGCCTAGAGCAGCTCTGATAGGATACATAGCACCCTTGATAGCTCTCGCCTGCATAGCGCTAGCCATCGCAATATCCCCGAGCTTTGACTGGGTGACAAATGCGCTCAGTGACCTTGGACACTACACAAGAACCGATATTGGCCCCAATCCTCTCGCTAGGGCGATCATCTTCAACTTTGGCTTGGTTACTACGGGCGTTCTTTTGTTCATTATCACATTTGCCTTTATCAAGCAGATCAATGATTGGCCCACGCGGATTGCGATGTTCCCATTTCTCATCGCTTGTGGCTTTCTCACTGCAATTGGCGTCTTCTCAGAGAACTTCAACCCAACCCACTATATGGTTTCAGTGGGCCTTTTCACAACTTTCCCATTTGCGATGTGGTTTGTTGGTCTATCTTGGCTTAGATACAGGCATCTGTGGTGGTTCTGTGTGCTATCGTTGTTGCTGCCTTTCTTCTCAGTCTACATCTGGTGGGGTACGTTCGAAGGTACTGTACCATGGACTGGTATGGCTATACCTGAAATCCTCACTGCCATGAGCGCAATCCTCTGGGTCTGGGTCTTCCTTTCACTTGAAGTGAAGGGCCAGCTATCTCATCTCGTCACACATTCGCAATGACCTTTTCTGCGAATATCTCACTTGTTTCGCGTTCACGTTTGTAGGGAAACAATACTTGGAAGTGAGAGAAGCCCAAGACTGCCAAATGCTGGAACTGTGCTGTTATTTCCTCAACAGACCCAGCCCATGCACCAGGCAAGCTTGATTGTTTCTCCAGATACTCATCTAGTGTTATACTCTGCTCCCTAGCTCGCTTGGTGTTGAAGTCACAAATCTCATCCTCATTGTCAGTAATCAGGCAGTAGCCAAGGAATGTCTTCGTTATAGATTCGTAGTCACGTCCTTCATCTGCACAGTGATTTTTTAGGGCCTTTAGGAGTCTTTCAAGCCTATCTGTTCCCCATGGAGAAAAATTGCTCATATCACCATATTTGGCCACAAGCTTCAGCGTGCGCTTCTCGCCATGTCCCCCGATTAGGATTGGAGGATAGGGTCTCTGAATGGGTTTGGGCGCAAAGACAGCATCGTTCAGCCCATAGTATTTACCGTCAAAGGTTGCTCTGTCTTCTGTCCATAGTTTGATGATGACTTGAAGGGCTTCCTCTAGGCGATCAAATCTCTCTCGGAGTGAGGGGAAACGGTACCCGTATGCGTTGTACTCGACCTCTTTCCACCCGGCTCCAATACCAAGTATGAGTCGCCCATTTGAAATCATATCAAGTGTGGCTGCAATCTTGGCAAGGAGTGAGGGGGGTCGATACGAATTGCATGTGGCAAGGACACCAAGCTTCATTCGTGAGGTCTTTACAGCAAGCGCCGTGAGAAGAGTCCAAGCCTCAAGACTGTTCACCGCCACGGAATCCATATCTTTGAAGAAATGATCGCACGTCCAAACCGAATGATATCCTAGTCGTTCTGCATTAAGCGTGATATCCTCAATCGTTTCATAATCAAAGCCAAATAGCGGCTCAAAGTGGATTCCGAACTCAATAGTCATGATTTGGCACCACAGAATTCAGATTCAGAGCAGTGGAAATATCTTACTCTGCACCTGCATCGGTTCGAAAAGACTAGCCCCAAGAGAAGACACACTTTTTACTTGGAACTTAGTCCTAGGATAAATCGCATTCAGGTGGCTTGGGTCTTGGAGAATGAGAATAGCGTTTCAAAAAGCCCTTACAGATGGGTCATTCTCAGCCTCGCTTGGCTTGTTTATCTTGCCTTTGGCCTCATCCTTTCCTCAATTCCCCCTCTCGCAACCACAATTGCCACTGATCTCTCATTGACCTTCTCACAAATGGGCGCGATACTTGGTTCTGTAATTCTAATGTACGTTCCCTTTGCCATCCCAACTGGTGCTATCATTGACCGAATTGGGCATAGAAAGATGATAACCGCCGGTCTAGTTCTGATATCCTCCTCCGCTATTCTTCGTGTATTTGCTGCAAACTTTGAAACGCTATTTCTTACTGTGCTCATCTTCGGTATGGGCGGGCCAACCATTTCGGTTGGGCTTCCCAAAGTGGTCGCTTCTGCTTTTCATGGTCGAGAGCGTGGATTAGCAACCGGGATATACATGACCGGCTTCATCATCGGGTCCACAATAGCACTTGCACTAACAAATGCAATCATTATTCCTCTTGTTGGAACTTGGCGTAATGTCTTCTTAGTCTATGGGCTCGTGGGGCTGCTAATTGCTTGCGCTTGGATTCTTCTAGTCAAAGAGCCAACTCCAAGCGGGGTTGAGAGTATTGCACTTCCGACATTGGACAAAATATTGCGAAACCTACATCATTCCAAGTCTGTTTGGAAGGTTGCCATTATTGGAACCTCCGGATTTCTCATTTATTACGGATTTGGCAACTGGCTTCCAGCTCTCTTAGAGTCGAAGGGATTCAGCACAGTTGAAGCAGGATTGGTCGCTTCCTTCCCGACGTGGATTGGTCTTATTGGTAGTGTCTTCATCCCTAGCCTCGCTAAAGCAGGTTCAAGAAGGCCTATCATCATTGCAATCCTGATATTTCAAGGCATCTCCATAATCGTTGCAGCAATGTCTGTTGGATTGCTTCTCTTGGGATCACTTGCTATTTATGGGATACTTAGTGGTGCAATGATGCCAATTCTACTGGTCGTCCTGATGGACCTTCCTGATATTGGAGCTGAATATACTGGAGTCGCAAGTGGAGCATACTTCTCATTCGGCGCAGTCTTTGGATTTATGGGCCCAGCTATTGTAGGCTATCTCACTGACCTCACCGGATCCTTCTTCCCTCCAATTCTCTGTTTGGGCTTGGTAATGGAGGCAATGATTGTAGTGGCTTTTCAATTGAAAGAAGGCTAATCTTCCAAACTTCCTGACACCATTGCCAAAATGCAAGAGGGGTTTCCAATGCGCTGAACCTATTGATTATAATCACACTGAAACGATACCACTGCAAGCTAGGTGAGTATCATGTCCCAATCGGTGCTGGCTTCGCTCAGATCTATAATGTTCCTTTATGTTGTTGCGCTACTGATTTCGATTTCGTTAATGTCAGGCCATCCTGAAGTTTTGGGTCAGTCCTATTCTGAAACCATCAGAACGGATTTGACAGGGATTAATGTTGCAGTCTATAACGACAGCAGTGCTCTCGACACTAGCGCCACCGCGCTCAAGGGGATGTTCGATTGGATGGGTGGCTCAACAGCCTATGTTGATAGAGATGATATCAGAAATACTACTGTTCTTGATAACTACGATTTGCTGGTATTTCCTGGCGGCTCAACGTATGGATATTACTATGAGCTTGGGGAAGAAGGACGTCAGAAGGTCAGGGAGTTCGTAGCTAATGGCGGTTCATATTTTGGTATTTGCGGTGGTGCAATGTTCGGGACGAATTCAGGTCTTGGGCTTTTCGATGGCATTTACGGCAGTGCAGTAGGGGGTACTGGCACATACTTGATGGAATTAAATGTGAACCGAAGCTCAACTGGGCCGGATTTGTCAGATGAACCAGCAAACTACACAACTCTATATTGGGGCTCTTCATACTTCTCCGGTCCCGGCATGGCTGATGCAATACCAATTATGACCTATCCCAGTGGCGGGCAAGCTGCAATGATTGTGTGCAGGTACCAGCTGGGCACTGTATTTCTCTCAAGCCCGCATCCCGAATATGAGGAGGGCGATCCTAGGGATGGCACTGATGCCTTTGATGACCTTAATGACCCTGAATCCGAATGGGGGCTGATGCTCAAGATCTCAATCTGGCTTGTTGAAATAGCGGGCACTGAATTGCCAGGCGGCACAGCCACCACCACTACGACAACGACTCCCGAATCTCCTTCAGTATCAACCAGTCCTCCACCTCCGGAATTTCCTTTGGGATATCCTTTGGTAATCGCTGCATTAGTAGGGGGACTTGGTGCAGTTGCCATAGTAGTTGTCTTGCTTCGCAGGCAATGATATGCCTCCCTAGAGAATGGACAGGGTCGAGCATTATGCGAATCACTGTTAAATGCGATTCTCCAATGAGCAATACCCCATGGCTCTGAATACCTGGTTTCATGTCACGTTTGGTGAGGATTTCATTGACATCCATATTCATCCACTTGGACGCGAAGAGCAACGTAGCAGAATACGGTGGGGCTCAATTGTAAGAGTATTCTTCGAGCCTGCAGACTTTTTGGGAACTGATGAGATACTCATTTTCGTTGAAGGTTCAGGTCCTTCTCCTTTGGATTAAGACTATCACAAACACTACAACTGCCGTTCCTACTCCAGCCGCAATCATCAGAATTTGCTCTATGCCTAGTAAGCCGTCAGTCTGACTCGTTCTTGGCGTAGTTGTTGTGGTTGGAGTAAATTCACTGGCGTTTACTATGTTCAGATAAAACGTGTGATTGGCTGAGTTCCCTACTATATCATAGACTATGACGAAGACTGTATAGTTATCTATCTCAAGGTATTGTGTGTCAATCAACACGTCACCCCCAAGCCATGGATAGCCAAATGGACCATAATTCAGGCCATATATCAAGTATTCAACCGACAATGGATTACTATCTGAAGCTGGAAGCCTCACATAATGCTCGACATTGTAGGGGGCGGTCGCATTGACAGGACCACTGAGTGTTGGCAAATCTTTGTCCTCGGGTATGTCCTTGTATATTTCATAGAAGTATTCCCTCTGCATAGGATTGAAGGCGAGTCCATCTCCTTGCAGCCACTGTCGCCAGGTTCGAAACTCTCTCTCTTGATACATCCACAAGTAACATGCATCTTCAGCAATCTTCTCCTGTATGAGACTGAACAACCGGTTTCGCTCATCCGAAACCGCTTCGACTTCTCCTGCTTCGAACCATAAGTTCACCTCAGTATTATTGTAGCCTATACTCCGAGGGGCTCCATATTGATATGCTAGGGCGTAGAGCGAATCACTGATGTCTGCATAAGCCGGGCGGAAGCTCCATGTCCATACCATCTTCCATCTGTTTATGCCAAGCAAAGCGTAGTCATTTGTGCTAAGCTCATCGATCACACAAGACATTCCTGAATCCAAACCTTCTGTTGATGCCTCAGGATGACTCCAGATGGCTTCCAAACTTTCTTTCAACAATAAGAGCAAATCGTATCTAATGTCTGAATCATCAGCATAGGAGAATCTGATTTCATTATTCATATCATTGAGTGTCGTAACAAAAGTTGTATTTGCCATAGCAAGATTCCATTCTTCAACAGCCCTTGTTATGTTCAATTCCATTTGATATGCCGTTCCGTTATGACCCGCCATTCCTTGTGGAACTGGACCCTTTCCCTGAACTCCAAATCCGTGTAGAATAGAATCAATGAATCCCTCATAATCAACAGCCCAAGAAACCGCCCTTCGGAAATTGATATTATGAAATGGGCTTATATACAAGGCGCCGTCTGGATCAAACTTGATTTCATCTTGATCAAACCCGACAAAGAACATGTCGTAGTGCAGTCCTGAGGTTGAAACATTGGTTCCTGGATAAATAGGTTCTCTAGTAGTGGGATTGATGACATTGTAATGATAGATCGGTGTCATGTCGCATCCATCAGTCCTGCCTAGTGCAAGATTATCGATTCTACCAAGTTCCCATTCCTCAAGTCTAATGATTATCTCTTCGAAATATCCCGCATAAGATGGCGCAGTGACAGAAGGATCAGTGACTGTATCTCTCCAATAATCTATGTTCTTTCCCAAACGTGTAAAGTATGGGTAGTCGTACTCAAGAAATACATAGGGTCCAGTACCACACATATGTTTCTCCATATAGGTGTGAGTTTCTCCGAAGTCGATTCCATATTCGTCCCATGATGTAAATCCGCTTTCAGCATGGGCGAGAACATATGTTGGACTCATGATTACGCTAATTGGGTGTGCAAGGAGCGATAGAAAATAGGGATATGGTTCTCTAAGTGTGAATCGGATTGTGTAGGTATCGAGTACAAAGATCGCTCCAGTATCAAGCCACTCGTCAAATGCTGCTACATGCTCATCCGATCCCCACCCGTACTTATAAGCCGCATCATAGACTGCCTCTGTGCCATCAAGATGATAGGTCAATACCCAATAGTCAGAATCGTAGGATGACATCTTGAACGACCTTGCAAAGTTCCACTTCACACAGCTTGCATTGAATGGTGTTCCATCATGAAATCGGATGTCTTGTCTTAGTGGAATCGTATAGTTCAGCTCGTCACCAGAGATTGTTGGGCTATCAGATGCTAAGAGTGGGACCAATGGTTCTGTAGCGTTTGTGCCTCTGGGGTATGTATAGAGCCCCTCATACACATTGCATTGAATCCGTTCCGCTACGGGTTCAGTAAAGGCATGTGGATCAAAAGATGCCGGATGACTGTCAATTTCCCATATCAGGGTGTTTATCGGAGGTGGGCCTCTAAAATAATCTGGCATTAGTACTGACGAAGTAAAATTCGCACCATGGCCTGCCGTGCTCAAAGAAACACTGCTCGTCAGGATGATGATCAATACAAAAGAAAATGCAGCATGTGAGAGATTCTTCATAACTCTGCCCCATTTGACAATACGCATCAATGTAAAGTATTTTCCTACTAGAATTCATTGGCATCCATCAACGTTAAATGTCCTCTCACATGTAATGGAGAATTATGGCTCTTAGCACTTGGTTTCACGTGAAGTTCAATGAAGAATTCATTGATGTTCATATCCACCCTCCTGAGAGAGAAGAGAGCCGTGCAAGAATAAGGTGGGATGAGATAATTCGAGTATGTTTCCGACCTGCAGACTTCTTGGGAACTGACGAGATACTCATCTTTGTTGAAGGGCAAGAACCAAGCTATCTGATACCTATGGAAGCGGATGGAGGGTTGGCTCTGTGGTCGCAGATACTTGATCGTGAGCTTTTCGATGCAAAACTGGCAATCAATCTCGCGTCCTCCTCAGATGAGCAATATCACTGCTGGCCTAGTTTGGAAGATTAGCCTTCACAATTTATGAAATTCGATATCAGTGTAGGTGTCTTCTCCTAAGATTCTCCTTCTGAATCTTCCCCTCACTTCTTCTGGCACACTTGGTGGCAGATACATGAAGAGAATTGCATCCCTGACCTGCATGAACATCTTTAGTTGTTCAAGCCACATCGAGTCTAGAGTGTTCTCACTTTTGTACCCTTCAAGAAAAGCCGGTAGGAATCTCGATGCAAATTCCCTTTGCTCATCAGCATCGTTCCTTAGCATTGATACATAGAGTGGATAGTAGAGAGCGACTGCAATCTCAGATACGAACCACTTGTAGCATGCACGATCGAAGTCTAGGATAGCTGATAGCTTGTTATCCTTTACAAAGAAATTTCCCACATGGATATCCGAATGCACGAGACCATGTTCCTCTCTTCCCTTAGGCAATTCATGCATGCTCTGAAAGAGATTGCTGACCTTCTCCCTGACTTTCATGTCTTCTCTCTTGATGAGAGAGAGGTCCAACTCAGGCCGGAACTCATACCTTCTAGCTGATTTGGGTTTGTAGTCTTTGGTGACTGAGTGCATCCTTCCAATGGTCCTACCCCAGTCCCTTACAACAGAGTAATTCCAGCTCTTGGGATCTCCAAAATCGAGCTGTTCTCCCTCCGCTTCCTCAAAGGCAACCACATTGTAGGAGTCCTTTCCCTTTCCTATCCTCTCAACATAAATTCCATTCTCTGATTTTACGGGTTTTACTACTGGCACATTCTTCTCAAGAAGATAAACCACCCAATCAATCTCCGCACTCACAAGGTCGAGAGTCATGTGCGAGCTATGACCAAATCGGAGGAAGACTGTCTTTCCATCTTTTTGATAGGAATAGACGGCGTTCTCCATTCCCCCTGCAAAGTTCAGTTGCTCCGAAGCCACGCCATATCGCTCACGGGCCAGCTCCTGATGCGCCTTTGAAATGGTATCTCCCCTACTCATAGACTCAGCGTGCCCAATTGCAATATTATGCCTTGCCACCAACGCAGAATTTCTGAATTCTCGGCATCAAAAAGAAGTAAGTAGAGAACCCCAAGAGGGGCTCTCAAATTATGCTACTCAATTAGCTGGTCAAGAACTTCAAGAAGCTCGACGACCTTCAGCTTCGACCCCTCAGCAGAAAGGTCTTTGCCGGTCTCTTCTTCCTCCTTCTTCATGGCCTTTACGGCATCAGAGAAATTCGTGATGCAGAATGGACATGAGGTCATGATGACATCTGCACCAGTAGAAGCCGCTTCTTTCATCCGTTCCCTAGCAGTGGCATTCGCCATATCAGGAAACTGTGCCTTCACACCGCCTCCGGCCCCACAGCAGAAGCTGTCGCCCTTGATGCGATACATCTCATGGAGTTCAAGGCCGGGAATTGCTCTCAAGACCTCACGGGGCATCTCATAGTACTCAGCCTCGGCTCTCTTGGCCTTTCGCTCATCGAGAAGCCAGTTCTCTGAGTTCTCAAGGATGTCCTTCTTGATAGCTAGACCAACATGGCGAATGCTATGGCAGGGATCATGCCAAGTGACCTTCTCAGCGTACTCCTTGCTAATTTTGAGCTTGCTTTCCTTCAGAAGCTCATATACTAGGTCCACGGTGTGCTTCACCTTGAATGGCAAAGGCTTTCCGCTCATGGTGGGATAGTCGTTGCGGAATGTCTTGTAGCAGCCAGCGCATGAATAAACAAGCAGGTCAAAGTCCTTGAAGATCTCTAGGTTCTTCTCCATGACTTCTCTAAACACATCTCTCTGTCCGGTCCTCAGCAGTGGTGAACCACAGCAGACCTCCTCACTCATCACAGTGAAGTCGAAACCAAGTTTCTTCAGGATTGATGCAGTGTGGTCTGCGACATGCTGTTGGCGATATGCTCCAGTACAGCCCACAAAATACGCCACTTTCACGTTCTTGTTGTCAACCTCGCCACTAAACCACTTGGTACGTTCCTCAAATGGCTCAGCATAGGGATTCTTCATGTTGGGATCTCTGACCCTAGTCCCGAAGCCTTTGTGCTTGTCAAGCGGTTCCACACCTGCTTCGAGGACAGCTGCCCTGAGCGCCTCAGTGACATGTACTGTGTCAATATAGTTTGGGCACTGAGTTTCGCACATGCCACATGTCGTGCACGCTTCAGCTACCTCGAGTAGTTCCCTGCTGGCTGGCAGTTCGCCGTTCAAAAACGCCCGGGCCATCCATTGCTTACCGGAGTTGAAATAGCCCTCCCATCCGAAGTATATCCCTGCGGGGCAACCCTGAAGCATCCCGGTATATTCCTCAGTTTCCCCCTCTTTGTCAGGCTCGCCGCTGTATGCATACTGACAGGCTCGGCAGTGAATACATCGTGCGTTGATCTTGCGAAGTTCCTCTAGTGTTACCATGTCCATCTTCCTCCTGTTTCTCTTCTTACATTAAAGATGTTACGTTGCGTAACTTTTTCCGCCCCCTGGATTTCACTCCTCAAAGGGGTTCGGCAGGTCAGTTACAGTTTCCCATGGGATTGCCAGCCGGCCTGGATGCAGGATGAGATTCGGGTCCAGGACCTTCCTGAACTTAACCAGCATCTTGTAGTATTCTTTCGCCTTACTGAAGGTTTCAGGAGCATGAACGAATGGGTCTGGACGATAATTGAGCCAGCCATGCTTTAGGAAACTCTTCGTTGTTTCGAGGTTGAACTCTCGAATCTTCTCCATGATGCCGTCCTCGGTGCTGTCAAAGCAAAGGATGGGCATGACAATTGCCTGTCGAGCATGGTCAATGGATGCGACCCACATGGTCGGCGGAAAGCCGTAGTTCTCCATAGCAGCGCAGTACTCTTCCATCATCTTGCTACTCTCTAGCCATGGACAGTACCAGGTGATGAATAGGAATCCAGCTTGCCAGAGCGAATATGGGATTGCAATCTTGTTGGGCTTTTTGAGCCGCGATGCCACCTGCTTCGGGTGCAGGTCTTGTTGTGGAGTCTTCCTTGAGTATTTCACCTCGTAGTCTTTGTAGACTTCGTCTATTTTCTTCAGTGTGAAGTCCAGCTCCTCCTTGGTCCATGCCCAGCACTCGTAGTTCATCCACTTCTTGTCGATTCCAATACTCTTGTAGAAATCATAATCTGTTGGCACATTGGTCTTTGGCCAGCGAGTCATGACCAATTCATAATTTCCGCCTTGCACCATGACCGTGCGTTCACCAACACCCATCTCGTGCTTAGATATCTCCCATGCAGGCTTGATGATATCATCCCAAGTTTCTCCTCCGTAGGCGACGACTGTCTTGTAATGAGGATGAGGTACCATCTTGATGGCACATTTCGTGATAATTCCCATTGATCCCTGCGATCCAAGAAAGAGTCCATCTGGGTTAGGACCTACGCCCCAGCGATAGAATGGCTTTGCGCCTGGGAGTGCCCACGATCCAGTGTGGAATATCTCCCCAGTTGGCAAGACAATTTCCATTCCCATGATCATGTCTGCTTGTGGACCATATACTCCGGTCACAAGCGAGAACCCTCTCTCAATGGCATCGCCCAAGACTGTTGCAGCAGGCGGAGCCCCATCTGGAATCGGTGGCGCCCAATCAGGGTACTTTGTCTTGAAAATTCTCCATGCATCGCCTGACTTTACGCCCGGTTCTACGATCATGACTCGGTTTTCAGTATCAACCTCCATTTTGTCCATCCGGGTCATATCCATTAGAATTCCGCCTGGCTCAATCGCAGGCAATGCGAATCCTCCACTGAGTCCTCCTGCAGCAGGCGTAACAGGACTAAGATTCTCGTTCGCAACCACGAGCACCTTTGAGACCTCTTCCGGGTTTGCAGGTCGGACAACAGCCTCGGGTACCACAGCCTCAAGTCCCATGATACCCCGGGCCATATAGCTATGACGAAGTGGTTCGCTCGTCGTGACGTACTCATCGCCACATATAGCTACGAGCTTCTTGACCACCTCATCGGTGACCTTGTGATAAAAATCTGACATTGTACATCATCTCTATTTGAATGTCTGACGGCGTCAGGACAAAAGAAACCTGTTAATAAAGATAGATGACTAACTCTTGCAGGCGAAGCGGAAAAACTCTGGAACCAACCATCCAAGGCTCAGATGAGGGAACCCGCCAACTTCAACATATTAATCCACTCATCCATTTGTGCCTTCGAGAATGATGACTTCTTGGGACAGATGAAGAGGGCTGGTGAAACCCATCTACAATACGGTGGCCACTGGATCTAACTGGCCGTCATCTCACACTTCGATGACATCACAGAGGAGGGTGAGAGGCTCTGAGACCGACAGGACTTCTTGATGAGTGGGGATTTCGGGGCCACCTATGACAGGAAACCGCTCGTCCTTCAGACTCCCACTCGATACATGAAAGGAGAGATGCAGCGCAATCCAATCCTGGACTACGTTCCTGACTGGGCTCTCTTCAAGGCTCCTACCACAAGTGACCACAGATTCAGCACGTACAACCACAACTGGACCTTGGGAGATGTCTACGGAGGCAAGTATCCAATTTGCTACTCGGGCTGTAGACAATGTGCAGTGTCATGTCGGAACAGTGAGGCGAGCAGAGAAGCAAGGACTACTAAGATACATGGAATGAGGTGAAGGGATGGTTAGACTGACAAGACTTGAGATACAAGAACTCAACTATCTTAAAAGGGTGAACAAGATCCAGATTGGAAACTGGAACCACAATATGAACGTGGTACGACATAATCCCGGAAGGGAAACCATGAAACACTTCTTGGTGAAGGCAGCGATCGCCAAGATGATTCTTGATGCTGAGGGCAACTAAGTCACCGAGGCCAGATTCCAAGGTGGAAGGCTGACGTCATCGATCTGATTGATGGTAGAATCTATGAGATTGATACAATGCCTAAGGCTGTAACCGTTGACAACAAGATTGCGAAATATGGGAGGAGCAATCCTGGCTTCTCATTAGAGGTTGAGATGGTGGAGCTTCCCGAGGTGCCTGACAATCTGACTAAGATTGAGGAGTATCTGAAGTCTAGACATAATGGTCTGTGGTGAATGTCGGAAGAGTAATCTGTTGAACAGTTTGTTAATCTGAGGAGAGTCATTGACGTCACACAGTTTCATCAATCCGGAGGAAGGATTGGAATACGAGATACATCGAGCCCGTGAAGACTTGGGCTACATTCTGATTGATTATGACTTCTCAGGACTAATCGATAGCCAATTTGCCGTGGAAATACACGTACGATGCTTTTCAAAGGAGCTACGATGGAATTATACTTGTATACCCGTCCCATCTAGTGACAGTACGATCAGGGTCAATCGTAAGGACAGCAAGGACACCTACGTATACATGTGACAGATCATGAAGGCCAAAAGAGGTTTGAAACGTCAAGCTGACTTTTTCATTTGCACTTAGAGAAAAATCACCATCGACCACAGGTATCTCACTCGTAGTTTTTATCTCACCAAGTGACGAATTGAAGTCTATCAGTCTGTCCTCAACACATATGATTACCTTTTCGATATGAAAGAGATCACCTTGTGGGATTGGATAGTTCTTGAAGCTCTCAACCATGCAAATAACAGTAAATGATACATTTCCATTACTGTACACCACTTTGTCAGTGATCTTGAGGTATAAACTAAGTCGGGGAGGCTCACCATCATCAGGCGAAGGACTGACTAGATAGAGAGTGAGCCCTCCACTGACTATGCAAGCGATAATTATGCAACCAGCAAGCATCTTTCTAGATCTTAAAGATTGTTTCCATGTGTTCCGCAATTTCAAGGACACACTGGGTGAATTCACTTATGAGGCCTTCCTTACCCTAGCAATCCAGCCGCGGGGACTTGAGACACCCGAATATCATCCCAATAGGCATACCCGTAGTTTCCTGATGCCCATCCGCCTCTGAAAGCGAGTACTAAGGGCCCTTGCATGTATACTGTGTCATGATCTAATGAGGAAGCCAAGGTAATAGAATCGGAAATATAGGTCTGTCCGTCAGCATGCCGCGCAATCCGAAACCACAGGACATCTCCCCAAGCGTAGTGGACATTAAAAATGTGAATCTCGACGTGTTGCCTTATAAGGGCACACTAACTCTATGTGATTTACTTTATGTTCATTTTAAGACCGGTTAGTTTCGAATAAAGATTCTGATGCTTCATAGTGTCAAGTATCCAGATAAATTGCCTGCGTGCTCCTTTGCAAATTCTAAGCAAAGCACTTAACATCTGTATTCACTAATTCCACTGCCTTAGGAGAATTCCAATGTCGAAACAAGAAGATGTCGTACCTTGGTGGCGAGGACAGCTCGATAAAAAACAGCTAGTTTCTGCTTTCTTCTCCAAGGTATTGAGCAAGCTCACAAATAGAATTGCCGAGATGTTTCCAGAACATGTTCGTGACATCTACTACTCTGCTGGTCGAATGGCAGGAGTGGAAGCACAAAAGGAATACTTCCAGATTGGAAGACGAAAGCCTTTCGGTCATCTCAAGGGCCTCATCGAGTTCATAAAGATGGCTCTTGAACGGCTCATCATTCCATTTGGCGACATCAAGATTGCCAAGCTGCAAATAAAGTGGCAAGACGAAGAGGCGATATTGGAGGTTAAGGATAACCCGTATACAGCCATGCATGAGAGTGAGGAGCCATTCTGCTGCTACTTCCTGAGAGGATTCATTGAGGCTGTTCTCGAGTACGCTACAGAACTCGACAATACCGAGTACGAGAAGCTGGCGGTAGAAGAGGAAACATGTATGTCAATGGGTGATAAAAGCTGTACATTCAAGATCAGCCGTGTTTCCTCGCGCATGTATGCTTGATTCTGTTTATCTCTGATAAAGAATGAAGGAAGAAAATCAGAATTCCTCTTCAAATGGAGGAAGATAATCTGGTAGATCCGAACCGAGTGGACCGCCCAATAGTTTCCGAAGCAGTTTTTCGTGTTCCATAGCTTCTTTCTCTCTTCCTGTCCATCTTAGCACTAGAACTAATCCGTATCGGGAACGCGCTGTAATGGGATTGAGTTCAATACATGCCCGATAGAGTTCTTCCGCATCTTCAAAATTATGCTGAAGTAATAGTGCGTCTGCGAGACCCATAACGGCTAAGTAGTTGTCGTCTTTGTATTTTTCAGCGATGGCTTTGAGAACTCTTTCTGCTTCAGTATAGTGACCCCGCTTGATCAGATCAAATCCGCGCCTAGTTTCGGTAAGTAGGTCCCCTGATATTGTTTTTGATATACCGATGCCAGGCGCTTCCTCGAATGGTGCAAAAGCTGGTCTTGGAAGTTTCTTCTTTCTCCGAAATGGACTCATAACGTATGCGGCTCCCAAATAGAAACAGAAACCGATTGGATTTGTATCTGTCGCTCCAACGCCTGCTTCATTTGGATCTTCAGGAACTAAACCACATGGTAGAGGTTTCTAGGACTTTGGCCCATTTTGAAAAGAGTGACACGGTCTTCAGGGTATCAAGATAGACCCTGGATGCAGTGACGGTATCGCAATCATCTAGGCGTACAATGGCATTGTCGATGACTTCCATGATGTCCCTTAGTCTTCTCTTTCCCTCATTTCGTCTATAGTCCGAGAAGACCATGTATTCGAGATTTGACTTTTCCCATGCGTTAAGAAATCGTCTCTGTTCGTCGACAGCAGTGCTCATATCGTACGAACTTGCCAGTGAGGTCTTCATGGCAATTAGGGATTCCTTCCAAACCTCATGTCTGCTTGCTGAAATCATTTGCTTTCCTCTCGGCGGTAGACAAACAAGAAGCGGATTTGGAGTCAAATAAACCTGAGGAATACGATAATATTCCGAGTCCGGAAAAGCGCCATTGGACTGATGAACGATTTACTGGGACTAGAGGAGCTGCGTCATGACTTGATTTGCTGTGACTACTGTGGTGTTGTGGATGTCCTTCATATGCTGCAAAGCAAACAGATGGTTTTCCCTGACAGTACTACCAGTGCCATCGGCTACTACATAGACATTGTATCCTCTTGCTGAGGCATCAGCTGAAGTATACATTACACAGATATCAGTCAGGACTCCCATCAGTATAATGTCGGCTATACCAGCCTCTCTGAGAGTCAGGTCAAGGTCTGTTCCAAAAAAACCAGAGTACCTGCGTTTGGGGATGACCTTTTCTCTCTCACCGGGAGCCAATTTGTCTACAATTTGTGCCCCTCGTGTGCCTGCTACCGAATGCTTTGGCCAGACCTTGAACTCCTCATCATCTGGCATATGATTGTCAGCCAAATAGACAACTGTCGCTGATTTCTGTCGAGCATGAGCAAGTAGCTTCGCCTGAATGGGGACCAAGTCCTTGGCGCCAGGCACCACCAGTGCTCCCTTCTCATCAACAAAATCAACAAGCATGTCAATGACTATCAGTGCAGTCTTGTCCGGATCCAACTTGCTTAATGTCATTTCTCTACCCTCTCGATTTGCGTCAATACTTTCTTTCTGATTGCATTTGGACTCACTGTTCGGTGCAGAATCTTTCCCTTTTCCATCAATTGGTTGGTCAGCTTCTCCATTTTATTGCCGCAGTCACAAGTCGGCGAGGTGGCCTCTGAGAGAGTGACTCGATCCTTGAAGCATGAGGTGCATCTCCAGACAGACTTTCTTCCTGAGAACTTGCCACGTTTCGCACTAGGAATCCATTTTCCACTCTCCTGCTT
Source organism: Candidatus Thorarchaeota archaeon (assembly GCA_048882485.1). Taxonomy (GTDB): domain Archaea; phylum Asgardarchaeota; class Thorarchaeia; order Thorarchaeales; family Thorarchaeaceae; genus SMTZ1-83. The sequence goes on from JBHLRP010000017.1 coordinate 62,067, forward strand.
CATGACAATGTCCATTGCGAAATCAATTGCAGGCGAATTCGAAATCGCGCCACCAACTCCAAAACCATCAACTGGTGCTTCATGCAGCGCCTCAATTGAGTCCACATCAAGTCCACCGCTGATGTATATCTTGACATCTTCATGCCCTCGGATATCAAGCTCCCACCTCACTTCTTGGATGATTCGTGCAAAGTTTCCTCTTCTACTGCTAGTTGTGTCTAGTCTGACTCCCACTAGGTTGTCAATCGTATCTGCAGCCATCACAGATTCTACAACTTCATCGAGATAGGTGTCAGTGAGAGCAATTCTTGGAATATCTTTTGAGAGATATCTATCGTAGGCCTGCCACGCTCTGATGTGATCACCTGCAGCAATTATGAGTGCATGCGGCATTGTTCCCTGAGGATCGACTCCTAACATCTCTGCGCCTAGGATGCATGAAATGCCATCACAGCCGCCAATGAAGGCTGCATACTCGACCTGCGGGGTGATTGCTGGATGAGTTCTCCTCGCTCCAAATGAAAGGAGACTCTTTTCACCAGCAGCAATTCGAACGTGCGCAGTCTGTGTCGTCATGCCCGATGTATGACAGAGAAAGCCAAGCAGTGGTGTTTCAAGAGTGGCGAACTCTTGGTATGGGCCTTCTATTGCGAATACTGGCGTCTTCACGCCGCTAGGATCTCTTGGCTTAAAGAAAGTCCCCTCCTCCAATCCGAAGATGTCAACCGCTTTTCCTTCGAATAACTTAAGCGAGTCATTCACGCCGGCAACTATCCCCCAACCGAACTCCTTAGGCATTCCTGATACGGTAACTTCTGCGTGGACGGTTGGATTCAGACCCTCCGCTTTGAGGATTTGAACTGCTCTCTCAAAGTAGATATCGGTTGTTTTTCCCGAGATGATTTCCTCTTCAGAAGCTATTCGCCATTTTCTATCCATTTGAAGATGCCTCGCTGAATCCAT
>JBHLRP010000018.1:0-49116 GCA_048882485.1 Candidatus Thorarchaeota archaeon
CCTCCGTGCAGCTCGCCCTCGCCGCCTAGAGGAAGAATGCCACCTCCATACCCATGCAGGACATTGCTCAGTACTCGTGCTGGATCATCGGTGCTCACACCTTTCTCATCAGTAGCCCATCCTAGAGGTATCTTCTTCCCGAGACGGTCATAGACCTCGAGCTTTCCGCGAGGCACTACGCTAGTAGCAAGATCCATCACCCAAGGGCGGTTTCGAGACCCTGGCACTGCAATGGAGATTGGATTTGTACCTAGAATGGCATCCTTGGCAAAGGTTGGGACAACAAGTGGCTCCGAGTTGGTCAGTGATATTCCAATGAGGTCGTGTTCAAGAGCCTTCATGGCATAATAACCGGCGAAGCCATAATGGTTAGAGTTGAAGACGGTGACAAGCCCAATACCCTCCTTTTTCCCCTTGGCGATAGCGAGGTTCATCCCGAACATTCCGGCGTTCTGCCCTACGCCATTTCGAGCATCGACATTGGCGAGAACGCTATTCTCTCTCACTATCTCTGGAGCGATATCAGGTATGATGTATCCATCCTTGATTCCTCCAACATACCTTTTGACTCGCCCCACTCCGTGGGAGTCGATGCCCCTCAGATTTGAAGTCACAAGATTGTCGGCAACGTGATGTGCACTATCTTCAGGCACACCACATTTCATCATAACTCTCTTCACAAAGCTGTACAGATTTTCCCAGTGTATCAGCCTCTCGTTCATCATAGAACCGCCTTGTAGATGATAGATAGACGAGAGCGTGTATTTCTGCGATAAAAGCGTCAGGTTTTGAACACCAGATTCAGACGTCCTCCGAAGAGCTGTCCCATGGAGTCCTGCGCGGAATCCAACGCGGAACGTTCTCAGCATATCGCAGATACTCATCACCGAATCGTTTCACAAGCCCTGGCTCCTCAGATTTGACGAAATAGAAATGGTTCACAATGAGGCAAAGAAGGAACCATAGGTATAGCCAGATTGACCCAAAGAGAATTGACTCCCCTAAGAGCACTAAGAGGACCCCTGTTATCATAGGGTTCCTCATATGACGATAGATTCCTTGAACGACCAGTTTCTGAGGGGGACTCCAAGGTGCGAGGGTTCCCTGTCCAATTCTATCAAACATCTTGATAGTAATTCCAAGAAGATACAGACCGCCAATTATCAGAAAAATGGATAGAAACACAGCTAGATAATTGAGTGGGAATAGCAATAGCCAGCTTGGAAGCCAACTGGTGAAAAACAGGACGACAATAGGCACCAGAATTGTCACAGCAATGGGTAGCATGTATGACTGCGCGTGTGCCCTTCTGCTCATTCTCAGGACTCCCCTAATTATCATCGATTGGGAGTAGTCCCTTCTTCAACACGGTGTCAGTTGGGATATTCATCGTTTCTGGATAGTCGCGATTGAAGTGAGCCCCACGACTCTCCTTACGCATGCGTGCCATCCTGATGATCAGCTCAGCAACAGTAGCGATGTTACGCAACTCAACGAGGTCTGGATTGATGACAAAGTTCCAATAGAACTCCTCAATCTCCTTGGCGATGAATTCGATTCGATTTCTGGCACGGATCAGCCTCTTGTTCGTCCTTACAATACCTACGTAGTTGACCATTAATCTCCTGACTTCATCCCAGAGATGGGAGATAACAACATGTTCGTCTGGATCAGTAGCTTCTCCCGGATCCCACGGTGACATTTCAACTATCTCAATCGGTTGCTTAATCTCCTCTGCAACAGCTATGGAGGCATTGTGGGCCATTACTGCACCTTCTAAGAGCGAGTTAGATGCTAGCCTGTTCGCACCATGGAACCCTGTACCAGCAGTTTCTCCGATGGCATAGAGACCTGCAACATCTGTCCGACCGTTTATATCAGCCTTGACGCCACCGCAGACATAATGCACGGCTGGCACAATAGGAATTGGTTCCTTTGTGATGTCTATGCCAGCCTGAAGACAGGTTTCATAGATAGCCGGGAATCTATCACGAATGAAATCTGCATCTTTGAAGGAGATGTCTAAGTAGGCGTGGTCAGCACCAGTCTGCTTCAATACATTATCGATTGCTCTTGCCACGATGTCACGGGGTGCCAGCTCGGCATCTTCATGATGCCTATCCATGAATCGTTTGCCATCTGGACCAAGCAGAACGGCTCCCTCACCGCGCAACGCCTCTGAAATTAGGAATGAACGGATTTTCGGATGAAATAAGATGGTTGGATGAAACTGAATGAACTCCAGATTAGTGATAGAAGCACCAGCGCGATAAGCCATTGCGATCCCATCACCAGTCGAGATGTCAGGATTGCTTGTGTACAGGAACACCCTGCCTGCTCCGCCTGTGGCTAAGACAGTGACCTTGGCGATGAACCTGTCAACCATTCCTGTATTGATATCGAGTACATAGGCGCCCATGACCCTTGCATTGCTCGTGAATAGGTTGACAGCCATGTGGTGTTCAAAGACCTCGATATTGGATTCCTTTCTGACCTTGGCAATGAGGGCTCTCTCAATGTCCGCACCGGTGTGATCTTTCACATGCAAGACCCTTCGATGACTGTGCCCACCCTCCATCCCTAGGTCGAGCTCATCACATTCTTCATTCTCACAGAAATCTACTCCAAGGCCCATCAGTTCCTGTACAGCCGCAGGGCCTTGACGAACTATGTTCTCCACCACATCACGATGACACAGACCTGCACCAACAGTGATTGTATCCTCTATGTGAGATTCAACAGAGTCTTCCTGGGACATGACGGCAGCAATTCCACCTTGAGCTTTGCTTGTTGCACTATCAACAAGGGTTGCTTTAGTCAGTAGATGGACTCTGCCATGCTTTGCTACTTTTAGAGAGAATAATAGACCTGAGATTCCTGTGCCAATCACTAGAAAGTCACACTTGCGAATATCGCTCAAAGTGGCTGTCACCTCTATGTTTGCAGCGCTTTCAAGCAGTTAAGTCATTTCCCCAGAGGCTAGGGCTCAGTCATGTACTCGTATGAGTAGTGTCTTGGAGGGACAAAGTTCTCCTTGATTGTACGTGGAGAAACCCAACGCATTAGGTTGATTCTACTTCCTGCCTTGTCGTTGGTTCCTGAAGCTCTCGCTCCTCCGAAGGGCTGTCTTCCTACGACCGCCCCCGTGGGCTTATCATTGACATAGAAGTTGCCTGCAGCATCGACCAGAATCTCACTGGCAAATTCTATTGCATCTCGATCCTTCGCAAAGATGGACCCAGTCAGAGCATATGGAGAGGTTTCATCACAGATACGGAGGGTTTCCTCGAACTTGTCATCTGGATAGACATAGACCGTGAGGACAGGTCCGAAGATCTCTTCCTTCATGGTCTTAAATTTCGGGTCTGAAGTCAAAGCGACAGTAGGAGCGATGAAGTATCCTCTCGAGTCATCGTATGTTCCTCCTGAGATTATCTCAGCAGCTGGTGATTTGCGAACAAGTTCTATGTACTCGACGATTCTGTCAAATGCCTCTCTATCGATGACCGCGTTCATAAACGTACTGAAGTCTTCAACATCACCCATCTTGACCTCATTGAGATTGGATACTAATCGGTCTCTCAAGATAGGCCACATGGATTCAGGGATATACGTCCGAGAGGCCGCAGAACACTTCTGTCCTTGGTACTCGAAAGCTCCTCGAACAAGCGCAGTCGTAAGTTCGTCGATATCTGCTGAACTATGTGCAAACACGAAGTCCTTCCCACCGGTCTCCCCTACAAGTCTAGGATAGGTCCGATATAAGTGGATGTTTTTCGCCACTTTCCTCCACATTGCCCTGAAAGTTCCAGTTCCACCTGTGAAATGGATACCTGCCAGCGCAGGGTGGTTTAACGCAGGGTTCCCGACCTCCGCACCTGAACCAGGAACGAAGTTGATTACACCAGCAGGAAGACCTGCATCTAATAAGAGCTTCATGACATGATAGGCAGTATACACAGCTGATGAGGCAGGCTTCCACACAACGACATTACCCATCATTGCCGGGGCTGTGGGCAGGTTCCCCATTATGCTCACGAAGTTGAAGGGACTGACCGCGAACACATAGCCCTCAAGCGGTCTATACTCAATGCGATTCCATTCGCCAGGCACGGAAGATACCTGGTCCTTGTATATCTCCTGCATGTAGTAGGTATTGAAACGAAGGAAGTCAACTAGCTCATCTGCAGCATCGATCTCTGCCTGGTAGACATTTTTGCTCATGTCCAGCATGGCCGCAGCATTCAAGGTCGACCTGTAAGGCCCCGCAAGAAGCTCGGCTGCCTTCAGAAAGACTGCAGCTCTGTCAAACCATGGCTTCTTGCTCCAAGTCTTTCTTGCGTCTAGCGCAGCATCAATAGCAAGACTCACTTCTTCTTTGCCAGCCTTGTGATACTCAGCCAGAACGTGCCCATGGTCGTGCGGCATAACAGACTGACCAAGACTTCCTGTCCGAACTTCTTTTCCCCCAATAATCAGCGGGATGGCAAGCTTTTGGGCCTTAAGTTCTGTCAATTTCGACTTGAGTTCCTCTCTCTCCGGACTGCCCGGGAGATATCTGAGAACTTGCTCATTAGTTGGCTTCTGAATAACAAATTTCGTGCCCGGCATAGAAAGACCCTGATAGTATTAACTATTGTTAATGCACTTCTGTGCTATTAGAGTTTGCGAAGCTGGTAACCAGTACCTCAGCCCACTGTGGTCTTGCAATACTCACATGTGACCAACTTGCCGCTCTTCAACTGGTTGGCTTGAACTGCGTTGAACCTGCTTCCACACATTGGACAAAGCCAGACTTTCACTTCAGCTGAAACCACTTCCCCACGAATTGCGTTCTGTACTCGTTCCACCCAAGTAACATAGGTAGCCTGGTCTATTGCACCAAATCCTTCAATGGCCTCATTCAGAAGTGGTTTTGCTTCATCAAGGCGTGCCATTCCGCGAAGAGCATTCGCAAGTCCAAATGCATTCCAAGCGGAATACCACTTGTCTGAGATGCCCCGTGCGATTTCCAGACCGGATTGAAAGAAGGTTGCGGCTGTGGAATAGTCCATCTTGTGAAGAGCAACTTCACCAAGGCCCCAATTCGCAGCAGACTGATACCAAAGATTAGACATCTCAGCACCCTCGTCAAGGAGGTTCTTGTACAGTTTCTCAGCTTTCTTTAGATTGCGGGCATTGACTGTACAGTCTGCCATGATCCGAAGAGCCTCAATCGCTTGGTCCACTCGTCCTTCTTTCTGGAACTTCTTTCGAGCTTTCTCTGCAGCCTTGATACATTTGTCAAAGTGGGATGATTGATGATTCTGTACTGCCTCATGGAGTAGTTCTTCTGGACTTGGTGACATGGACCTCCAATTGAAAAGAAATGATATAAAGCACATGCAACGGGTCGGCGTCATCTATGGACTGTTGCAATTACATTAGTGGAGAGGGGCATAATTCTAATGTAAGGCGAAACGGGATCTTTTGCTCTGTCTATAATAACCCCGCCGAAAGCCTTCACCATAGGGAGGGCAAAGTGAGTAGGAACTTGTATGATTAGCTCCCTTGGAAGATTCTTCATGCCCACCTCAATCTGATGTTGATTGGTCGAAACGCCAACTTCGATATCCACTTCGCCATGACTCGTTGGGAGTGATTTCACTGTCAGAGGTATTGACGATGTATACCATTCATCTGAGATACCAGGAAGAATGACAAGGTCCTCACCATCTTCGGACAATATCATCTCTCGAACGAGCAATAAAAGATCAACAGCTGCCATTAGACTACATCCATCACCATCACCCCCTCCTGATGTTCGGATGTTCACGAATTCCGGAAGAGTATAAAATTCTGAAGCGAAGTCTGCCACTCTCTTCAAAATCTGAAGAGTAGCAAACTCATCCTTTCGAAGGACATGGTAATGAGCGAGTCTGAGTCCCAAATGACCAGATACTCTGCCATCGGGCTCGGGGAGCTGGATGAGATGCTTTGAGACCAGACTATGCACTGAGGCGATTATTGTTTCGACAAAATCAGTTGATACTAGATTGCCTCCCAGAAGTACAATTGCATCGAGCAGGTTCAACGCATCTATTTGCCCGGCAGGAGTTGTAAACACATCCCCATAAGCCAGTCGCTCTACATTCTCAGACACAAGCGACATGTATCGCACCACGGCTTCGCTAATAGATTCGAACCTCTCCTTGTCACCTAGAGTGTCGTAAGCGTTGCTAACGAGTACAAGTGCAGACAATCTCCAGAGGGCGTCAGATAGATCGATGAGTTGCCAAGGCTCTTGGGATTTGGGAGGTTCAGGTTCTGGCTCCAGAGGCTCTTCAGATGTTTCTTGGGAAGCCTCAAGTAACTCAGCCACTCCAAGAAACTCTCTGTCTTCAGGTGTGAGAATCTCCGTAAAATCCTCAGCTACTTGGAGCGGCTCTGTGACAGCTTGTTGCGCTTCAATTGTTTCTAGAATTCTTTTCGTCAAGTCATCCATGAAGGGTGAGATAGTCCCAAGGAATTCAACATCGTTGCTGTGAATATAGTACTGTAAGACTCCCCAAAGATACGGTCCAAAAACAGAGGAGTCAGCATCTGAAGAGACCCGACTTGGTTTGCCGATAGCCAATGAGAGCTCTTTTGCCTGTCGGAGGTTTCCAGTTCTTGAGAGAGCTAGGAGAATGCGGGCTTTCTCACGCCAGCTTACATCAGGTGCATCCATTATAGTAGTTGCCGCTTTGATGGCTAATGTGGCCTTTGCTTGGACAACTAGCGGGTCCAAGCCTCTGTTTGGAAATCCAAAACTCGTCGTGCTGTCCATGAATTCAAACCAGTTGCCTACAGTGACATCTCGCATCTTTGTGCTGGCCGGAAAATCGACCATCTCATCTGACGTTCTGATAGGCTTTAAAGGACAAATGAAATAGAAGCGCCTTGAAGCAGCTGGTGCTAATGTCACCTCATATCGCAGTACGGCTGTGGCTAGACCCTTGGCTGTGCTGAATTCTTTGTTCATTCGCTGCTTCTGTGTCATTATTGCTTCGGAGAGGTTCGGATTATCACCCGTCGACAGCACTACTGAGTTTGGTTGCACATCCACGCTGAATGCAAGAAAGCCATTGGCATAGAGCTTACGTTTCTCATTGTCAAACTCTAGGGTCTCTATTGGCTCAACGCCTCTTACGGACATTGGCCTGAGGACTGCATAGAAGGTGAAACTCGCTTCGGTTAGTGAATGGTTTTTCACTAGCACTTCATTAAAGACGGCTTCCTCTTTATTGTAACTGACATGATAGATGTGCCTGGAGAACTCGATAGGACCCCTGATTGCTTTCCACTCGAAAATCTGATCTTCAGGAGAAACTAGAGAAAGTCTTGGTCCATCGCGGTCCATGGTCGACGGGTAAATCAACTCTCCGTTGACTTCTAGCCAGAAGTCCAAAGACCCACATTGAGGAACAGTAGTGACTAGACCACTCTCATCAGTCACTGCATAATACCTAGCACCAGGATTTCCGACAATGGTCCAATTTCTGAGATGGTCATTCGAAACTCCAGTATCTTCAAACGGAGTCTTTTGCTTTTGTAGGCGGGCCCAAAGCGGCAACATCCAAGGCTCAGCAGCTGCGTATATACGACCATTGAGACCAATGCGCAATTGCTCAGCTTCGTCTTCGCGACCTAGTTCTTTGGGATCGATGGTCAGACGATTGTTTCTGGCGACTCGCCGCAATCGGTCCAGACTGTCATCATCGATCTTGTTGAACATCAGCTCTGCCTCTAACCTAATGAGATTCTGTTCTGTTTGCTCGCATCTACTGGCTATTAATGTATCAGGTAGATGCCCCCTTTGAAGGAGGTTGGGACTATAGATACCTAAGCCTTAATAGCGAAAATCTGGGGGTTGAACATCAGACAGGCAAAATCACTGGGGTATAGATGAATCTTCTTAGAGGGAATCTGAAATGGCGGAAACACTTACCAAACCATCTCGTCGCATACGAAATATGGTGGCGAAGGAACTCCGCCTCATAGTCAAAGACAAGGTGGCACTCTTTCTCATTTTCCTACTGCCCGCAGCACTCATCGGTATGCTCTGGTGGGTGAGTGATATGAGTGAAATTGGAGGAACCTCTCTGGGAGGGGGAGGTGGTGCAATGGGAGGAGGCTCTGGAGATGGCGGAGAGAATGAGACAGTAGAGGGCACCGGAATTGTCCTTGGTATAATAGACCAAGACACGACACGTACCTACAGCGGAGAGGATTTGTCTGAGAACTTCACGGCATTTGTAGAATTAATAGTCGATGAGCTTGTGGTGTTCGACGATACTGAGGTTGCGTTCGATGCGTTATACAATCAGGAGATAGACGGTTTTATTGTAATACCGGATGGTTTTGAGAGAAACCTAACAATAAACGAGCCTACTTACATAGAGATGCATGTGGACTCTACGGACCTTATTGGCCAAAGCATAGTCCAAGGTGTCGTTCAAGGGTCGATCATCGCATTCAGGGCATCCAAACTATGGATTATCTCAGAAGTATTCCCCAACGTGGTGACTGAGTTCGTTCCTGAGGGTTCAACCTTGATGGCTTCATTTGGAGGGTTCATTGTTGTCTTCTCATCTTACCTTGGAATTGCGATGACAGCAGCACAGAGCATTGTTGGAGACATTCCACTCAGGAGAATGCTTTTGACGCCCACGAATAGACTGGAAGTAATTGTCGCCAAAGTGTTGGGCTATGTAGTTATTGGATTCTTCCAATCTCTTCTACTGATTTCTCTGTGGGTCATTGTCTTTGACCTCAATCTGAATACAGGATTCGAGTCCCTTGTAATAATAATGAGTCTCACGTCACTGACCGGCTCGACCACTGGAATCCTCATCTCTGCTGTGGCGGGCACTAGATTGCAGGCCAATCAGATGTTCCTATTCGTGATGTTCGCAACTGTGATTCTCTCGGGCTTCTTTATCGATGTGGGATTCCTAAATGAGATACTTCCGATGAATCTGGGACTGAATGTGTTAATAGCTACAGCATTCAAGGGGCTAACACTATTGGATGTCTGGCCATCCATAGTGACTCTATTGGGATTCACAGTCTTCGCTGTCTTAGCTGCATCGTTCATATTCTCCAAGAAACCAACTCTTGATTAGGTGAGTAAAATGGTAGAGAGATCAGAACTTGAATCAACGCGTGCCGAGGGAGCTCCTGCATTTGTGGAAGAAGCGTATTTCTCAGGAGCTAGACTAGGAGAGGCCATTGATTGGTGCATAGCTCGAAATGACCGTGAGCTGCATATTGATGTTCAAGGCACGCTAACGTCTAGTGGAAGAGAGGTCAAGTTCAAGGGTCGAATTCTCAAGGTAAAGAAAGGAGTTCTCACCAGGAGAATTGCGGTGTACGTGGAGGAAGATTTGAGACGGAGGAGAAGAGGCGATCTCGACCTTGTCCTGACAGTGGGTGGAGATAGTGCAACGCAAGAGGATGTTGCAGCCACTGAGATAACCCTGCAGAACTATCTAAAGAGAAACCTGTCAGAAGAGCTATACTACGATGGAAGAGACCTACAGCAAGCCGTGAAAGATCTGATTCGGATTAAGAGCGAACAGAGCCTATGTACTGTATGGGGTAAGAGAGCCTCAGATCATCTTCCAATTATGATTACAGGAAATGTGATAGGGTTCTCCACCGAAGCTCTCCAACCAAGGAGAGGTACAATCCTTCCTGAGGGCTTTCTTGAGGTGCGAGTTGAGCCCGAGGGTGTGATTGGGGACCCGAAGATTTACCTTGTTGCACAGCCTCAGCTGCTTCTTGGCCCTAGATCGAATCCTAATCTCACGATTATCGCAGACAAAGTATACATTCAGCCCTTTGCATGGAAGGAGGCTCCCGCCTATAGAGATGTGTTAGAGGCACGAAACCTCACTGTGAAACTGAAGAGCGGTCAGAAGCTAATCGAGAATGTGTCCTTTGCATTGCAGGAGGGGGAGATGCTGGCCATAATTGGGGAGAGCGGAGCAGGCAAGTCAACAACTGTAAAAGCACTCATTGGAGACATACCAAGCACCGGGGTTTCTAGGATTGCTGGTATAGACTCACGACAGACCTCAAAGGTGCGTCACTTCTTTGGATACTGTCCCCAAGACCTATCGTACATGTATGAGACCTTCACACCACTTGAGAATATCATCGCTTTCGGAAAGCAATACGACATTCCTGAATGGCAGCTGATTCAGAGGGGGAAGGCGCTCCTCAGAGACTTTGGCATCCTCGACAAGGGGAACAACGCCACGAAGGAACTCAGCGGCGGTGAGCAGCGCAGAGCCTCAATCTCAGTTGCAATGGGTCATATGCCAAAAGTGCTGCTCATGGATGAACCTACCAGCGGTCTTGATCCGGACAATAGAACCGAACTATGGCAATATCTCAACTATATTAACCAAGAGTACGGCACCTCCATAATAGTGATTACTCACTATCCAATCGAGTCCGAGTTCTGCGATAAGGTAGCAGTCTTCATGAGAGGCAAAAGTCTGGTTTCATACGGTAGTCCTAGAAGCCTAAAGGAGTCTATGCCAAACAATGGATTCTCAGTAGGAGTTGTGTTGGAAGAAGTCGATCCTCGGGCAAGAAAGACCCTCGAAGCCATCAAGGGCGTTCGGTTTGTGCTGCAACGTGGAGAGTTGCTAAAGGTATTCACAGATGACCCACTAGAAGTCATTGCAGAGAGATGTGTCAGCGCACTGAAGGAAAAGGAGATTCCAGTCAAGATTGTCAAAACGAAAGCCGTCGCAGATATGGTTGATTATTACATTGCAATTACTCGGAGCCTCATTCAAGGCACATTAGAGAAGTGATACAATGATCAGGGTCCATCAGAAGAGAGCATTGGTATGGAGAAGACTCCTCGCCTGTTCAATGATGGCGCTAATGCTAGTGAGTGGCATTGCAGGCATAATACCAGTTGGACCTCAAGCCGCTGTTAGGGACCCTATGAGCAAGATTGACAGTCTACTCCTAAATGAAACGGACTCAGAAGATTCGCTGGACCTTCTTGTTACTTATGACACTGCTGCAAGTGAGACCAAGGCTCGCAATGCATTGGCACTATTAGATAGGACAGCAGAGGTCCTTGACACCTTTGATGAACTGAACATGATTCGGGTGAAACTCGTTGGAAGGGCCATTTCGCAACTTGCTGAAGAGGACTTCATCACAGGCATTTGGTCTAATGAGGTACAGACAATTTCTCAGCCCAGGTCCTTCTCTGGGTCAAGTGCATCTTCGGATGAGTATGCATCGCCGGTCAACACGACCGGAGCGAGGCAATTATGGGACCAGGGCTACAATGGCACAGGGGTGGTCATAGCCGTCTTAGACACGGGTGTCGATACGAGCCATGAAGATGTGAATAAAGTCAATGCCTTTGCCTCTTTTGTTGAAGCAGACACTCTACCTACAGACATAATTGGCCATGGAACCTATGCGGCATCCATAGCAGCAGGCACTGGCAATATGTCCAATGGCGTCTATACAGGTATAGCTCCTGGTGCCACTTTGCTTTCAGCAAAAGTAACACTGGGAGGCCTCTTCGCTGCCCCGAGTTGGATAGTATCAGGAATCGAATGGGCAAGTAGCAGGGGAGCAGACATCATTCTCCTTCCATTCAATACATTTGGTGCTCCGGGAGATGCTGTGACGCTTGCGGTAAAGGAGGCCACTGAGAAGGGCATCCTTGTTGTTGCAGCTTCAGGAGACGATGGCCCTGACTACTTGACAATAATGTCGCCTGGTGGCTCAGCAGAAGCGTTGACTGTTGGAGCTTATGATACTGCGAAGCAAGAAATCCCTGATTTCTCTGGAAGAGGTCCATCCCTGTCCTTTTTGACCAAACCTGACCTCGTTGCACCGGGTGTCGGCATTGTTGGTGCCAAGATGGGCGTAGGTCTTGGAGGTTTAGGATTTGGCGGTCTGGATATGGGAGGGCTTGGAGACATCTCCGGACTCCTAGGAGGAGGGTTCCTTGGAGAGACAATTGATGAGAATTATACAATCGCTGACACCACAACAGCATCTGCAGCAATCGTTGCGGGTGCCGCAGCGATTCTGATGCAGGCCTTTGATAGGGCGACTCCGCTGGTTCTCTCCAATGTCCTTCGCGACACAGCCATTTCTATTGGATATGGAGCAAATGATGGGGGTGCAGGCTTGCTGAATCTGCCAGCAGCTTTCGAATACCTCGCAGCGCGACAGACTCCAATTGAACCTCACAACAGGACCACTGGAACTCCATTGCTGGCCTTGGGAATTGTCACGGCATCAGGAACAGACGCCTCTACCATTCTTTTGATGAGCAGTTTTGGCACCACTGTTGCAGGCTTAGATACACGAGCCGGACAGGACGCCAGCATACACATCATGATGGGCATGTTCGCGCTAAGATGGGGAAACAGAGATCCAACAAATCTCATGGAGTTCGCTGTAAAGAGTGAGATGCATCAAGTTTCACTTGGTTCTGGGGACTATGGCTACTCGCGATATGTTGGTGTGCTATCATACGACGATGAGATCTACACTGCGCTAGTCGTCGAGTCCTATAATCTCACAGACTATTCAGACCAGCCACTCACGGCTTTTAGAGTCACACCGTATATTCTCAATCTAGGACTAGCTCCGGTTGATAATGTCAGTTTGTTCCTCTCATACAGTCTTGACATATTTGGTGATGGTGAAGATGACCATGGTAAATATGACCTAAATGATGAAGAGCTCTTTGTTTATGGTGTCAATGAGAACCTTGACAATTTCTACTTTGGATTGAACTCGAGCATTCCATTGGCTGGATTCGAAGTGGGAAACTCCTCAGAAATCTCTTCCAGCGTGTCAAATGATAATCTAACGAGCTCAACCACGTTCGATGGCTCAGTTGGACTTGCAATGAAATGGGACTTTGGTGTTTTGCCAATCAATCAACCAGCTAATGTGACAATCGCAATGGGTTTCGGGGAGAACAGGACTGTGATGGATGCCTCCATAGAGGCAATGTGGGACCTTGACCCTATTACGACAGGAGCTCCTGAGGATGACCTCATTGTTGTGGAAGCGGAGATACCAAGAATCGCGCAGTTGGGAGAAACATACGAGTCAAAAGCTGTCGTGATGAATATTGGATGGAATGTCAGTGATGTGACCGCGGCAATGCTCATTCTCCATCCTGAGGATGATGGATCGTCATTGTACGGACGAATCTTCTCATTCGACGGAGTAAATCCGTTCCAGGCTGTGACGATGACGGCGGAGTGGAGTCCGGAGAAGATGGGAATGAACACGGTATACTGGGTCACGGCCGGTAATATCGATGATGCACTCTCATTATCCACAGGCTCACTTCTCGCAGCCGGACTTGATTTATCGGCGATAATTGGACTCCTCGATAACTTCATGATGCGCGATTTGTTTGTCGTCACTCCACTGCCATCTTCATCGGTCTTTCCGAAAGACATCCCATTTGCACCCTTTGACATTCACTTTCCCGCAGATTTCGGACTCTACACATTTGTAGTTTCCACCAATGTGCCCTTGGGCAACCTCACGGTGCAGAAGCATGGCAATGCGAGCGACTGGGGCAACACCACCTTGAACAGCATGGATAATGTCGTAGGATACTACAACTTCTCATTGTTTCTTCTTGCTCCTCCAATCACAATAGACGGCTATCACCGATGCGACTATGTAATTGAAACCGACCACGGTTGGACCACCAATATCACTCTTGATAGAGAACTTGAGTACCCGAGAGCTATGATGATGCTCGACACATCCCATGGAGGCGGCTTATCCTTTGGAGGCCTTGCTGACGGATTTGACATAGGAGGTGATGTTGGTGGAGGTTTCGGAAGCTTCCCTGCTTCAATGCAGGATGATGATTCCAGCGATGACGATCCATTGAGTGGCGGCTTCAGCCTTGGAGACCTCAGCGATCTCGGATCACTAACAGGATTGCTGGATTCTTTCCGAATGACAACATTCTCCGGTCTATCGAATCTCAAGAAGGAAATGGGTGCCAAAGGACTTGATCTAGTTGAAACTCCTGGGATGCCCCTGGATGAAGACCTCTTAACTCAGTTCTCAGCTGTCTTCATGTTCAGTCCTACTGAGGAGTTCAACAGCACCGAAGTCAGCATACTTCGCAACTATACTGCTGGCGGAGGTAAGTTAGCCATTTTTGGAGATGTGGACGGTAACGCCAATCTGACTGCCATAAACCAACTCCTTGCACCATTTGGCTATTCAATGGAAGGAGAGCATTCGCAAGAGAACACGACAGATATTGTCCAAAGCTCATTCCTTGGTGCGGGGGTGGACTCCATCTGGCTCGGAGAAGGAACCTTCATTATGCAAAACCAATCACTAGCTTGTGCAAGAGTGTTGGACAAATCGGTCATACTGCTTGACAGAACCAGACCAGAACTAGTACTCTTTGGTTCATCGAAGATCTTCATGAACAAGAATTTGGTTAAGAATAATAACAGCATCCTATTAGACAACCTGAATGAGTACTTGCTTCTCAACACACTGACAGGGGTAGCTAGCCTTTCAGAAGACACGACACGATATCCTGCGGGTCAGAGTGTGTATCTCAACCTCGATGTCACAGACTATTATGGAAATCCAGTGAATGACCTATTTGTTGTCATTGTATTTGAGCTCCCCAATGGCACTCTTGCTTTCTTTATCGCGGGCTTTGTTGGAAACGGTCTGTATTCATCGCAATTCATTCAAACATACTGGAATGGCCCGGGTGTTATCCACGGGATATTCATCATTTTAGGTGAGGAAGACTATGCCAACACCTATGCTGGGATAACCTTTGAATTGTATGAACCTGATGCAACTACACCTCCACCTGGCCCAGACTCGCTTTTGACACTGGCACAAATAGCTGCGATAGCATCGGTCAGCATTTTCCTTGCACTGATTGTGAGCCTCATCTACAACCGACGACGACAGAGAAAGAGAATGCGTATTGTTGATATCGACATGGACCTTGTCCGAGAAATAGACACCACTTTGAACACGCTTCTTGCAGCTTTCACTCAAATTGAGCTTCTGATTCAGAGAGAGGACTTAGACCGTCTCCAAAAAATAGAGGCATTAAGAGGCTTAATGGTGACAGTAGAAGAGGGTCGCAAGCTGTTTGAAAAAGTCAGCGACAAGGTCGGAGGTGTGTAAGATGTCAGAAGCTCCGCATCCTGAGAGGGAAATTGATATCCAAGACCTAAAGGTGGCCTTTGGAGATTTCTACGCACTCAAGGGCGTATCATTCTATGCAAACAAGAAAGAGTTTCTCGGCATCATTGGAGCCTCAGGAGCCGGGAAGACGACAGTCCTTCGAGTGCTGACTGGTCAGATTAGCCCGACAGATGGAATGGCACACGTAGGAGGATACGATGTCACGAGACAGGAGAAACTCATTAGCCTCCTTGTAGGATATGTGCCACAGTTGGAGCATCTGAGTCTCTATTATGATTTCACAGCAATACAGAATGCCGAGTTCTTTGGCCGATGTTTTGGCATGAGACCGAAAGAGATTGAGGCACGTGCCCGAAATATACTGGAGATCCTCGGTTTTGACGAGGAGCTGATGACCAAGGCAGTAAAGCGTCTGTCAGGTGGCGAGAGAAAGAGAGTCTCAATCTGCCTTGGTATGATTCACGATCCACCTGTACTTCTACTCGATGAGCCCACAACAGGCTTGGACGCACACCTGAGACACGAGACCCTGAACTACCTGAAGGAGCTCAACTTTGAGCTTGGGACAACTATGGTGATTATCTCACACGACCTTGAGATTGTCGACTACTGCACTCGGGTGTGTCTGCTTGAACATGGACTTGTAAGCCAGTTTGGAACGCCTGAGGAGCTCATCTCTACCCTCCCAGGAAGGGGAGAAAGCATCAGAGTTGTATTGCCCTCGCTTTCACAGACAATTGTAGATCGTTTGGCGACTGCGCCAGGGGTACAATTCACAGCTATGGCAGGGAGAAATGCCATGAAGCTGTTCATCGACAATCCAAGCGATCAGATACTTCCACTCATCAAGGTGATGAATCAGAGGAAGGTTCCCTTTGAAGAGATATCCGTCGTAGAGGCGGACTTCTTTGACTATTTCCAAGTCAAACCTTGGAAGACGAAAACAGGAGAGAGTGCAACATGAGACACAGAGATATTCTCTTGGCACTGGCATTTGTGTTGATTCTGGCTGGGCTATCGACGGTAGCAGGAGACCCGTCGGTACAACCTTCAGCGATGTTACAACGAGGAGGCTCGGCTGCACTCTCAGACCTTACACCGTTTGACGTCGCGGAGGTATGGACTGAAGCAACAGGTTCCCAAGTGGTCGCTGTCGTCGTTGATAACTTCGATGCGGATGCTCTTGATGAGGTTGCGATGGTCACACAGAATGCAACACTATACCTCTATGACTCTGACGGTGCACTGGTCTGGCGGCTGAATATCACTGACACACCTTATGCGATGGTTTCTCTTGCCATCAATGCTGGCAGCGTGATGGAGTTGCTCATAGGCACAAGCAACGGCTTTCTTGTCATAGATTCAGGACAGAATATTCTCACTGATGTCACCTTGCCCAATGCGGCACGGGCTGTAGTTGGTGCTGATGTGGATGGTGACTCTCTTGATGAGGTCGTGGTTGGTTGTGACAACAATAGAGTCTACGCATATGATGTGTCTGGTACCGAACTCTGGAATCACCCTAGCAATGGACAAGTTCGGGTCGTTGCGGCGGCAGACATCGACGCGGACTTGAGCGATGAAGTTCTTGCTGGTTCGGAACTGGGCAGATTCTCCCTTCTGGACAACGGCGGAGGAGTTATCTTTGAGGTCACCGGACTTTCACCAATCAGGAAGGTAGACACAGGCAACATCGATGGTGCCGGCGAGGACGAGGTTATCTTTGGCGCTGCAAATGGAACTCTCTGGGTCTATACTGCAGCCGGGATATTCCAGTACTCACGAGAGGTTTCCGGTGGAATAACTGCTCTTCAGGTAGCAGACATCATTGGTGGAGTAACAGCTGAGATAGCAATTGGCACCTCTGCAAATGAACTACGAGTCCTGGATAACACGGGCAGTCTTCTTTGGAATAAGAGCCTCGGCGGACAGGTCTCTGACATCGATTTCTTGAATGTTGGTGGTCTGGCTACTGAACAAGTCCTTGCAGGAAGCAATGATGGCACGCTCACGATGTACAATGCCACTGGTCAACTCATCTCTCAGACCGGTCTTCCCGGATTCTCTGGATCTATGGATTTCGGTGACCTTGATAACAATGGCAAGGACGAGTTCGCCGCTGGCAACAACATTGGCCAGGTGGCTTGCTATGGTCAAGACCAGGACAAGGATCGTCTGGCTGACGCTCGAGAAACCCTCATTGAAGGCACACAGTTCAACAATCCGGACTCGGATCTTGACAAGCTGGATGATGGAGAAGAAGTTCTAGACTATGGAACAAATCCACTCGCACCTGATTCCGATTTTGACAGACTTAGCGACTTTGCTGAGGTCATCACCTATGGGACAGACCCCAATGAGCCGGATTCGGACTCTGACCTATTGACAGACTGGCAGGAGATCTATCTCGGGACCAATCCTAATGCTGCGGACAGTGATCTCGACCAATTGGACGATTACGAGGAGAACAACATCACCCTGACCGACCCCAACGAGGCGGACTCGAATGATAATGGCATTAACGACGCGCAGGATGACAATGATGGGGATGGCCTCACTAATCTGCAGGAAGTGCGACTGACCGAAACCGACCCCAATGATGTTGACTCATCTGTTCCTAAGAATGGCATATCTGATTATTATGATGACGAGGACTCTGACAATCTTGCCAACTGGAAGGAGATTCAAGTTGGGTCGGATCCACTTGATCCTGATTCCGACGATGATGGCCTTCTTGATGGCGCAGAAGTCAAGATACACAAATCGTCGCCAACTGATACAGATACTGACAACGACGGCCTCAGTGATTGGGATGAGGTCAAAATCGTTGGCTCCAAGCCATATGACGCAGATTCTGACGATGACACACTGGACGATTACGAAGAGTATGTTCTCTACGGGACAAATGTCAATTTGGCAGACTCTGACTCTGATGATCTTGATGATGCTGAGGAAATTAACACCTACAACACAGATCCGTTGAATCCTGACTCTGACGCGGATACTCTCTCCGACGGCGACGAAGTTCTGATCTATGATACTGATCCCAACTCTGCAGATTCTGATCTTGACTCGCTTGATGATGCTGCAGAGATAGCATACGGTACAGATCCGAACAATCGAGACACTGATGGCGATACAATTGATGATGGTAAGGAGATTCTGCAATACAAGACAAATGCTACTCTTGTAGACAGCGACTTTGATGGCATCAAGGATCCTGATGAGATTAAGTATCTCAGTGAAGGTTTCAATGCCTCAAATCCGCACACATTCAACCCGCTTATACTGGATTATGATATTGATCTGGATTTAGACAATCTTACAATAGGACAAGAGATCTACTTCACGCGTACGCACCCCAATAGAACAGACTCCGATCTTGATGGGATAAGAGACGACTTGGAGGACTCCGACCTCGACGGAATAAACAACTACAATGAACTGTATGTTACTAATACGCATCCAAGAAACCCAGATTCTGACGATGACAAAGTCAAGGATGGAGATGAGGTTCTAAAGCTGGGAACAGACCCGAATGATGATGACACTGATGATGACTCGATATCTGATTATGACGAGGATTTTGATGAGGATAATCTGCCAAATGGAGTAGAGCTTTACATCACAAACACAAGCGCGACGAATGCGTACACGTACGGCGGCATCCGTGATGATGACTATGACAGCGACTCAGATTCTCTGCCAAATTACTTCGAGGTGTTCCTGAGCCAAACTGACCCACTGTACAACGACACGAATGACAATGGCATCTATGACTGGGAGGAAGACCCAGACGGTGATGAACTCACTAACCTTGAAGAGCTGATTTGGGACACAGACCCCCTAGATGCGGATTCTGACAATGACCAGCTTACTGATGCTGAAGAGGTCTTTGATACTCACACCGACCCCAATGACAGTGATGACGATGATGATGGCACTCTTGATGGCCAAGACGATCAGGACAATGATGGATTGACAAATCTGGAAGAGCTAAGGACCTATGACACGAACGTGACTCTCTGGGACACGGACGGAGATATGATTCGAGATGGCATTGAGATTCAGGTTGGTCTCAACGCAACAAATCCAGATTCCGATGATGATGGCCTCTACGATGGCTGGAACGATGGCAACTCAAATGGCGTCTATGAGCCTCTACTTGGAGAGAGAGGAGAGGATGTCGATGCAGATGGTGTCATTGACCCATGGGAGACCGATCCCCAGAACCCAGATTCCGACGAAGATGAACTCGAAGATGGCGAGGAGTATCTCTATGGTACCAATCCTCTCAAGGCAGATTCAGACTCAGACAAATTGCTAGATGGGGAGGAAGTGTTTGATTATGGGAGTTCGCCGCTCCTGAATGACACCGACGGCGATTTGCTTGATGACTTCATCGAGGTCAATGTTACCCTTACTGACCCGACGCTTGTGATGACAAATGGTACTCATAGCGACTATGTCGTTGACTCAGACGGCGATGGCATTTCCAATGGCGATGAGATATACATCTATGACACAAGCCCTGGAGACCTTGATTCCGACGATGACAACATTGGCGATGGTCTAGAGATATTGGTCTACGGTTCGGACCCGCTGGATAGTGATTCCGACGGAGATTTGCTCAGCGATTATGACGAGATTATCCGGTACGGCACGAACGCCACAGCTCAGGACAGCGATGGTGACCAGCTTGATGACTACATCGAGATAGAGGTGCTTGGGACAAATGCTACGCGCTGGAGCACCTATCTGAATGGAACATCTGACTATGATTTGGATGTTGATGGAGATGGCTTGAGTAACGGGCTGGAATTGAATGGCTACCACTCGAACGCCACAAATCCAGACTCCGACGGCGATATGCTTCTCGATGGAACAGAAGTATACCTCGCAGGCTCATCGCCCACAGACCAAGACACGGATAACGACGGCGTTTCTGATTACCTTGAGTACATGGTCTATGGGACCGACACAACGGGCAGCGATAGTGACTCCGATGAATTATCTGATTACTATGAAATATACGTGTCACTTACTTCACCCATGAATTGGGATACCGACGGCGATTTGCTGGGGGACGGCACTGAAGTGAACGAATATGGCACTGACCCGAACTCAGCCGATTCAGACAGAGACTTGCTTGATGACAAGAGAGAGATTGAGATTGTGGGCACAGATCCTCTTCTGAATGACACCGACGCTGACGGCCTCTCAGATTGGGAGGAATGGGTCCTCTACGAAACAGACCCGCTGGTGGCTGATGTCGACGAGGATGGACTCAATGATAAGGAAGAGATAGAGAACGGGACTGACCCTGAGAACGAAGATTCAGACTTTGACGCCTTGTTAGATTATGATGAGGTCTATGTCTATGAGACAGATCCCCTGAATCCAGATTCAGACGCGGACAATATCGCGGACAGTGATGAGATATTCAACAGTCACACAGACCCCAACAACAATGACTCCGACGGAGATGGCATTCGAGACGATTTGGATGATCGAGACGCTGATGGTCTGAGCAATTTCGATGAGATTTACCAGTACGAGACAAACTGCACTCTCTTTGATACCGACGGAGATATGCTCGGAGACGGGTATGAAGTTCTCATCAGTGATACGAATCCGTTTGAGATAGACTCTGACGATGACCTGCTTAGCGATTGGGATGAGATATTCAGATACTCAAGCAATCCGAACAAGAAAGACACAGACGGAGATCTCTTGCAAGATGGAGAGGAAGCCCTCACATGGCACACTTTGCTCAATGACACTGATACGGACAACGATATGGCAAATGATTACGACGAGATCAAAGTGTTTGAGACCAATCCGCTAGATTATGATACAGATGATGACTCGCTCAGCGACGGGCAGGAGCTGTTTGTCTACAACACAGACCCGCTGAAGGAAGACAGCGACTCTGATCTTCTCCTAGACGCGCAAGAAGTGGTGATTGGGACCAACCCTCTGAAGAAAGATTCCGACGGCGATTCGCTCACCGATTTCCAAGAGAATAACAAGACGCTCACTGACCCTCTATTGTTCAGCACTCAAGGAAATGGGGTTTCTGACGCACTCTGGGACATGGACAATGACAAGCTCACAAACGAGCAAGAACTCACCCTGACGCTAACAAATCCAAGGGTTCAGGACTCGGACAATGATGGAAAAATCGATGGGGATGATGACGAAGACAGAGACATTCTCACCAACTATCAGGAGTGTGCCATCACCAAGACCGATCCAAGAAATAGAGATTCAGATGATGATGGCATTTCTGACTACAACGATGATGAGGATGATGAAGGTCTCACAAATGGTGAGGAGATTCTGCTGGGTACTGATCCACTGAAAGCCGATACAGATCGGGATTCCCTTGATGACCGAGAGGAGGTGGAGGACTATTTCACAGATCCTCTGAGCAAAGACACTGATCTTGATCTCCTCGAAGATGCAGAAGAGGTTGAGGACTATGGAACAAATCCTCTCTCGAATGACACAGACCTCGATCTATTGAGTGATTGGGAAGAGGTTGTCTTGACCCTGACGGACCCGACGACCAATATGACATATGGAGTCCTCGATTCGCTCTATGACAGCGATGGTGACAGTATTGGGAACTTGGAAGAAATCAGGACATATGGAACCAATCCTGGAGACCCTGATTCGGACAACGACGATATCGATGATGGGCTAGAAATCATAATAGGAACAGACCCGTTGAACTCTGACAGCGATTCAGATTCACTGCTCGACGGAGCAGAGTACTATATCTACGATACTTCACCACTCTCGAATGATACGGATCAAGACATGCTCAGAGACTACGACGAGCTGTTCGTGTACCATACGTCAGCTCTAACAAACGACACAGACGGCGATTTGGTCCTAGACTTCGATGAGGTGATGGTGTACTTCACAGACCCGCAAGAAGCAGATGTTGATCTGGACTTACTTACCGACTACGAAGAACTCTTCATCTACTTCACCAATCCAAATCTTCCAGACACAGATGAGGACTCCCTCTACGACGGATTCGAGGTGGAAGTGCTAGGGAGCAATCCCCTGTCAAATGATTCAGACTCAGATCTGTTGGCAGATGGCCTGGAGTATCACACCTATGGCACGGACTTGTTGCATGAGGACACAGATCGAGATGGCTGGACGGACTACGAGGAAGTGGCGATCTACGGCACGAACCCGATGCAGGCGGACTCAGATCAGGATGGAATCATGGACTCGCTGGACTTCAATCCAAGGACACACTGGATAGTCCCAATAGCGGGTCTGATACTGGTCGCAGGATTGGCTGTCGTGGTCTACCGGCGTGTAAGGCGCACACATCGGCCCGAGGGCTTTGTGACTACTGCTGAGCCTGCTAGTCCTGGACTCGAGCCAGGAATGGACGTGGTTGTGGAGTACAAGATTCGGGATGGGAAAGTGGTGTTCGGTGTAGCTGTGCGGAACGACTCTGCAAACCCCATGAGCAATGTGCAAGTGGTGCTAGGCATCCCAGACCTCACTGACACGATACAGAGCGTGGCTGCTGGCACTGTGGAGTCCGGTGACATCTCAGTAGTCGAGGTAGAGTTCGAGCTTCAGCCGGGTGCGACTGGGGAACTAGTCGGTATGCTGGAGTATGATTCTGTTGAGGGTGAGCACAGGATAGTGAACCTGAAGCCTGTGAAGATTGTCGCTTAAGACGCGGCTAGAATCAAGCAGACTTAAGGGGTGGAACAATCCCCGAGAGAATATGTCGCATCTCATCTACGCACCCGTTTTCTGGGTCATTGCGATAATCTCGACAATACTCCAAGACCGGTCAGCTGAAGGCGTGAAGAATCTTGCATCACTGACTACACTGATCAAGCTCAGTCCTGCTTTGATAAGTGTGATATACGTTTTACTCACCCCCGCTACTCTCACAATGTTCTATATATTGCTGGCTGCAGCACTGGTATTTTGTATGTTCGGAGATGTAGCAATGGAGGTCGATCTAGTCCCAGGGATAGGCATGTTCCTCATTGCTCATCTACTGTACAATGCAGACTTTCTCTGGCATGCCAGCACTGTGGGTCCGACAATCATTCCGATGGCAGTGTCACTTGTGTGCTTTGCAGTCATGGTTGTCTATGTTTTCATGCTGGTGAGGGCTCTTCAGTCAACGGGTCCTGAGATACCACCGTTCATTCTACGAGCAGGGATATTCTATTTCCTGTTGATCTCAGCCACGCTGAGCACATCCGTACTGCTTTGGCTTACAACAAACAATCCACTCGGATTCATCACCGTCATCGGCGCAGCCTTCTTCATATTGTCAGATTCGTTGATTGGAATCAATGCCTTTCGTCAGAAGATAAATCATCATGAACTGTACATCATGCCGACTTACTATCTGGCAATATTCCTGCTAGCCCTCAGTGCATATGTCTACGTACTCTAGAGACAGTTGCATAGGTTGATAAGAGTCCTCATGCTCGTCTACTGAAATGACTGTGGGGTAGTCATGGCTAAGCAGTCGGAAGATCTCTGCGGGTTAATCATGGAAAAGCTCATGGCGGTGGGTATTCCAGAAGAGATTAATCCAGAAATCATCCGGCCAAGAGCTCTTCATTCAAGACACCGAAAAACTCTCACAGAGTTGGAAACGCTTTTTGAGAGTGCGCTGGAAGCTTTGAAAGAAGACAAACGCGTACCTCGAGTTCTATGCAGATTTGCCGATCTACATCTCTCTGAAGGTGACTTTGGCAAAGCAATAATGAACTATGAGGTTTGTCTTGGGTTCAATAGCAAACAGCCCAATGCATGGATACACATGGGAATGGCATACTATCTTATCAGTGAATATAGCGATGCAGTGAGCTGCTTCGGAAGCGCACTGGCTATTGACAACCGCAATATCCGAGCGCTGACATACATGGGATTGGCACAGATAGAGATGGGCGATTATATAGAGAGTCTGAAAAGCATTGAGAAGGCACTCATGTTGGATTCCAAATTCCCCAGAGCATTATTGGCCAAGGGACTCTACTTCAAGAAAAGGGAGAAAAACGAAGGAGCAATAACTTGGTTCAAGCGAGCGATTGAGAGCGAGGATTCGTTTGTTCCTGCATACATGGAGCTAGGATCAATCTACTATGAAAATGACCAGCTGGAAGAGGCTGAGGAGGTTCTTGTAAGAGCGCTTCATGTTGACCCAGAACAGCCCTATGCAATGGCGCTCCTTGGAGATGTTTCTATCAAGGAGAAAGACTTCAACCAAGCACTCTTCTATTATGACAAGGCTGTGACCGTGAAATTCGATGAGCCCGTCCTCTGGATGCGCAAAGGTGATGTCCATAAGATGATGAGATCCTACAAAGAAGCGATGAATGCGTACTCCAAGGCAATCAACGCGGATCCCGAATGCATAGATGCCTGGGTTAAGAGTGGAAATGTTTTGCTGTTGATGAATGATGAAACCACAGCGTTGGAGTATTTCAACACAGCATTAGCCTTGTCCTCTGAGAGGCCGGAAATAGCGCATAGTCGAGGAATAGTATACTTCAACCAAGAGAGGTATTCGGAGGCGCTCTCTGACTTCGATGCCGCCTTCTCTGTTGACCCTGGTAATCCAGAGCATCTCTACTTCCGGGCGCTTTGCTTGGAGAAACTAGGTCGTGAGCCTGAAGCCAGAAGGACCTGGCAGATTGCCTCGTCACTATACTTGGAGGCGGGCGATGAAGTGAAATCAGCCGAGTGCAACGCACGAGCGAAGCGGCTTCCTTCCCAGTGAAGTGGCATTGGATGTTCTCTGGCAGATTCTCGACGAGACGGATAACTTCCATATCCTCCACAATCACAAAGTAGGTCGAAGATTTCACTTCTTGCAGATGAAATCTGACTGTTTTACGAAACCTAACCTTTGCGTAGACTGAGTCGAGCATAGAATGTTAGATCATTCGCCTTGGTTTCTTCCAGCTCAAATCCATGTTCTGTAGCAACAGTGACAAAGGAATCCATATTCTGATTCCGAATGTAAGCACCGTATCCAGTTTCGTTGGTTGTCCCATCCGGGAAGGTCACAGTCAGAGGCACCATGAAGTACTTGACCTTAGGGTCCAAGTCTGGAGGTATCTCAACCTTGACATCCCACATCAATAGTTCGCCACCGGGCTTGAGGACTCGCGCAATCTCGGAGAATATTGTGTCGAGGTCTTCTAATGGCATATACATCAACGTGAAGAAGATTGTAACTGTTCCAAAAGAGTTCTCCAAGAACTGCAGCTCTTTGGCATCCATAACAAGCTTTAACGCATCACTTGTAGTTCCCTCTAACTCAGGCTTCCGCTTGTCGATGGCAACTACTTGGCGTCCCTTAATTCTGCCAATGATGCCTTCTCCACCGCCTCCAATGTCAAGAATCCATTCCTCACCAGGGGGAAAACCCGAAAGACTCACTTCTTGGTGGGGTAACTGATAGACCTCCGACATGTCGATATCGTCATGATGGTCGGACATTACAAGCCTCTACAACTATAATCTCTTAAAAGGTATTTTGCATTTTCTTTGCAAGCTTCATGAGTTCAATTAAGGACTATTGGGGAGAAGCACTATTGATACGGAAATGCGAACCAGCAGACTTCCAGAGAATCTTTGAAATCATCAATGATGCCGCCAAGGCATACAAGGGAGTGATTCCTGAAGACCGTTGGCAAGAACCGTATATGTCGGCGTCTTATCTGCAGCATGAGATTGATTCAGGAGTAGTCTTCTGGGGGTATGATGATGGAACGGGGCTATGTGGGGTAATGGGAATTCAGGACAAAGGAGAAGTCCATCTTATACGCCATGCATATGTCCAGACACGAGATCGCCAAAAGGGGATTGGAACTATGATGCTCAAGAAACTTGAGGCTGGAATTGCTACTCCTATCCTCGTTGGCACTTGGATGGCTGCTGCTTGGGCGATATCATTCTATGAAAAGAATGGCTATACCCTATTGGCTAAGTCACAAGGTGATGAATTACTCCTGAAGTATTGGGATATTCCTGAACGCCAGCTTGAAACATCAGTAGTACTCAGAAAGCAATGAATCAAACCATATCTTTGAGCCAATTCAAAAAAGAAAGGTGTTGAGGAGGAAGTCCCTCCTCTTAAAACATAGAATTAGCTGATGTGCGCATCTAAAGCTCCTGTGGCACCCTGAACTACAACAGTCACGGTCTGGCTAGCCGTATCATAATCACTGGATTCATAATGAGTTGAAGTAATCGCAGTCCATCCAGGTGCATCGATTTCTACTGATCCGGTCCCAACAGAAGCTTCGATGCTTCCTCCAATTCCAGTGGGGAGTACGATATTCAGATCAATCGTCCCAGTAGTGGTTTCAAAGTTGAAGTCTGGACTTCCCAGAACAGCAACGCCATTACCCATAAAGAAGTCAATGGTTCCGGTGCCAGTTGTAATTGTAACATCGCCAATATTAGCTCCCAATGTGACATCACAGTCAACATTGCCTGTATCAGTTGTAACATCCAGAGTATAGTTGACACCACTACCCAATGTTATATTGACAGCTGATGTCGTATAGTCAAATGTTATTTTGCTGGCGAAGAAGGTGACTGTGGGAGCGCCAATATCTTGGACAGTTCGGTTGCTCACTCCAACATCAATCCTATACAGTAGCGTGGTATTGTCTTCGAAGTCTATGTTGACGCTACCAGTCGTGAGATCAACATCAAGAGTGACAGTTCCAGTGGCGCCGTCTACAGTATTATCAAAGTGATAATAGACGGTATCATCTCCAAAGAACCAGCCCCAAGTTGCAGGACCGAAGTACGAGAAGGCCCCTACAAGGACCGCACCAACTATCAAAACACCAAGTATACACACTACCATTCCAGTATTTCTTTCGTAACTAGTCATTTCCTTTACCTACTTTGCGATGCGATCGGAGGAGACGGTGCCACTCTTCTCGCAGCTTTTGATATTCCGAATCTTCTTCCAGAGAAAAGCGACGCACGATTCGGGACGCGTCGCCTCTAACGGAAGTGGGGAGCTTGCGATACCCCTTCTCATCTGCAATAGGCAGTTGTGAGGTCACCGCATTCTCCCTTTCAATCAACTTTCTCAAAACGTCCATAGCCTTCTCTTCCTGAGACTCTGGAATCTCTATGCCATAGACCGAGAGGCTTCTTACAATGGACTCGAGTCTTTTCTTGGCAAACTGTGCAACTCCACCATTAGCTTCCATCATTCCGCTAATACCCAGACGGTATTCTTTGGCTGTTGCACGGTAATACCTTTGAACTATACCTGTTGTCGTCATCTCCGTGCGTTCTTGAACGACAACGCCTATGTCCTGCAGCTTCTGTATGTGATGGAGGATTGTGCCAGGGTTCTTATCGAGTTCTTCCGACAGCTGTTTGACAGTGTAAGAACTATTCACCAAGTATTGGAAGACAATGGCAGCTCTTGTTGGTTCGAAGAGAACCTTGATCTTATTGGCGTCCGTGATGACCTCTAAGTCCTTCACAGGAACTGTAGTTGATCCATTTTCCACGATTCATATACCTCCAACAAGACTGACATCCGGCTCATTCTCACCTACAGCTGAAATCTCAATGCCGCTGAGAATCATGTAGAGTCTACTGAGAGCAATCACCAAAGCTGGAAGAACAATAAGCACCAGAATGAATCCGGCGATGACTGCGTAGATTGCGAAAAAGATGAAATCAGCCCCTAAGGATGGCATTGCGAATGCTGCAATCCCGAGACCTAGTGGGGCAAACATGACGATGATGATTAGGATGAACGTGAACCATGTAGAGAAGACTCTATCGAAGTATTTCATGGTCAGTCGTATTGACTGGCGTGTTGCATCAAGCACCGAGTAATTGTCAATAATAGCGGGAAATACCATGGTCATCATCCCAGATGAAAGCATGATCCAGAATGCACTTAGAGAGGCTAGAACCGCGCTAGGAAGACCAGTGAGAACATATCCAGCTAGGAAGAGGCCCCCATATACTAGAAAGAGGGGTAGACCGATAATCACGAACATGACGATCCCTCCACCTGCGAGAGAGAAGAATTTCTTGCGATACCAGACAAAGACACCTTCTGCACTTGTTCCTGCACTCTCAACAATCTCTCGACCCATTCCAAAGACAACACCAATAGCCACAAAGAACGGTGTCACTAGAAGCATTATTGCAAGGATTCCGAGAGTGGCAGCAGCAGGGTCTGGTTGTGCAACAAAGATTGCTTCCATTAAAACACCCAATGATTCAAAGAAGGCCACAAAACCCTGTGGTCCACCCATTGCAAATAGGAGAGGAATTGATACCACGGCGAAGCCAATCAACATGACGACCAGGGTCACAATGATGACTCCAATCATACCTAGAAGGAAAGAAAGGATGTTTCTCACAGCGAACTTGAAGCTCACCTTAAGGTCTTCCATCAATACTCCAATGCTTGCGTTTTTGTTGCTCATTGTATCACCCGAAGAAATTGTAGAGAGTGCCTCTTTGAAAAGTCATTCGAGGCACTCTCAGATCAGAAACCTCCTATACAAAGGGGATAGGGAGAGGCTTCTGAGTTGCCACCTGACCACCGGTCATCTCAGCATAGGCTTTCGTGAACGCGAGGATAGTCATAGGCAGCAGGACCAAGAGCCAAAGGAAAGTCACCAAGACTGTCCAGACCATGATAGTGATTGACACTGCATCAAACGCTACCATACCCGAAACGGGTACAGTAAGACCCCAGACAATCATGGGACCATATGATGCAGCGAACAGTACAACTATGGCACTCAATAGACCATAGACATGGTCAAAGCGCTCTCGTGCTAGGCGGAAAGACTCCTTGAAGGCCGCCTGGACGCCCTTGCCGTATGTGATGGCAGGGAACACCATCGAGCATAGACCCACTGTGAAGAAGACCCAGACGAATGTAGAGACAGAGAGGAGAGTAGAATATGCGGCAGGTATGGTGTATCCATTAAGTATTGATACCGAGCCCCAGAGAATCATAGGAGGAATCACAATGATTAATGTCAGAACGGCGCTAGCACCTCCAAAGGTCAAGAACTTGTGCCTGAACCAAGAGAAGGCTCTCTCAGCCTTGGTCTCACCATGAGCGACTAGATCCTTGCTCATGCCGTATATTGAACCAACCACTGTGAGGAACAAGGCTATGAACGGAATAAGGAATAAAATCGCTACTCCACCCACTGCCCAAGGATTGCTCTCAGCCCAAGCCGCGAGGCCCAAGCCAATTGCTTCCCATGCCACTGGACTGGTTCCAACCATCAATAGCGCGGCAACAGCTATCGGTACCATCACTAGACCCAAAAGAAGGGCAACAGCAATCAGCATTCCTAGATTGGCTAGAAAATAACTGAGCATGTTTTCCCTTGCGAGCTTGAAGCTCGACTTGATGTCGTCAACAAGTGTGTTGAATGACTTAGACATTGTTTTCACCTAATTTTGTCAAACTTCCAAACTATCTGTCGTGTAAGCGCCCACCGACTCCGCAATCTCTCGGACTTCATCAGGATGTCCAAAGAGTGCACAAGGGGTGTCCTCGTTTGTGAGGAGGTGCTCGTTCTCACGAATAGCTGTAAACAATGGACTGGCAAGTCCATCCCTGAAGGATGCAGTGGAGAGGTTGTGCGTGGCTAGATTGGAAACAGGACATGCGGTGAGATCGCCTGAAGGAGTGACGTGTGCGAATCCCCGGCCCGCAGATACACAGCCTCCGAAGTAGTCTTCATCTCCTGGAGAATGAATGACATAGAGGGAGTTCTCTCTGCGGTACTCGAGGACCCCAGATCGGAACTCATCCCTCTCCACTGCTGTAAGCATCAGTTCAGACTTTTCGTTCATAGACTCGTGACCGGTTCCGGTCATGTTCTCATGCATCATCGGAATGTACTCAATGAACACTCCGACCAAGACTCCTAGTTCCACATATCGGTCCAGGTTCTCTGGCATCATCCAGTATTGGTAGTTCTTTCTGGTTATCGTGACTGAAATTCCTGAAGGAACTCCGATGGACCTCAGCTTTGCCAGGGTCTCCAATGCCTGCTTGTGCACTCCCTTACCTCGCCGGGAATCGGTGAGCTCTTCACTACCCTCAACGCTGACAATAACAGCGATGTTCTTTGTCTTCTTTAGGCGTGCGTAGTCATTAACTGTAAGGGCAGTTCCGTTGGTTAGGATGATGAAGAATCGATCATCGAACTCCTCGCATAGTTGGACAAGTCCACGAAACAGGAAGGGCTCACCGCCGGCTATGATAAAGGAGAATACCCCAAG
Organism: Candidatus Thorarchaeota archaeon; assembly: GCA_048882485.1. GTDB lineage: Archaea > Asgardarchaeota > Thorarchaeia > Thorarchaeales > Thorarchaeaceae > SMTZ1-83. The sequence continues at coordinate 30,568 of JBHLRP010000018.1, forward strand.
TTCGCTTGCATCTGCAATGATGTCACGCCACTGGTTGTAGTTGAGAACTGGCCTAGTCTGCGAACAGTCCGTAGGACGTCTGCTCTCAAGTGTGCCTACTGCAGCGGCATAGCATCCAACGCAGCTCAAGTTGCATTGTGAGGTGATGCTGAGAATTAAGAAGGGAGGGACTCTCAGTCCAGACTTCAATGCCTCTTGCCTAAGCTTCTCAGTCCTTCTATACGAGCGTGCAAGTCTGAGGCCAGCTCTGAGGTACCGTGGATGGCGTGCTACCCACGGCATAAAGAGGCGCGTCATGTTTGAGTCAAGACCGTCAAAGACTCGATCCACGAGCCCTTTTGGTCGGATTCCATTGGCGTGCTGTTTGAGAGTTGTTACCATTTCGCTTCACAACATGAACGTTTGGTACATATCAAACATAGCCGCTTTTGCTTATAAAGTGTTTGATAAACGCCAAACGTTACATAATTTGCAAACGTTTAAATTCTATTGAGTGGCAACCAGCATAAGCTCCTATGGAAGTCATATCATAGGGGAGATGACTAATCATGAAGCACGCACTAGTAATCTATGACACAACCTTCGGAAACACAAAGCTGCTCGCTGAAGAGATTGCAGCTGGGATAGAAGACGCTGGAGATACCACCTGCACAGTCAAACATCACAAGGACCTGAACGGGTGTGACATTGGAAAGTTTGATGTTTTCCTCTTTGGTGGCCCCATTCATGCAGCAATGGCAACTCGTGGAATCAAAGGCGCAATCAAGAAAGCTGCTAAGAAGGGACTCGGTGGCAAGTTTGTGAGCACGTTCGATACTCACATGGGGCAGGTAGGAAGAGGTGTGAAGAACATGGAATCTTTATTGACCAAGATTGCGCCCGATGCACGCCTTATAACTCCAGGATTCTCTTGCCGCGTGGAGGGCTTTCGAGGCCCTCTCAGAGAAGAGGAGCTTCCGCAGGCACGTGAGTTTGGAAAGACAATTGGGCTGGAAATTCTTCAATAGCTCACTAGTAGAGTGGACATGTATTATGTCTGCTCTGTCTCTTGTTTTTGGGATTTCTTGAATTGATAGAGTGGAAATACAATCCACTGGCAAGACGATACTGTAGAGTGGTCATGCGATGATACCACGACCGTCAGCTATGCGATGTGTGGAACCAGCCGCCATAGCATGTGTCTTGCCAGTAGGAGCTAATCCACGATATTCACCTGTGTGAGCCCCGGTGAGTTCCACCCGAATACATCCATTATCTCCTTCAGCAGTTATACTACAGAACCGCCGGCATTATGAATGTGTCAATGAGCAGACTATCGACAGGACCAGACCAGACCAAATCATTTGGATCATTGGCAGTGAAGACCACCACGATATCATAGTCTGGTATTACGATTATCCGCTGTGTGTTTGCCCCGAATGCTTGATAGTATTTGCCAGGAGTGACCCACCAGAGATATCCATAATGAATTGGGAATACTCCGAACAGGAATTTGTCGATTAGAGCACTCGTTGATGTTTCAGCCCATTCTTCTGAAATGACTTGTCTTCCACGCCACTTTCCCTCATTCAAGAGCATCAATCCAATGCGTGCCATCCCTCTATGTGTCATGAAAAGCCCGAATCCCCCGTGATACTTAATTGCAGGATCTTCTGTTCCCCATGCTGAAGGCCCATACATCCAGTCCCATTCACTATCTCGGATTTTAAGGTGTCTGAATAGGTATTTTCTGGCGAATTGAGCCACTGTCATCCCAGTCGTCTCTGCGATGATCACTGACAGCATTTCTGCGTTTCCACTTGAATATGTCCAAGCGTAAGGATCGTCTGTTCCTGGCAGATAATCCATTGGTTTCGTTAGATAGTAATCAAGACTAAAACCGGTAGCACCCCATTCCATGTTGGTTACCGGATCGAACTCATTCCATTGAATACCAACGTTTTGTAGTAGTAGATTCTCAACGGTTATGTCTCTCTTGGCATCAAGAAACACAGGATCACCATATTTCGCAGAATCCCACCTGTCAGGGAAAACATCGAAAAATTTGGTGTCTATGTCGAAAAATCCCTTTTCAATAGCTATCCCCGCAAGCAAAGATACAACAGATTTTGTAACACTCCAAACCGCATGCAGTCTGCCGTCTCTGAGTTCCCAATATGGATCGGCCTCCGGCCAGTAGTAGCTCTTTTCTTCCAGCCGTACGGAGCTATAGAGATATTCCTCATTGATTATGTACCCATTGCGAACAATCAGCACACTTTGAATATTGATCTCATTTGCTTCGATGAAGCCATACATTTCCTCTATCTTACCTGAATCCATACCCTGTGCTTCAGGGGTGGTTTCCCTCCAGTTATTCCAGCTTGGCCAATTCCGAGGCCTGGCACATGCAAGTGCTTGAGAAGGTAAAAGACCGAGGAAGATGATAGCGGTAAAAGATAGTCCTAATATAATCAATTTTGCATTATGCTTCATAAGCACATCCTCCCGTCTAATCTTTATAATATCCTTTTAATAAAGAACAATAGCGCCAAAAGTATAGTTCAATAGTGAATATAGTGTGTGATGATTATGCGAATTCACTAGATTCTCAGTACAGATAAAGTGTGAATTCTCACCTTTTTTTCAAGAATGTGACGATAAATAAAAAGGCAACATGTTTTTCATCATCTCTTACACATTGTTGAGGCGGTAGGGATGAAGTCATTAGGCTCGATAACGAAGTACTATCCTTTCGTGGACCCAGGATCGCGAATCATGCTTGAAAATACAATGGATGCCGCGTCTAACTACAAGGATTTTGTAAGGCGTTTTTGTGGTGCAGTGATATCTGAAGAAAGCCACGAAGAACGTGTGTACCTCGCTGCGAGGCTTGCTTTGCATTATGGTGGAATCAACACTATCCCCAGACTTGTCAAGAGATATCCCAGTGCAGTACTGGCTCGCCCGTACTACCTCTTGCATCTGAGACACAACTATGGTGAAATGCCACTGATGAGGGTGGCGGATTCAATTACTGAAGGGTTGGATACAAATCCTGAAAACTGGATTCGTCTAGATTTGATTCTTCGACTCTGGCAATGTTACAATGCGATAAAAGACGTGAGTGAATTGAGGAAAGCCAATCAGCAAATGCGCGAGCTGATTCAGTCCTATGTAGAGCTTGAGTGCTTCATTCCGGGGATATATCACGTCATGATGCAAGGGCGTAAGGAAAGCGAAACAGATGAAGAAGCATTGAATGATGTTTTGAAACTGGCCCGCAAGTATGATGACCAAGTTGTAATGGCAAGGCTCTTCGCTATGAATGCAAGCGTCATTAGAGAAACAGATGAAGCACTTGCGGAGAAATGTTTCCATTTTGCTCGAGAATTAGACGAGGATCTTGGCCTAGACCCCAAGAGCGTTTATTCCCTGTCCATCTAGATTCTATGCCAAGGCAAATGAACTCGTGAACAGATGTAGATAGCAGGGGAGAATGCATTAATCGTGTATCAAAGGACTATCCAAGTTTCTGTGTTGATAATTCCCTTCAAGCCGTGGACCCGATCTAACATCAGTCTCAGGTCATTTGCTGAGGGCACCTCTGCATAAGCCACTAGATCATAGGGACCCGTGATTACCAGAGCCTCTTTTATTCCGTCAATCCTCTCAATGGCACGCTGCAGTTCCCACATCTCTCCAGATTTGGCTCGTATCAGAACATAGGCCTTTGGCATCGCATGCTTCTCCAAGCAGATATGTCATAATCATATACGACCTTGGTGATAAAGCCTTCATTTTGCCAACTCTATGTATCAGATGTGGCTCTCAAGCACATTTCCAGGCAAATCAGAGACTCCATATGTGCTCGTTGTCTTCTTGAACGTGGCTCCTCAACTACCACACCTGAGGGGCTAACGCGTCACTGGTGGCCTGGCAGGGATGCAAGAATCACTGGTGACGCACCTAGCATGAATTCATCTGACTCTACTTCTATTAAGGCACTAGTTCTGATAGGCATCTAAGGAATGCAAATGTTAATTATTCCGCTTCGACATTGCTGGCGGCTATGCCAGACAACGACTTCGATGAAATTCTGACACAAGCCTACAAGCGAATGCACAGATACACATGTGCTGAGGCATCACTACAAGCAATGCTAAAACTCTGGGACATGAATGAACCACATTTATCCTGGGCTACTGCAGGGTATATGGGCGGCATTCTATCCGGTGAAACAACCTGTGGCCTGTTGATTGGGAGTTGTGCCGCGATTGGTTTCAGATGCGGACAAGGAAAAGATTCTGTACCTGAAGACCATCCAGAAGCGAGAGGGACAGCTATTCAAGCTGTCACTGAATTGTATGAAGAGTTCAAGGAGAAATTTGGCAGCACAACCTGCAAGACGCTGAGCAAGGTCGATTTCAGCGATGGCGACCAGCTTGGTGAATACATAATGGAGAAGAAGTGGAAATCCACATGTGACATCTTCTTAGGCTACACTATTAGGAAATTGACCTCCATGGTTGAAGATGGGAAACTCTGATTCTCATCCTTCTGTGGAAATATTGTAAGCCTTGACCATCCGAGGCATTACTAGATCCCGTATTAGGACTCAGCCGCTAGAAGTGACGTTTTCCCACGAATACGGAGAACAGCATTGAGCAGTTTGGGACCGTATTTCAGTTTGGGGTCGAGTATCTCGATTTCAGGATAGTTCATCTCGGTAATGTCAAGAATTCGTTTCTCCATGTGTTCCACATCATCGAGTCGATCTTCTTCGGCTGTTTGAAGGACCTCCCACTAGATATCGTGTGTTCGTTTAGTTTTCCGGGCTCTCGCATAGCAGACAGTCTAACTACCCTCTTATTGACTCAAAACTCCGATACACCCCCATGCTAGCACATAAATCCTGCCACCCCATTTTCTAGCCAAGAGGAGAAAGACCATGACGAATGTGCTTGTTATTTATGACTCAAAATTCGGAAACACAAAGAAGCTCGCTGAGGAGATTGCCGCAGGCATCCAGGAGGCAGGAGATATAAAGTGCAAAGTAGAAAACATCAAGGATTTCGACAGAGGAGAGGTGACAGCCTTTGATGCGGTTCTATTCGGAGGTCCGGTACGTGTTATGAGAGCGACACGTGGAATCACAGGGGCAATAAAGAAGGCAGCAAAAGATGGGCTGGATGGAAAGCTAGTGACTACTTTCGAGACCTATATGGGCAATCATAATGGAAAAGCCTTGAGAAAGATGGAAGAACTACTGATGAAGAAGGCACCGGGTGCTCGAATTGTTTCTCCTGGATTCTCAGCTCTTGTTGATGGGTATGAGGGCCCGCTAAACGGTGAAGATGCAGTGAAAGGGAAAGAGTTTGGTAGGACATTTGGACAAGAATTACTCCAATAATCATATTCAAGCTAGAATTCATATTAGAGCTGACAGTAGGTCCTTGTGATTTAATCCCTGGAGGATGCAGAAATGAATCAAGGAGCTGTCTTGAGGTTCTTTCGTGAGGACCATAGAAAACTCAGGCAGACTATTGAGAAGCTTTCGGAATCGCAGATTATCAACGACCTAGTGATGGGGGATTGGTCAGTCAAGGATATCGTTTCCCACATATCAGCATGGAACTGGGAAATCGTAAAGTCTGTAGATGAGGTTCTAGATAAGAAAGCTCCTTGGTATCTCACCAAGGGAGAGACCACGTTCAACATGGTCGAAGTGGAGAAAAGACGCCTGTGGTCGCTAAAGCAGGTCTTGGACGAGTGGGAGAAATCGTTTGATGCATTGATACATAGAATTGAGGAGATTACAGCAGAAGAATGGACCCTTGATACCGGACTACATTGGGCGGACGGCTCAGCGGTAACAATCGAGTCGCTATTTGGCTACCGCTATAAAGGCGAGGGCCACGAGGGCGGCCATGCTTTACAGATTATGGAGCATTATAACCTCTAGAGGTTGAAGCACGACCTTGCCACAGAAACATAGCTCTTCCAGTTCGCTACGAATTTTCCAAGCGTATTATACCCATAATTCACCATGGTTTCGAGACAATGCTCTGTTCCCCAAAGAATGTAGATGAAGGGTTGTCTTCCAAGTCCGAATATGACACGCTCTCCAAGTCGAGGATCAATCTCGCCGGTGTAGGCAGCGATTAGATGAGCAAGAAAGTCGACTCCCTCACTCAAGAAGATGAAATCCGCAGCGGGGTCATAAACGCGAGTTTCTTCAAAGTCAATGATTCCAGTGACAGTGTAGGATGAGGAGTCGACTAGAATGTTTGAGGTATCGAAATCCCCATGAATGAGAACTGGCTCGAAATCAAAGTTCTCGTCAGAGTCTAAGAATCCATGGAACAGTAGCTCAGTCCATTCTTTCTCAGTTTTGGACAATTGTGGGAAGACGACATCTTGAACGCGGTCAAAGACTTCCCAATACTCAGTCCTGCTTTCTTCTGGTCGATATGAGCCCTCATCACCCAATCCTAGACTATTTGCATCTATTGCATGAAGTTGGCTTAGAAACCCGCCCACTTGCCTGCCCAAGAATTGTCGCTGCTCGGTATTGGTTGTGCTATAGTACCGTGATAATGAAACGCCTTGAATCATCTTATAGGCCATAAATGGGGTGTCAGATTCTGTCTCGAAAAACTCAGGTGAGGGAATCTCAAGGGTTAGATGACCTCGAAGCCTGTCCAGGAGCCCAACTTCTCTACGGATAAGTTTCTTTTGCTCATCGAGAGGGAGTATCGTGCTCGGAAAACGGAAGAGATAGGTGTCCTCGACTAGATAGACGTTGTACGTGCCGTGATAGAAGAACTGAATCTTGGGATTCGAGATGCCAGGTAGAGCTCTCATCACGGCAGCCTGTACAACTGATTCCTCAATATCAGGAGGATTGTTCTCTTCGAACATCGAGTGTGGATTCATTTGCGAGGATGTAAGTCTTGTCCACTCGCTATTTATTCCGATGCCACTCTAGGAAACGATGCCACTCCTCTTGGATTCGACTACACTCATTGTCCTGATCTAGCGCTAAGCGACGCATAATCCGTGTCACCTCAGCTTGAATGTGCGGAGCCATAGAGGTTCTTTCAGAACGATAGACTCGTCTGCTGATATTGTCTTCACACTCTGTCATTGCCTTGAGTAGATCTAGTGCATGTGCCATTTTTGATTCTGGAATCACAATATCATACTCAGTTAGACCCTTGATGACGCTTCTCCATCTATCCTCAGGGGTTTCTGCAACCTCCTCAGGCGTTGGCCTTTGAGACACCACCTTTGCGACACCGATCTGATATTCCCTTGCAGTGGCTCTATAATATCTCTGAACAATGCCAGTCGTGGTTTTTTCAGTGCGAACCTGAACAACCAATTTGGCCTTCTTCAGTCTGTCAAGGTGATGAAGTATAGTACCAGGTTTTCTGTTGAGCTCATCGGCAATCTGCTTGACTGTCATTGGCTCTCTTCCAAGCACGCTCATTATCGCAATCCGGAGAGGATCCATCATTAGCTTGATTGTCTTCTTGTCTTTTAGGACTTCAAAGTCCTTAATTGGCGCGGCTTTTCTGGGACTCAATTATTTGCCCCCCATTTTTCTGATTCATCAAATTCTTCATCTGTCACTGGGATATCGTCCTCTTCGCTTCCTAGGAGGAGATACACTCTGCTCTGAGCAATGGCCATGGCTGGAATTGCAATGAAGAGGAGAAACAGACCAGCTAGAGCAGGATAGAAACTTAGGTTGTAGATTCCAAATATCAAATACAGATGGTAAGGCCATATTAAGGGCGCAATGAGGGCGAAGAAAACCGCCAAGAAGAACAGCCAGACGCCGAAGACTCGATCAAGATACTTCACACCCATCTTTATCGACCTTGCGACTGCCTGCCTCACAGTTAGTCCATCAATAATGCCTGGGAACATCATGGTCAGCAAACCCGAAGAGATTACAAACCAGAGTACCATGGTTGCAATCAGCAGGACCTCATCATTCCCGCTGATGTTTCCCCCCAGTGTGTTGTAAGCGTAGGCATAAACAGCTGCAAGCGGTACAATTGTGGTCATAAAGACAACAACTCCACCACCAGCTAGAGGAAAGAAGCGTCTACTATACCATGCAAATACTCCTTCAGCTGTCGTTCCTTCGCTCTCCACAATCTCTCTTGCCATTCCATAGAGAGCCCCAATTGCTACAAAGACTGGGAGTATTAATGGAACGATGATAAGGACGACCAGACCGAGGCTTTCTAGCGAGGGCCAGTTGGCAAATGCCTCAATGATGCCCACAAATACTTCAACGAGTTCTAGGAAGCCTCCTGGTGTCAGGAAGATAACCGTAGCTATGAATATGAGCAGCATTATAACTACTAGAATTAGAGTAACTATCAAGACACCGAGCATTCCTAGGAAGAAGGAAATCACGTTTTTGAACGCAAACTTGAAACTGACAGAAATGTCTTCAACCAATGCACCTAGTCCAGATCTGCTGCTTGCCACTAGTCCATCACCTTTCCAATGCGGCGCTTTTTATAACTAGTCTGTGGAGTCCTTTGCACCGCGAAATATGTTGTCATTCTAATCGTAATCATTTGTTTCACACAACTAATATTGTAAGAGCGAGTCCAATCCAATAGCTCAGTGTAATGAACACGAGGAACCATGTTCTAGACTCCGAATCATCATAATGTGTTTTCCAGAGTCTGTTGCCCAGCAAAATGAATAGGGCGAACATTGCTAGGATGATTGGGATGCCATATGAAATTGCATCGATGAGGTTTGGCATCGAATCTCCAGTCGCAGAAACGACGCCATAAGTGATTGAAGCGTCACAAAATAGCAACGCCCATGCCTGTGCAAAACATCCAAACACGGCCTTGCTGAAAATGGTCATTCCTGACATTAGGAAGAACATTGAGGGCACGAAGGAGTGTCGAATCGTTTTGATACCGAGAGGCGCGAGGAACATAAGTCCGAAGATGAATGAAGCTCCAAGCAGAGATGAAATGACTGTCTGAAGGAAGAAGGGATTGTCTGTGTAAGATGCTGTTATGAAAATCCAGCTCCAAGTTTCATGATAGGTGCCCAAAGCCGAGGGAGTCGGGAACCCTCCATACCAAGGCATCGATCCCACCCATCCAGCAGTAAATGGATTCTGGAATATCACACTGGTCACTATCCTTGATGCTCCCGTGCTGCCCTGCGTGACTGGGAGCAGTATGTCCATGAAGACCTCATAGAACTCTCCAATTGTGAAACTGACGAGGAAAAGCGCTATTGCTACGTACACAAAGAAGAGTCTGACCTTTACCTCTCTCCAAAGAGCAACATCTGATGACTCGTTTCTGAGGGATCCAATTCGTGGAGGAGTGACCAAGTATGATAGATATCTCCTCACTCTACTTCCTTTCCCTTTCCTTAGCCATGGGATGACTAGTACAAACAGACATAGTGTGAGGAGAGGCAGGGCTAGACCTAGGAATGAAGCATGAAAGATGGGCAGCTCTAAAATGGAGATCATTCTGATTGCACCTCCTGATTATGTGTCAATTTCCAAAACCATCTTCTGGCTCGAATTCTGAAGTACACTCCTGCAAGTAAGAGCGGGAGTGGAAGCAAGGCGAGAGTCGCCAGTGTTAGAGTAGTGGACACATCTATGTTCTGGGGAATAGTGTTCATTGCTGCAGGTATGATGAAATCGAAGAGAATAGCTGACTGCGGATAGGTTTGGTATGGTGCAACATTCGATGTGAACACCACAACCATGTCCAGACTTGGGATGACGAAGATGTACTGTCCCTGGTATCCCTCTGCAGAGTAGACTTCCACTATATCAGTTGGGTAGGTCCACCACTGATATCCATAGCCGCTAAAATCATTGAATGTGATTTGAGTTTCAGACGATAACTCCACCCATTCTTGTGAAACAATCTGTTCTCCATCCCAAGTGCCGTTGTTGAGATAGAGGTATCCAAACTTCGCCATGTCACGAGGTAACATTTCAACTCCACCGTGGCCCCAGCTGCGACCTTGATTGTCCCAAGGCCAGAAGACGTCTGAGGACGAGATTCCGAGAGGAGTAAACAGCTTTTCAATGGCATATGCAAAGAGAGTGGTTTCCGTGGCTTCATCTACAATAGCTCCCAATAGATGTGACCCTCCAGAATTGTAGACCCATACCTCACCAGGTTCATAGGCCATCGGTAAGTCAAGGATGTGCTGAACGCTGTCAGGTGCAGCCCAAACCTGATTTAGACTGTTGAGATACGAGCTGTAGGGTTCAGTCCATTCATCCCATTCCAGTCCAGATGTCATTGTCAAGAGGTGCTCAAGGGTGATAGCTTGTTTCTGCTCATTTAGATTGGCAATAGTCCTATTCGGCAGGAGGTCAATCAAAAGATCGTCTGTACTGTCTATATAGCCCTCCTCGAGAGCTATCCCAACCAGAGCTGAAGTAAGACTCTTCGTACATGAATGGATGATGTGTCGTGATTCGTTGTCATAGACATCGTTGGGGTATTCCTCAAAAACAAGAAACCCATTCTTGACAATTAGGATCGAGTCGATGAGAACATTGTGTTCATCAATTCGCTCCATCATTTCAGTCAACAGGTCCCCATTCATTCCCTGTTCATCAGGGGTCGAGATGCTCCAACCATCAGTTGGCCAAGGTGTGTCAGTTTGTGCTGACGGGACTCCGGCAAAAGAAGCGGCGGAGGAAGTGGGGAGAGAAACCGGAACCGTCAGCACTGGCCCCAATAGTAGTGCAACTAGGATGAGATAGAGAGGAGCCCTGTACATATTGATCACTTTGTGAATGGGATTTGTCCGTCAGTTGCATTGGGCGGTCGTCCGCCAGCCATTCTGGCGCGAACATCCTCAAGATCATCTAATGGCGTGCCAAGTTCAATCAGTTCCAGAAGGGGCGTGCGAGAAGTTAATCCGGTATAGACCTTGTCGGCTAGGAAGATCTCGGCTGGCAGGACGGCCATGATAAGACCCGGGAGTATTGTGAGCGGATAGAGTAGGACAATCATTCCAATTACTCCTAGGATTGGTGTTGCGTATGCTCGCAGAGCCTGCAGCGGTGATGAAAGGATGATTCTTGCTGCATGACGGCGCGATATCGGTTCTGCTTTGATTCTTGCCATTTTATTTAACCACGCGAATATCCTACGAATGTTCCGGTCGAGTTTTTCCTTCCGGAAAACCGGAACGTTCTGTTATTCTTATACGTTCCGGATTTACATATAAACTTGTTTGTCAGAGCAGGTCGTCTTTGGAAGTTCAAGAAGGGAGTTCAGGAGTCACTGTTATAACAGAGAAATAGCCTCGACAGACAGTATGCCCGCAATTGAAAATGACTACCACATTCACTCTAGCTTCTCGGATGGCAACACTTCCATTCGTGATATTGTCGAGCGGGCGTTGAAGCTGCGACTAGCAACTATTGCAATCATCGACCATTTCTGGCCGTCTTTGGGATCGACACGTGCAGGGGTTGGTCTAATCAAGGAACGGCAGGAGGCTATTGAAACAATGAGGGGGGAGTATCCGCAAATTCGGGTGCTTCAAGGGGCAGAAGTCGATATCAACTCGGATGGCACAATGGCACCGGTTGCAGGCGGATTGGATCAGTTTGACCTCGTAATAGGGTCTGTTCACTGGGGTTCAGACTCCAGACATTGGGCTTCTGCAATCACAAAGGCTGCTGATAATGAACGATTCGAGATCTTAGGACACTGGAACGGCTATCTATCTTCTTATCGACCAGAACATGGCATGCTGGTAGCTGATGCATTGGCTCGAAATGACATAGCTGTTGAACTGAGTGCAAGGTATGAGCTAAGGTTCGAAGACTTCCTGACAATGGCGAAGGACAAGGAATGCATGTTCACTCTTGGAAGCGATTCACATCACATTTCAGAGATTGGAAGACTTAAGGATCAGATGCAACTAGCCGATGCCTTGGAATTGACCCTCAAGAGGTTTTGATTCATACAGAAGGCTTTTCTCTTACCAATGCAATGAAAGATGCAATGTCCCTAGTGGAGAATACCAGATATGGGTGATGAGAAGCTAATATTCCCCTCAGATGAATGGGTCGAGAAGTATGTGGAAGTGGTCAACTCAAGCAAGGCCTATGAGGATGCTGCGCATGATTGGGAAGGAGACTTCATCTTTGTAGTTACAGCTGATGGTGAAACTGTAAAAGAACCAATGCGGCTCTATATCGACCTCTATCATGGCAAATGCAGAGAAGCTAGAATGGCCGCAGATGATGACGATGCCGAGTTCACTTATGAAGGTCCTTTGAAGAACTGGAAACTCCTATTCGACAAGAAGATAGATCCCATTAAGGGCCTGATGCAGAGAAAGTTTAAGCTCGGGAAAGGCGACATGGGCAAAATCATGCGGTACACGAAGGCTGCCATGGAGCTAGTCAACGCTACAACTTTGGTGCCCACAAAATGGCCCGATGAATAGGGAAGTATTGAGTGGATCAATTGTCAGAGAAGGACGTCCGAAAGCACTCCTCAATGGACTACGGTCAGTATGAACCCACAGAGAGTGTGTCTAATGTCCTTGCGAGCAAGTTTCTCAGCTATGTTGCATTCTGCATTATAATTGCACTAATCACTTTCACTGCACTCATTATCTCGCGGCCACTCTTTATCACAGAGCCATTGCCTTGAATAGATGACAGACTTAAATCGGGAGGTTTTCTCTCAGTAAGGCTATGACTTCTCTACACACTGAGCTATGTGACATTCTTGGAATCAGACATCCTATACTCCAAGGTGGAATGGGTCCTTACAAGACAGAAGACCTAGCTATAGCAGTCGCAAATGCTGGTGCCTTGGGTGTTATCAGCTGCATTGGCATGGCTGCTACTCTGTTACCGGAAGCTGCACCCATAGATGCTGTCAGAATCTTTGGATCAGACCCACCACCTATCCTTCTTCAGAAATCAATAGAAGCAGTAGCTGAAGGCACTCGAGGATCAGGAGGCGTCTTTGGGGTGAACATTCCTGTGGCCGCAGAGTTCTTGCTAGCATCTGAGATGTTTGCGAGGGGAGTTGTGGAAGCCAGAGAGGCAGATTCCGATATTGAGAGGGCATTGCGTATAGTTGTCACATCTGCAGGAAATCCAACTCCGTGGGTGCAGCTGAAAAAACAGGGACTCATCTGGGCACACGTGGTTCCATCAGTATATCACGCGAAGAAGGCAGAGAAGGCAGGTGCAGACATCATAATAGCCTCTGGGCATGAGGGAGGAGCCCATGTGTCTTGGGATCCGGTACATTCAATGGTCCTAGTTCCGGCAGTGGCAAAGGCTGTTAAGCCCCCGGTAGTTGCTGCAGGAGGATTTTGTGATGGAAGCACGCTGGCTGCATCTTTAGCTTTAGGAGCTAAGGGAATTCAGATGGGAACAAGGTTCATCGCTACCAAAGAAAGCGACTTTGAGGACATCTGGAAGAAAGCGATTTTGGACAGGGAAGAAAGGCAGACGCTTGTGGGCAGGGGTCTATTCGGCCCAATGCGATTTGTGCGAAACAAGAGAGCTGAGAAGATTGTAGAACAGACGCTAGAAGATGTCCCACGTTTCTATCTTGGGGAGCCTCTTGATTCCAACGAGGCGATTCTCAAGCTAGAACGAGATGGGTTCGACAACCTAATTGATGGAAAAGAAGATACAGCTTTGATGTTTGGAGGAGAGGTGATGGGTCGGATAGAGGACATGCCTACTGTTCAGGACCTCATCAATGAGATTGTTTCTGATGCTGTAAAGACCATCCAATCTTTGCCGGCCGAAGTAGTCAATAAGTAGGGCATCACACATAAGAGGGCGTTCATAGTTTCTGTGTGCATTAAGTCTGATGGCTAGCCCATTCTTGCATCAGGGACGCAGAGGTTGAGGAAAATGACTTGGGAATTCAATATTCCAAAAATAGTGTTTGGAGAAGACGCAATAGAAGAACTTGAGAGACTCCCAGGTAAGAATGCGTTCATTGTCACTGATAAAGTAATCAACGAGCTCGGATTAGTAGATAGGGTCACGAAAATCCTGGCTGAGAACCAGTGGAATGTCGCCGTTTGGGACTGTGCTGAACCAGATCCACGTATATCTTCAGTACAGGATGCATCTAGCGGCATAAGGAGCTTCGAGGCGGACACGATTATCGCAATTGGTGGAGGCAGCGTCATTGATACTGCAAAAGCTGCGTGGGTTCTGTACGCCCAGCCGGACATGGATTTGACTGCTCTCTCACCCTTTGATGAGATTGGCGTGGCGGACAAAGCAAAACTTGTGTGCATTCCCACAACAGCTGGCACGGGTTCAGAGGGCACTCATTCAATTGTGATTCGGGAGGATGAAACTGGCAGAAAGTTTGCAACTGTCAATTCAGAGCTCGCCCCAGCTCTTGCCATTCTCGACCCTTTGTTCGTTAAAGACTTACCTAGGAATCTCACTGCTACAACTGGAATGGATGCGTTGACTCATGCCGTGGAAGGTTATGTATCTACTTGGAAGAACGATATATCTGATGGCTTTTCAATGAAGGCAGTGAAGATGGTTTTTGAGTGGCTTCCCAAGTCTGTTGAAAACCTTGATGACGTGGAGGCCAGGGAGAAAATGCTAATTGCATCCTCACTTGCTGGAATGGCCTTTGGCAATTCTCAAGTGGCGTTAGCGCACTCTCTTGGTCACAGCCTTGGCTCAGTTCTCAGGCTTCATCATGGACTTGCAGTAGGGATGGCTCTCCCATATGTCATCGAATACACCTGCAAGGGAAATGCTGACGCGGCGCGCCACTATTCAGAGCTTGCTGGCCTGATAGGAATCACAGGCAGAAGACACTTGACTGTGGCTCGCAAATTCGCTCAGGCAATACGAGATTTCATGGGCATAATAGGAAGCCCAACAAGCCTGAAAGCGGCGAAAGTCAAGAAAAAGGATTTCAAAGCAGGAATTGACAAGCTCGTCGAGTACGCTATGATGGATGCCACCATAACAATGAATCCCAGAAACATCGACAGTGGAATCATCAGAAGGATTTACGAGTATATGTTTGAGGGAAATCCGGTTGACTTCTAAAACCGAGGGGAAGAGAATGTATGGATATCGGAACAAGGTTCTAAGAGTTGACCTCAGCACTGGTATGATATCTGATGAACACCTCAATCCCAAGATTGCTCGAGATTTCATTGGAGGCGCCGGCTACGCCTGCAGAATTCTCTATAGCATGATCGATGCAAATACAGATCCCCTTGGTCCGGATAATCCTCTCTTCATACTCACTGGACCATTTACTGGGACAATGGTTCCCACGGGCAGCAAGACATCGTTTTGTGCCAAGTCCCCTCAGACAGGACTCTGGGGTCACAGCACCGTAGGAGGCCATTTTGGAGCTGATTTGAAGTTTGCAGGATATGACGGGATTCTGTTTACTGGAAAAGCAGCAAAACACTCGTACTTACTAGTAAACAATGATACTGTCGAATTGAGAGATGCGAGTCATCTATGGGGCAAGGACACTCAAGTCGTATGGAATGAACTGAAGAAAGAAACAGGACTCAGAAATCCAGGCGTGGCGAGGATTGGTATAGCAGGAGAGAATTTGGTCAAATATGCCAGTGTGATAGTAGACCATTATCGTGCAGCTGGACGTACTGGCATTGGAGCGGTCATGGGCTCGAAGAAGCTCAAGGCTATTGCTGTCAATGGTACAGACAGAAGGATTCCTGTTGCAGATTCTGATGGTCTTATGGAATATGCAAAGGTTCTGAATGAAGACAAGAAGGATGATCCTACATTCAAGATGTACACGGATCTAGGTACAGCTGGATATGTTGACATGATGAGTCTCATGTATGGTTCTTTGCCGGCGGGGTATTACACTGTTTCAGATTTTGACTCATATGACCTCAGTGGAACAACCGTAAGAGAAACAATCCTTATTGGAAAGTCAGCATGTTTTAGGTGCCCAATAGGTTGTGGAAGAAGAATCAGGATAGGCGAGGGCAAATATGCTACAGGAGAGTTCGCTGGACCTGAACTCGAAGTGACAGGGACCATGGGATCACTAATCCTAAACAACCAACTAGATGCATTGGCCTATTGTAGTAAGACTCTCGATCTCCTGGGAATGGACTTCCTCTCAGCAGGGACTGTAGTCGCATTTGCCTATTACCTCTTCATTGAGGGTAAGATAAGCAAGGACGACCTCGACGGAATCACACCAGAATGGGGAGAGGTCGACTCTGCCTTAGCGCTATTAGATAAAATAGCTAAGAGGGAGGGGATAGGAAACCTGATGGCTGAAGGCACCTTTACGTTTGGAAAGAAGTTCGGATTCGAGAATCTAGCCGCCCAAGTTAATGGTTTAGAGTTGCCCATGCATGATTCAAGAGGCTTCTCTGGCATGGCTATCGCATATGCGACCTCCCCGCGAGGTGCTTGTCATATGACAGCAGACATGTATAACATTCAGATGGGACAGACCAACGAATTGCTCGAGATTGAGAGTTTCGACAGATTCGCAAATGAAGCGGATATAGTTGCTAGGCAACAAGACTTCAGATCCATCACCAACTCTGTTGGCATCTGCAATTTCTACCCATTTCTCGCAGAAGAGCTGGTAGAACTGTTCAAAATGGTGATTGGATGGGACTACTCAGTCGAGGAGCTCGCAACTACAGGAGAAAGGATATTCACTCTCATGCGGCTTTTCAATCTTAAAATGGGATATAACATCAGCAATGAGAAGCTCCCTGACATAGTACTTCAGCCACTAGAGGGACCGTCTGAAGGGCATGTGCCTGATGTGGAGGAGCAGCTGAATACATGGTACAAGCATCGAGGCTGGAGTAGAAAGACTGGCAAACCTCCAGCTAAGAAACTCAAATCCCTAGGTTTGACAGACCTATAGGAAACTGATCATAGATTGGCTAGATTCTTGAGTATAGACTTCATCATATCATAGAGAACACCTACATCTGCAATCCTGAGTCGCTCATCAGGAGTGTGTGGATTCTCCATTCTGGGACCGATTGAAACCATCTGAATTCCAGGGATCTTCGAACCGATAATCCCACATTCCAATCCAGCATGTATCGCTTCAACTTTGACTTCCTTTTTCATTACACTCTCAAGATGTGAACGGACGTATGCCAGAAAGGGGCTCTTTGGCTCTGGTTTCCATCCGGGATAGGCCGCCTTTAGTGTGACATCCCAGCCACTCAGTTGAGCCAAATCAGAAATCATCTTTCTGAAGGAATCCAGCTCAGAGTCCACACTGCTTCTTGTTGACATCAGAACGGAAATATCTGAGTCTTCTGTCTTGATTATTGCTAAGTTGTTCGAGGTCTCTACTAGACCTTCAACACTCGGTGAGAACCGAATTGGACCATGAAAGATTACATTGACTGACTGGATAATTCTCTTAGACTCTTCAAGTGAGAACGCTGGAGCTGGTTTCGACACATTCCACTCAATCTTGATATCAGGTTCGAGTTGTGTTGCACCGGGCGCTGCAGACTTGTAGTATGCGAGAAGTACTCCCCTCGCCTTTTCCAGGATTTGCTCCGTTTCTGCAGCCCTTCCAGTTTCCACTGCAAACTTCGCGGCTGACTCTCTGGTAATTGCATTATGCTTGCTTCCTCCATTCCAGCTGCACAGATGGAGGTTCATCTTCTCAACGATAAGTGTCAACATCCGTGCAATCAGTTTGTTAGCATTAGCCCGAGGCTCATGGATATCAACTCCTGAATGTCCTCCAAACAGCCCTGATACGGCGAGGTCATAGAACGTTGCCTCGCCGGTCACTTCCTTTAGATTCAGCTTTTTCGTGAGTGTGGTATCTCCACCGCCGGCGGAGCCAATTGTGATGACTCCCAAGTCCTCCGAATCGATGTTAATCATGAGTTTGCTTTCAATTCCGAGCTTCTGTAGGTCAAGTCCAAATGCGCCAACTAGACCCGTTTCTTCATCCACGGTAATTAGAACCTCGAGAGGGCCATGTGCCACTTCAGAATCCAGCACAAGAGCAAGTCCAATAGATGAACCTATTCCATTGTCTGCACCCAAGGTAGTTCCGTCAGCATCAACCCACTCTCCGTTATCCTGTATCTTTACAGGAATTGGATTATTGTCAAAATCAAAGCCATCTGGGCGGTCGGTTTCACAGACCATGTCCATATGCCCCTGAAGCAGGATGGGTGGAGCTTTTTCCATCCCTTTGGTTGCGGACGCTTTCAGCAGGATATTCCCAGTATCATCCTCATTGATTGTGACTGGAATTCCAGCCGCCTCGGATTTAGCTCGCACATATTCCTTGATCTTGGCACGAATCTTGTCCTCCTTTTTCGAAGGCCGAGGAGTCTGAATGAACACCTCTTCGAATATCTGCCATACTATCTTGGGTTCAAGACTCTCGAGAACCATCCTTCATTCACCCTGAAAGGACGAAGCAGTTGGTCAACTATTAAGGTTCTGATAGAACTCTGGTGCTTCGGTAGGCTTTTCATTCGCTTTGCGACAGTCCCCATCTTGCA
>JBHLRP010000018.1:49216-59718 GCA_048882485.1 Candidatus Thorarchaeota archaeon
TCAACCATCCTTATTGTAATGATAGGAGTATCACGGGTCTATCTAGGAGTTCATTTCCTTGGCGATGTTCTAGTTGGATGGGCGATTGGCATTGCAATTGGATTGGGGGCATTTTACTTTGAAAAGCAAATCTCCGACTTTGCATCTAGGATAAAGAGTGTTTACTGGTATCTGCTTTTCTTCATAATTGGCTTGATTCTAGTGGTAGTGAGTTCAATTCTCCCGTATCCACCTGGAGATAATTTTGGTGCATATGGGGGATTAACCATGGGAGCAGCTATTGCATTCCCATTAGAGAACCGGTATGTCAAGTTTGAGCTGGGGCAAATCAGAACACCAAGACTTATCGCTCGAGGAATCGTAGGTCTCTTGTTGGTCTTGGGAGTAATGCTTGGACTGTCTCAAATCCTACCAACCTCTGAAATCTGGCTCAGAACTCTTCGATATTTCGCCGTTGCGTTTGTCGGGATATTCCTGTGGCCTCTAATCTTCGAGAAGATTGGACTCTGAATGCTTCAAGGGACAGGTCGGTTTTTGAGAGGTCGAAGGTCAACTTATCCTACGATATTCTTTTGTTACCAGGTTCCAGAGAAGGTCAGGATTGTCGCTGGATATCGAGGTCCCCTTGTTGGCTAAGTAGCTCCAACCAAAAAGTGAGTCCACCCCCATCTCAACGTACTCAGGAATAAGCGAGGCCACTTCTTCTTCATCTCCTGCACTCAACCTAAAGAGCTGAAGCCACAACTGGCTCCTCTTCTTGTGCCTCTTTGCGGTTTCGATAGTCCTTTTGGCGGCATCCAATGCCCACTCCCGTTCCAATCCAAAGATGTGATAATATGGGTCTGTTGAGAAGACATCTACATCCTTGATGGACGCTATCTTGTCCCAGTCAGGAGTGCCAAGAAACTCGAAGTCAGCGGGTATGATGCAAACACAGACATCAGTTGAAGCATTTGCCGCTTTCACAGTCTGACAGGTTTCGACCAAGAACTGATGCATATTGTCCTCACGAAATCGTCGGATGTCATCAGTGTAATCCTTTGGCATAGGAACATCAAAGGTGTCTCTATACTTCTCCTGACAGACATCACAAACACAAGTGAACTCCTCTGTCGAGAAGGTCCAAGCGTAATGGGGCTCGTCTATGAACACTCCATCAACCTTGGAGTCACGAACAATCTTTGTGACCTCCTGTTGGAACCATTTCCGAAATTCGGGTTGATTGATGCATGCCGCTGGCATCTTTTCCTGCGACACAGCGGCAATCTGTCTCAAGTCCGGATTTCTGTGAAGAAAGAAAGAAGGAGGCTCTCCTCCAAACACGCCACCAAAAGCCCAGAAATTGAGCCAGACGCGCAAGCCAACATCCTTTGCCTCAGAGATGATCTCGAGCATATTCGGATACCAATATTCCATGTCATTCTCTGATAATGCAATCAATACCGAATTGCAGCTGTTCGACAACATGTCCTCAAAGTCTGCTCTAGCGTGCTTGGGTTGCTTTGAATGATGCCATGCAAAGCCTCTTTCCAATGTCATCACCACTCACATCAAAGACATATCCATGATATTAGACCTCCTGCAATCTCGACAGATTCAATAACGAGCTATTATGACGGAAGGGGAGGTGACAACAGTGTCAGAGAGATTCAGCACACCATTGAAAAGTCCATTATACCCTCCGCCCCCATATAACTACAAGAATGCGAATATCTTCCTAGCCCTATTCAATCCAACTGTGGAGTCTATTGAGAAACTGCTTCCAGAGCCACTACGTCCCTCACAGCTTCCATTGGCTGGAATAATGACCGGCCTGCAACCATGCGTTGAAACGGGAACCTTTTGGGAATCGGCACTACTTGTTCAATGCATGTTCGACAATCCTGAAACAGGTGAAGATGAGGTTGGAGTGTATTTCGCGCATGTCTATGTTGATACAGACGTGGCACTTGCGTCAGGAAGAGAAATCTGGGGATATCCGCGAAAACTAGCAGACATTCAGATGAAGTGGAAGGGTGATACTCTAACAGCCACAACTGGCAGAAATGGCAACCGGCTGTTCTACGCCAAATGCACATTTGATGAGGACGGAGAATGGATTGACAGCGGCCCCAATGTCAACGTCAAGATGATTCCAAGCGTGACTGGTGAAGGCTTTGATACATCATTTCTCACCGCTGCCTATCTGAAATATGATATTCACAATGGTCGCTCAGGTGACGTTGAGATTGAGATAACAAGTGGACCAGATGATGACCTGAGTATTTTGGAGATTGAAACCCCAATGATTGGACTCTACTTCGACTGCGATATTTTCCTGCCTCCAGGAAAAGTCATCACGAAACTATGACTCAAAGCTAATCAATCTCAACCCAACCAAAGTATGCAAGAATTGACATTAGGGCGATTACATCCCGCGCGGGTAGCTGAGTCATGTCAATAATGTCTTGAATTGTACGCTTGCCGTTGGATGCCTGTTGGAGAATCTCAAGGCTCACGTCAACTTCTCCGACTCGCCAAGGAATTCGATCGCCCCCATCTGTTCTTCTGGGTATCGAATCAAGCCTCAGGTTCACAAGAGGAAGCTCCTTGATTATCTCAAGTGCAAAGTTCTTGAATCTTCGAATATCCCCGTCATGAGCTGCGAGAGGAGTTCTGCATTCTCTTTCAAACGAGTGGAGTATTTTGACAAGCTTGTCTCTATAGATTTCCTGATCAGGAACTGAACTCATCCCCATTAGACCAATGGAAGTTTCTCCCTTGTGGAACATGTAGATGAAGTTTGACCAGCGAATCATACTCAAGGAATCCTCTGAGAACTGCATGATTGCCCTTAGAAGGGCTGCAAGCATGTCGTGGTTGACGTTTGTGGACCCATCATATGGAACATAGAGCAGTAGTTCCCCTCCATCAATTCCAAGGAACATTATGTGGCGGATCTTCGAAACATCAACTGACTCGGTCACTTCGTCACATCACACTGAGTTCTAACTAGAGAAGTCCCACAACCAAATGAAAAAGAATGTATTGCGGAGGTCATGCCCTACTAGAGGTATTTGGTTGCCTCAACTTGAGCCAGCTTAACACCTGCACTGTGGGAATATCGATTGAAAATGTAATAGCATACTAGAGAGAATATACCTAGAACGGCATAGGCTGACAGTGTACCAAGTAGCTCTCCATAGAGGCCTACACCGAAAGCTGCAACTCCAATTATGCTGTAGATTCCGATATAGCCTAGTAGATAGGGAACAAGCTGTGCCCTGAGCATCGACCATCCGCGGATTGGCATCTGAACTGCTGACCCCCGTTGCCGTTCAATCATACGTTGTGCTTTGAAGTCACCACCCATTGCGGCCGCATTTGCAGCGATCGAACCGGCAGCTAGACAGATGAAGATTGATGAAATCACAATGGCAGGAAGAATAGACCATAGACCTGGAGAGATGATTAGGAGCAAGACTGACCCAGCTGTTGTTGCGCCTATCACAAATGGTACCGCACTGATTGCCTTTCCCTTTACATAGTCAGAGAAGTTTGCTGCGGCCAATTGCAGTGTCATCAGATTGTTCCCCTCATAGACCATTTCATAGCCTGCAAAGTAAACACCATACGAAACCATGAATGGAATGAGAGCAGCAAGCAGGAAATAGGGAGTGAAGACAAAGAAATCCTCACCAAGCCCAATGAATGGCAGCACAAACCAAATCGCCATTCGCAAGGGACCTACGAGGTATTGCGCCAGTACTCTTCCCTCCCTGCGAATAGAGGAGATGTTATACCAGATTGACACACTAATTGTCTGATTGAATCTAATTCCCGGTATTGGCTGAGGATTCCAAGAAGTATGCGCCAGTGGGACTTCTTCCTTTGATGTCCTCTTTGACCCTGAGGCGAGCCAACCACTGTAATGAGCCCTCTCGCTTACGAGAGCGTTTGCATAGACCAGCTCAAAGGCAACCACAGCTATTAGCACGCCTAGTAGAATGTCCTGTAACTGAAGTGGGGCTCCAACGATTATGTTTAGAGACAAGGCGCTCACAGCATACCCTGGACTGATATCAGAAGCAAGCCCAAGGTCACGTAGTATCTGGAAGAATCCCTCAAAGATGCCGTCGCCTCCGTTTCCTACCCATATGAAGACATAGTAAAGCGTGCTTATAAGAATGGCAAAACTAGTTCCCAAGAACCAGCCAATCTGCTTTAGAGTGCGTCTTCCAGCAAGCAAGCGTGAGAATAGAAGCCCAAGTAGACCTCCAAGTGATACTCCTAGGGTGACTAACGAGAGTAGCAATATAATGAACACAGGGATTGAGAACGCAGCAAGCGGAGCAGGAGATAAGATACTTAGACCAATGAAGATCGGCACTCCAATGGCCATCCAGATCATTGAGTTATAGAGGATGATGACGATGGTCTTCTCAAGAAATATGGTCCGCATGGCAACGGGCATTGTGAGAAGATATTCCATTCTATCGACATTGCCTACTGTTGTTGCGGAAAAAGCAATAGAGCCAATGAATCCGAAGATGAGAATCAAATTGAATATGGTTGCTCCAAGTCCAGGGTCGGATATCACAATGTCTGCTATGATGCTCCAGCCAAACAGAGGAACTATAGTGATGATTGCCCATATTATGACAACTGCAATTACAACGAATACAATTGGGCGGAGGAACCGTCTAAATATGCTCTTCTGCTCCGTGCGTTTTCCTTTTGCACCTGAAATCCTGAATGTCTGATTCAAGTCTTGCCGCAACAGCAAAAGAATGTCTGCAAGTGTCACTGAACCCCACCCAAGTACTCTGCAATCTTCTGCATATCGGGACCACCTGTCAATGTAAGGAATATCTCTTCAAGGGTGCTCTGGCCTTTGGCCTGAATACGAAGCTGATCCATTGTGCCTTCTGCGATGAGTTTCCCTTCGTTGATGATCCCAATTCGGTCACACATTTGTTCTGCAATCTCAAGAACATGTGTGCTCATTAGAATGGTCACACCCCTTTCTCGTAGACCATTAAGAATCTCCTTGATTGTGGCAGCACCTCTTGGATCTATACCAGCCTGCACCTCATCAAGGATGAGAACTTGAGGGCGATGAATGAGAGCCGCCACAAGTCCAATCTTTCGTGACATTCCTTTCGAGTAGGTTTCAATGAGATCATCACTAGCATCTTTGATGTCCAGCAGGGTTAGAATCTCATCTATCTCTTCCTCGCGTTCCGGACCTCTTTCTATCCTCCAGATATCACTTACATAGTTGACATACTCCCATCCTGTGAGTCTTTCTGGAAGGACCGGCTCTTCAGGAACATAGCCCATGATCCGCTTTGCTGCTACAATCTCCTTCTCAATATCATGACCCATGATTCGCGCAGTTCCGGCTGTAGGTTTCAGTAGTCCAAGGAGCATACGCATCGTTGTGGACTTCCCTGATCCATTGGGTCCGAGAAGACCATAAATTTCGCCTGTTGTAACAGTAAAGCTGAGTTCACTCACAGCTGTGAACTCGCTGAACATCTTCGTAAGCCCAATAGCCTCAATCATTCACATCACTAGAAGCTCGGATACATTGAGATTTAATGGTTGGGATAAATGCTGTGTGCCACCGAAGTGGTTATTAACGTCAAGGTTTCGTTGCACTGCCATGACTCTTGAAACCTGGCGACTTCTTGATGTAGGCCCTATTGAACCCATTGAAACCCAGATTATCTATGACATGATTGCGCAGGGTATCACTGAAGGGAAGTCGGAGAACACACTCATTATCTGCTGGCCAGCAAAACCTCTGGTCAGTCTCGGTTACTTCCAGGAGATAGAAAAGGACATTGACTTAGATTTCTGTAGAGAAAACGACATCTTTGTGACACGCCGCGTGATTGGCGGAGGCGGTGTGTATTTGGATGAGGGACAGATGTTCTATCAGCTGGTCCACAGAGTGGATAGCCCTACAACTCCACGGAGTATCGATGCCTACTACAAGAAATTCCTCGAGCCCCCTGTACAGGCATACAGGAACCTCGGGATAGATGCAGAGTTTAAACCAGTAAATGACATCCAAGTAGAAGGCAGAAAGATATCTGGTAATGGCGCAGGAGATGTCGGAGATGCAAGGATTTTGACTGGTAATCTCATTTTCACATTCAATTACGACATGATGGTCAAGGTCCTAAAGGTGCCAGACGAGAAGTTCCGTGATAAGATCGCGCAGGGGCTCCGTGCGAGACTCAGCACTATTGAGAGAGAAACAGGAAAGACCTTCGACAGAGAAGAGGTGAAGAAAGATCTGCTGAATCAATTCGAGAGGCTACTTGAAATCAAGCTTGTTCCAGGAGAGCTAACAGAGTGGGAAAAGACTCGTATGAATGAACTGAAACCGAAATATGTGTCAGATGAATGGCTCCATTGGCGTGCAGGCGGGAGGTTGGATGCGAGGACTGTCAGGATATCTGCAACTGCATCTATTGGCACTGCAAATCACAAGGCACCTGGAGGCCTCATGAGAGTCACAGTAGAAGAAGTCGATGACAAAATCAAGGACATAGTCATTTCCGGCGATTTCTTCTTGTATCCCCATGATGCAATCGCAGACATCGAGAAGGCGCTTGTCGGTGCTAAGATAAATTCCGAAGAGATACTAAAGAGAATAAAGGAAGTCTATGAACAGCAATCACTAGAGTCACCTGGTGTAACGCCCGAGGACTTTGAAACCGCAATCAAACTGGCGCTTGAAGGGAAATAAGCAGGCAGGCATGTTCTCCGCCGCACCCAGCATGTTGGGACCTGTTTTTGCTATCAAGGGCGCGGCGGAGATGATTGCATTCAGCAATACACGCAAGTGGATTTGCTATCTCCTTGTACAAATTACTAAGTATTACAAGAAGATCTTGAGCAAGATTATAGTAGGCGTGCTTTGCCTATGACTACATGGCATGAGAAGAAAATCCAGTGCCCTGAACATCTAGGAGACCTCGAAGATTGGAGAGATTCTCAGTGCGAGCTCCAGGACGTGTCTGTCTTTTTGGAGAGCATAGTGACTATCTCGGTCTTGATGTCATTCCTGCGGCTATAGATTTAGCTATTCAGATTAAGTGTTCTCGAAGAGAGGATATGAGAATCAATGTGAACTACATGGACCTCAAAGAGGAAGACATCTTCGAGATTGATAGTGAAGATATCCCATACCGACACAATAGGGATTACCTAAGAAGCGCATACAACATTGTGAGGCGAAGAGGAATACCTCTAAGGAGTGGGTGGGATTTAGAGGTGACAGGGAACATACCAATCGCCGCTGGACTCTCCTCATCTTCTGCCTTAACCGTGGCTGGAATCATTGCTTTTGCTAGAATGAGCCGGAGTGCCCCACCACTCCCAAGGGAAGTTGCACAATTGTCATTTGAGGCAGAAGTCTTGGAGTTCGGAGAGAGTGGAGGCATGATGGACCATTTCGCATCTGCATACGGCGGGATCATTCATGTAGACCTTGGGGCGGACTACAAGACTACTCGTCTTCCAGCAAAAATCGATGGAATAGTGATTGGAGACTCACTAGAGAAGAAAGAAGACACAGTCGCAGACCTCAAACGGATCAGGGACACAATTGAGGGGGAGTACCTGCGTATTAAAGCCTCAATTCCGAATTTCCAACAAAGAACCACTGCCACAACGATTGTTGAAAAAATCACGCCAAACGACCCCAAAGAAGACAGGAAAATGGCACTAGCCTCCCTTCGTAATAGAGACCTCACCAGAAGAGCCTTTGAGTTTCTGATGAATGAGAATCCTGATCTAAAGGAAATAGGTCACTTGCTTGACCTTCATCATCACCTTCTGAGGCACGATTTGAAGAGGTCAACTCTAAAGATTGAAGCTATGGTATCAGCTGCAAAATCAGCAGGAGCTCTGGGGTGTAAGATAAACGGAAGTGGCGGTGGCGGTACAATGCTAGCATTAGCTCCTAGAAAGGAAGAGATTGTTGCGAAAGCCATTGAGGAAGCAGGAGGCATTGCATACCGAGTAAAGATTGGTCCTGGAGCAAGAATCAAGGAAGGATAGACTACTTAGCGAGCGGATGCTTCGGTTCTTCGCCTCTACAGTCGAATCCTATGGCATCACAGACCGCATACCTATGATTGTATCCTGCTATATGCAACGGAGCATCACCGAGCTCTCTATCCACTGTCATGGCACCGGTACAGGGATATGCGTGGTGAGCCTTCGCAATAACATCAAAGAGACCCTCAGTATCTGATACATCATGCCCCTTTACTTTCTGTGCCACATACCATGCGCAGCCGCACGGCGAGGACCGCATCACTGCAATCTCGCTGATCCTTCCCTTCTTGACAGTGGCATCAAAGGCTGGCCATCCAATCCGATATCTGTCAATGAACTCGTCAATCACTTTCCCATGTCCATGAGTGAGCGTGCAGAAGGGCTTTGGAAAGGCATGTTCTATCCCTATGGCATCTAGGGAGCCCTTGACCTGTTCCCTGAGGCCAGGTGGCAACCAGTTCGTGTCTTCTATGGGAGCGATCACAGCCTTGGCACCAGTCTTCTGTGCCAACACATCAGCTGAGGCAATCAGATCGTGGTGGACACCAACAAGAAGAAGAACATCACACTGCTTGAGCTCGACACCCTCAAGCATCTCCATGGGATCATCGAACATCTTTGAGGATGGAGCATCTATCCGATGCATTCCAACAATGTCCCCGACGTAAGTCCCGTATCCAACCCTACAGTCACCACATGTGGGAGCACATCCTTCACAGAAGGTCTTGAAGTTGATGAGATTACCGAGTACTCGCTCAGCAAACACATCATCATAGATTGTTACCAACCTCATTGTGAACACCCATGTAACAAAAGTGAGCACTTCTGATTACACTAAAGGTTGGCGGTTGGGGAATCCTCAGCTGCTCTCAGCGAGCTCCTTCATCCGGGTTTCGACTATCTCCAATACTTTTTCCTTGAGGTTCTGGCCATTGCCCAGAATCTTCTTCACTTCATCACCCGTCTTCTTGACAAAGTCCTTGTCTTTGATGTTGCCAAGATTTATTCGAACGTTGAGTGCAGCTCCTTCAATTGCAGCCATGAGAGCATGGGCAGCGACTCCAGCATCGGTGATTGAGTTAATATTGCCTTTCTCCGCAGCTGCCTTGGCATGTGTGAGGGCATTGAATGAGTGGCGCATTGTTGTCAATGGCACCTCTGCAGCATGAATCGTGGCAGCTTCAGTAGCAGCCTCTTTCTGTTTTCGCTCTTGAGGCGTTTCATCGGCCATTTTGAATGTGGCCATCACCTCATCGAATGCGGCCGAGTCTTTTTCAACCAAGTTCATGAGAACACCTCGGTCATTATCAACTGCATGACGGTGTTTCAACATCTCCTCCTTTATAGCCACAAAACGTCTACCTGATAGTGAGAGTCCTGTCACCATACCAACTAAGGCTGCACCATAGGAACCCATGGCTGCGGCTACACTTCCTCCTCCGGGTGTTGCTCTTGCCCTCCTGACTTGATTGCCAAACTCAATGAGTGACATCTCGCTGAATGTCTTCTTCTTTGGATCTTCAGCTCCTCCAAGATAGTAGAGGTCAAGAATCATTGAGTCATCCAATTTTTCAGGTCGAAGATAGTATCTGAGCGCATCAAGAAGGGCAAACAGTGGAACCATTCCGATTATCTCAGTCTCGATGACAGTGGCACCAAATCGTTGGGCTTCAAGCTTGACCATCTCAAAGACTTGGTGAATCTTCGTGCGTCTAGGATGTGTCAGATTTAGAGAAACCTGCACACAGTTCTTCGCCGGCAGGTCAAGCCCAATACCTTGGACATTCACAAATCCACCAGTAAGTCCTCTAACAACATTTGCGCAGGACTTCGCCACCTCCATGTTTGTTGTGTTGAGATTGAAATTGATTGCAATCAGGAAATTACGTGCGCCCGTGGCTGTGGCTCCGGCTGTGGGGTGAATCTTGTTCGGACCATAGTCAGGCTCTTTGCTGGGATCCTCTCCAATGAGGTCTCTAAGTCCCTCAAACTCACCCTCCCTGATGTTTGGTAGGTCTGCTCTCTCAGGTCGAGTGGCAGACTTGTTGTACAAATAAACAGGCACATTGCATTTGCTTGAGAACTCCTCGGCAAACTCCTTTGAGAGTTCAATGCACTCACCAATTGTCGTGCCATGCAGGGGAATGAATGGGACAACATCCACTGCACCCATCCTTGGATGTGCACCCTTATGCTTCGTCAGATCTATCTTTTCGACTGCAAGTTCTGCAGCCTTCAAAGCAGCCTCCTTCACCTGCCGAGGCTCACCTATGAAGGTGAAAACTGAGCGGTTGTGATCAGGGTCGAACTCAATGTCCAGAAGTCTGACTGCTTCAACGCTGCGTATTGCATCTGCTAGAGCATCAATGACATCTTGTCGCTTTCCTTCAGAGAAGTTGGGCACACACTCGATGATTTTCAAGAGATTCACCGGTGCCCGCTCG
>JBHLRP010000019.1:0-52216 GCA_048882485.1 Candidatus Thorarchaeota archaeon
CCAATAATAATACATTAAACTTTATACTATTATATCATATTAATCCTTCGCTTATCTCTATATGTGCCAAAATGGGATATTCTGACTAGCCGAACTCAAGCTGGAGAAGCGCCATATATTGAAATGAATAGGTGATTATTCATCCAAGATTAAGATTGGATGAATCGTAGAGTGAGTGAAGGTCTTGATACACTTTAAGGTAACATTGGCAGATGGAACATCGAGGAAGATACCAGTGTTGCCGGACAGTTTATGCTTGGACTTCTCAAATGAGTCAATTATGGCAATCGACCTTGGCCCCTTGGACAATATGGCCGATCTGGAGGAATTAAATCTAAGCAACAATAGCCTGATGACTCTGGATTTGGTGGCGTTAGCATTCTGCAAATCTCTGCACAGCCTTAAACTGAATTCAAACCATCTACGAGTGATTGGCATTGATTCGCTGAAGTATTGTGATTTGAAGCATCTGGATCTTAGCAACAATGCACTGTTTAGATTAGACTTGGAACCACTGGCCGAATGTCAAAACCTAACAACTCTGCATCTACAGGATAACCAAATGAAGGCATTGGATCTAACACCCCTTTCCAAGTGTCCAAGACTTGAAGAGCTGAACCTACTTGGAAATGACATCATGCGACTTGACCTAAGCGCTCTGTTTTCATGTGCGTCTCTGCACAAGCTTTCTGTTCCAGAAGAAACGAAATTGGTGTCCTGGAGAGAACCAGATATTGAGATTCTCAATCCTCCAGCGCTCAACGCCCTGACTGAGATGGGAAGAATCGAGTATCTCTAGATTGCACAGCCCAAAATGCAGATATTCATATTTAATATATTATATTCGTATATATTAAATAAGTTGAATGTACAAGAATATCTTATCTTAAGTTGTTGGTTCAATTCTGTTGGTCCCGTATTTGCATTGCCTAGTGGGAGTTGTAAACATGCGAAAGCCTGCTGCAGCGTTAATGCTGTTCATTATCTTCCTCCTCCCTTCTGTGGGGAGCCCCGATTTCAATGGGGCGATTCCTTTTCTAGACGACGTCAGGAATCATGAAAACGAGTATAATGATGCGGGCTGGCAGGATGCTTCATCAGGGACCGGAGCACCAAGACCAGTTGACTTCCAAGGCATGGCAGTTTCAAGCGGGACCTCTGTTATTGATGCAGACCACCCATGGATTGTTGGTATCGATCCGCCTTTGGGTTGGAGCTCTGAACAACTAGAAACACAGCTTGACCATCTCTCAATGTGGGTTGATGATGTGCTAGTCAATCCGAGCCTTGACGCCAATCATGAAGAACATTGGATTCTTACTGATCGTCCCGACTACAATTACGATCCATTTTATGTGCCTGATGGGTGGACAATCATAAAGAAGGATGCACCTCCTAGTGGAACCGGACACCCTCAACACGGCTATTTCGAACTCAACGGCAGGTCCGGAGAAGGATATGATGCTTCCATAGGTTGGAGGTTTGATGCAAACTGGAATACTGGCGCCATCTTGGATCCAACCAAGGGAATCTACATCAGTCAACAGATCCCTGCGCCTTGGAGAGAAGTCTACTCTGCTGAAATCACTTTCCGGTATTATATATCCAGCCTTTCCAATTTGGATGACACGGCTCATGTCTTTACTAGGTTGGAAGGCTATGTCACTAAACACCATGTATATGAAGTTGGCACTCCCACTGACACATGGTTACAAGCCAAAGCGACTGTCCCTGCTTCTTATTTGCAGTCACTAGAAACGAAGGATGCATTGCTCTTTGACATTGGTGTTGGGACAGACTTGAGTGGCAATCCTCCTGCCAGCGCGACCCATGAAATGTACATAGACGAGATTGAGTTTAGGCTTCTTGTCCGACCTTTCCCTGAGGAAATCAACCTCCTTGCAAATGGAGCCAGAGTGACGGGATCAATCCAAGGAAGTGTTTCACCCTATGTGCCCGATGGATCCAACAGAGATTGCTATAGTGCAATTGACTCCAACGGAGGAACGGGAGGTGTGGATCTTAATGGCTACTCCGATTTCGGATGGCTAGATGTGGGTATAGACGGAATGGATTGGCCAAGTGCATTCGCTTATCAGGTGGGACTTCAGTTTCCCTTGAACGTTCCCCAAGGTGCAACCATTACATCTGCCATTCTGGAGATTGAAACGCCCAGTGGCGCAACTGGTGATCCAGCTGTGCGGGTCTATGCTGCGGCTGAAGATGATGTCACCGCTTTCACCACTGGATACCCTCTCCTCCCGGATAGATATGATTGGGTGAACACCAGCGTATTCTGGAACCCAACAATAGCGGCTCCAGGAAGGTATAACACACCTGATCTATCTGCACTAATTCAAGAAGTCGTCAGTAGACCGGGCTGGACAAGTGGAAACTACATCTGTATAATGATTGATTATGCATTCTCCAGTGGGCTGACCAATTACATTCAAATCAAAGGATCTACTGGATTTCCTCAAGGGCAGCTTGCCCAGTTGAATGTTGACTTCACATCTCCTGACCCCAAAGATGCCATTCCGAGCTTCAGATACAACAAGAACATAGTCCTCGACCATAGAAAAGTCATCGCAAACTTGCAGAACTTTCCAGTATTGGTAGATATTTGGGATGCCGATCTGCATCTAGATGTTCAACCTGATGGGGATGATATCGCGTTTCTATACGATGGCCAAGTAATCCCCCACGAAATTGATGTCTTCGACAAGCTAGGAAATGGGACCCATGCCCATCTCTCTGCCTGGGTGAATTTGCCTTATGTTTCATCTACTCAAGATACCACAGTAGTGATGGTCTATGGAGATGGTGATATTGGAAGCCAAGAGAAAACTGTAGATGTTTGGGACTCAGACTATTCTGCAGTATGGCATCTCAGTGAGAATCCAGCCCAACCTCAGTGGGACTCAACATATGCTGACTATTTGCCGCACCAACCACAAATTTTGGATGTGACTTCACACGAGAGTAGTGGTTCATCATATGGAAGTATGACCTCAAATGACCTCGTTGATGGATTCATTGGAGAAGCAATCGATCTTGAGGGGTCGAATGACTATCTAGATTTTGGTAATCCAACCGAACTACAGATGAATGGTGCTTTTACGGTGGAGGCTTGGTTTTATGCTGATTATGTTGACAATGACTATTTAGTGGTAAAATCAGGCGAATCCAACTATCGAGGATGGGATATCAGTTTTGATAACGATCCTAGCATCAGTCCTGCGGGATGGGTCATGTTTCGGTGGAGTCCGGATGGAGTTGCTATGGATCTTGTTGGATACGAACGCGTTGATACTGCTCAGTGGTATCATGCTGTAGGTGTGTTTAGTCCTTCGGAATATGCCAGATTCTATCTAAATGGAGAGCTTGTTGGAGAAGTAACAAGTGGAATACCTTCGACAGCCAATGATCCTAACCGTCCCTTGAGAATAGGCCGGAGATCAGACAGCGCTGGCGCTACATCATATTTTGACGGCATTGTCGACGAGGTGCGTATATCGAGTATTGCCAGATCTGACGCATGGATTAGGACCCAATATAGCAATCAGAGAAACCCAGAACTATTCATGACTGTCAGTGAGGAAGGTGTCAATTTCCTGTACAAGAAAGACATAGTCGTCGACCATACAAAGGTTGCGTCGGACCTGACGAGTTTCCCTATGTTGGTTGATATCTTTGACATAGACCTGCGAACAGATGTACAGGCTGATGGGGATGACATAATGTTCACATCGAATGGCAGAAGTCTTCCTCACGAGATAGAGCTTTTCGATCAGCAATACAACTCTACACATGCTCACCTCGTTGCGTGGGTCAAAGCAGATCTATCATCAGTCACTGATACTATTGTGACAATGTACTATGGCAATCCCTCGATAGGAAGTCAGGAAAGCCTTGCTGAGGTATGGAGCAACAGATATACTGGTGTTTGGCATCTTGCGGAATCTAGTGGTAATGTTCAAGACTCAACTTCATATGGTCAAGAAGGAATTCCGTTAGGTGGAGTATCTTTGGGAGCTCTGGGCAAAATAGGCTATGCCAGCGATTTTGGCGGGATTGATGGCTACATAAATATGGGAGACCCTGCAGATGGCCATCTTGATTTTGGCTTAAACAGTTTTACCATTTGTATATGGCTAAGGATTGATGCCAGCACAGGCACTTGGCAAGTTCCTCTCAACAAAGGACATCCCAGTGGTCTTGATAGTGGTTATAGATTTGAAACCAACACGCTTGGGCAAAGCATCTACTTCCAGATTAGTGATGGAATTAGTTACGAATCCACAAATAGTTACAGTGTTACATTCGGCGAATGGATGCACCTTGTTGGTCGTGTTGATCCAAGCACCAATGAAATGCGTTTGTTTAAAGATGGAGGCTATAGTGGAACAGTAGATATTAGCGGCATTGGAAGTGTCTCCACTACAGACAACTTCACAATCTCACGCGGATTGTTTTCTCCCAATCCAGTTGATGGATTAATCGATGAGATCCGTATATCAAGCACTGCACTTTCAGATTCCTGGATTATCACAGAGTACAACAATCAATACGACCCATCAAGCTTCTATTTAGTTGGAGCAGAGAAACTTGTTTTGCCTTTAGAGGGGCAATACAAGAAGGATATAGTCATTGATCATACCAAAGTCGATTCAGACCTGACTGGGTTCCCATTATTGGTAGACATCTATGACACAGACCTCAAATCTGATGCCCAAGCAGACGGTGATGACATCATCTTCAAGTCAGGCACAACATTCCTACCTCATGAGATAGAACAATTCGATCAAGATTACAACTCCACTCATGCTCACTTAGTCGCTTGGGTCAAGACTGACCTCTCATCCACGGCTGACACGACGGTCACAATGTATTATGGCAATCCTGAAGCGACAAATCAGGAGAATCCAAATGCTGTTTGGGATGATAATTATTGGGGAGTCTGGCATCTCGGAGATACCTCAGGTGCCGCAAAGGATTCTACATCCGGAGGAGCTGATGGCACTCTAATGAATGGCCCTACTCAAGCAGCTGCTGGCCGAGTTGGTTATGGATATGACTTTGATGGTGTTGATGACTACCTAGCCTTACAGAATGCGAATACACAGTCCTCCGGTACATACTCATTCTGGGTCTACCCTCACAACTATCCTCCTGGACCCAATAGCGAGGTCAATTTCGTGGGAGCGAATGCGTACTACAATAGATTTTCCTATTATAATGGCAGGATTAGAATCGAAACAGCAACAGATGCCGAGTACTTTAATTTCGCTTCAAGCTCTATTTCAAATGATACTTGGTACCATATGGTCTTTGTGAGATCAGGAGATTTCGGAGACCTGTACATAAATGGAGTCTGGATAGAACAGGTTGAGGTTGCAGGAGCAAATACTCTAACAGTCAATAGCATAGCTGGCACGGATGACCTAGACAGAATGGTTGATGGTATCATGGATGAAGTCCGGATTTCAGGAGCCCCCCATTCTGCGGCTTGGGTAATTGCAGAATATAGAAATCAATATGATCCAGCTAGCTTTTACTCGGTTGGAGCTGAAACAATTCTCCAGCCTATTGAGTTCACATACAAGAAGGACATCACCATTGACCATACGAAAGTCGGTGCAGATGTAATGGATTTCCCAGTGTTGATTGATATATATGACACAGATCTAAGGACGGATGTCCAAGTTGATGGTGATGACATCGTCTTTGCCAAAGATGGTTTTGTTCTTCCGCATGAAATTGAGCTATTTGAGCAATCATATAACACCACTCATGCCCATTTAGTCGCCTGGGTCAAAACTGACCTATCAGCCTCGTTTGACACTGCTATTAGAATGTATTATGGAAACTTCACCGCCCATAATCAAGAGAACCCATCCGCACTATGGGGAAGCTCGAATGTTGGTACATGGCATTTAAGTGAGGTTGGAGATGGATCTCCAGATGAATACATAGACAGTTCGCAGTATAACAATCATGGTCAAGGGGGTATAGGTACTCCTGCTGATGTTCCAACAAGGATTGATGGAAAGATAGGCTATGGACAAGATTTCGATGGCTTGGGAGATGTAATATCCCTCGGGACCTCAGACACCCTGCAACCATCGAGTCTTACTTGGTCAGCTTGGGTGAGGAGGACTAGTTCATGGGCATCGAAAAGAATGGCTCTCTTCTACACAAAGGATACCTGGAATGGTCCGGGCTGGTACGTCCAAATTGATGACGTTTCTACTGGAGGACCCAGCATTCCCAGGGTTTTGCTAATGGTTGTAGACGGGAGCAATTTCTTTACATACAATGGAGTACCCCTTGACACACTCTATCCTCTTAACGAATGGGTACATCTAGCAGCATCGTTTGACTCAACAACAAATGCGATGGCACTCTATGTGAATGGAGTTGCACAGCCTTTGCAGACATTCGGAACTCCTGATTCCATCACTTCGACAAGCGACACTAAATTCGTTCCGGGAAACTCAGGACTCTATGTGGGTTCCATGGATGAAGTTCGTGTAGCCAGCATAGTTCGCTCACCAGAATGGATTCTCACTGAATATAGAAACCAGAATGATTCAGCGAGCTTCTATACTGTGGGAGCAGAAATATTCACTCAACCAATTGAATTTGCATTCAAGAAGGAGATAGTTGTTGATCATACAAAGATTGCTGCAGACCTGACAGACTTCCCAATGCTTGTTGACATCTTTGACAGTGATCTTAAGACGAAAGTACAAGCAGATGGTGATGACATCGTCTTCAAAATCAGCGAAACTCTGCTTCCTCATCAGATTGAGCTATTTGACCAGACCTATAATTCGACTCATGCACATCTAATCGCGTGGGTTAAAGCTGATCTATCATCCTCGTTCGATACGACGCTTACAATGCACTACGGAAATCAGCAAGCCCCAAATCAGGAGAATCCTGCCGCCGTATGGAGTAATAGCTACATGGGAGTCTGGCACCTAGCCGAAACAAATGGGGATGCAATTGATTCCACCTCTTATGGTTCGAACGGAGCGCTTCAAGGGGGTGTGACTCAAGGAGCTCCTGGCTGGGTTGATGGAGCTTATGACTTTGATGGGTCTACTGGGCGACTCGCTGTTGGAAATCCAGCAGATGGACATTTGGATTTTGGAGTGACCCAAGATTACACTCTATCTTGCTGGATTTACCTAGATACCATTAGTAATCCTGACTTCTTGATAGCCAAACGTGCAGGAACTGGTTCTACCCAAATTGGCTATGCTCTAGCTGCCGCAGGGGGCAACGAGATTGTATTTGAGGTGGCAGATGGGGTAGATGAATTTATGATACGTACGACCACTGATGTGAGTATCCCAGCTTGGTATTATGTGACATTAGTCTGGGATGACGACAGCACATCTGCTACCACGATATACATCAATGGCATGGATGATAAGTCAGGTACGCAAGGTACACTTTCTAGCATTGACAGCATAGAAACTACAACGGGATTGTCATTTGGTGCGAGTATAACAGGCGGTAATCCAGCTGATGGAAGAATAGATGAGGTGCGAATCTCGTCGGTAGCTCGTCCATCGGAATGGATTGCAGCTGAATTTGCAAACCAATTTGACCCGTCTAGCTTCTTTTCAACTGGATCTGAGATAATTATTGAGCCCATTGAGTTCTCCTATAGAAAGGACATTGTGGTGAACCATACTCAGGTCGATGCGGACTTGACAGAATTCCCGATGTTGATCGACATCTATGACACCGACCTCAAGACAGATGTCCAAGCTGACGGAGATGACATCATCTTCAAAATCAGTGATGCTTTAGTTCCACATGAGATAGAGCTCTTTGATCAAGCATACAATCTTACTCATGCCCATTTAGTCGCCTGGGTAAAGACTGATTTGTCATCCATAGTCGATACAACGATTTCGATGTACTATGGAAGTCCCCAGGCAACAAACCAGGAGGACCCTGATGGTGTTTGGAATGATAACTATCTGGGGGTGTGGCACTTGGGAGAAACAAGTGGAGGGAGTGGAGCATTCAAGGACTCAACTTCCAATAGCAATCATGGAACTGATGCAGGCGCCCCCACATTAGGAATAAACGGACCAATAGGCAAGGCAATTCTATTCGATGGGGTAGATGACTCAATCAATTGTGGTAATGGGCCAAGTCTGAATATTGCTGGTGATGTTGTGACACTTGAAGCGTGGGCATACCTCAATGAGGACATAGGGCCTGGATGGGGCTCAGGGATTGTTGTTAAGTATGGCTCATACGAAATCTTTCAAGATTGGGATGCAACTAGGAGAATCACATTTAGTGTGACAACAACCGGAACTGGGCAGACCTGGACTAGCCGGACCAATAATGACATCAACAGGTGGTATCATGTAGTAGGAGTCTACAATGGTACAACCACATTCATTTATGTGGATGGTACTGAGATAGCATCTATCCCTAATTCTGGCACTCTCGCTGCTTCTGCATCCCCTCTATACATAGGTCTCGAAGATCAATACTATGATGGCCGCATTGATGAAGTCCGTGTATCAAAAATTGACAGATCAGCCAAGTGGATTCTGGCGGAATTCAGAAACCAGAACGATCCCGCAAGCTTCTATACGGTGGGATATGAAATAACTCCCCAGCCTGAAGGTTTCGACTACAGAAAGAATATCACAATCGATAATACAAAGGTCAGTTCAGATCTTGTTGGATTTCCATTACTAATCGATATTTATGACACAGATCTCAAGACTGAAACCCAAGCTGATGGCGACGATATTATCTTCAAGACAGGTGAGGTGGCATTATCACATGAGATAGAGCTCTTCGACCGAGATTACAACTCTACTCATGCCCATCTGGTTGCCTGGGTCAAGACTGATCTTTTGTCCACATCTGATACGATTGTTACTATGTACTACGGAAATCCTGAAGCAATAAATCAAGAGGATCCCGGTGGCGTCTGGGATACCAGCTATATGGGTGTGTGGCATCTTTCAGAACCAAGTGGCAATGCTCAAGATTCTACACTCTATCAAACACATGGAACACCCTCGGGACTGCTCACTCAAGGAGTATCGGGACACATAGGCAATGCTTACTATTTCGACCGTGATGGGCTAGGCACTGTAAATATGGGAGATCCCGCAGACGGACATCTCGACTTCGGAAATACGGATGATTTCACCATCGAATTCTGGGTGGATCTGGACTATTTCTACTACTATGAACCTTTCTTGGTAAGCAAGCGGAATGGCCTTGCTTCTTCAAGTCCAGGCTATGCTGCGTTTGTATCGGACGATAGCAATGGATACCCTGGTTACAGCATATCATCTGATGGACCTCAATTTGGCGTTGATGCAAGCTCTCCTGTACTCAACACGGGCTGGCGGCATGTTGTCTATGTGTTTGATCAGGATAGCGATACCATTTCCACAATCTATGTTGATGGGATAGATGACAAGATTTCTACTTGGGGAACTATAGGCAGTGTAGGTTCTCTTCAGAACAGCGCTAATTTCAGGCTGAATGGCGAAAGCAGTCCAACCACAGATGATATGTTCGATGGAATGTTGGATGAAGTCCGTATTTCCAATATTGCTCGTTCTTCAGATTGGATACTCACTGAGTTCAATAATCAGAATAATCCGTCTAGCTTCTATTCTATTGGAGCTGCTGAATTCTTGGGTGTGGCACCCGAGTATAATTACATGAAGAACATTACAATAGACCACACTAAGGTTATTTCCGACCTGACAGACTTTCCGTTACTCATAGACATCTTCGACACGGATCTCAGAACCGATGTTCAACCGGATGGAAACGATATCATCTTCAAAATTGGGACGACATCTCTACCACATGAAATTGAGCTCTTCGATCAGACCTACAACTCGACACATGCACATCTTGTCGCTTGGGTGAAGATAGACCTATCCTCCTCAGTGGACACTACAATTACCATGTATTATGGAAATCCAAGCATAAACAATCAGGAGAAACCATCTGATGTATGGAATAGCAATTACGTTGCAGTTTGGCACTTTAATCAGGACCCATCATCCACTAGCATCTTGGATAGCACAATGAATGGGTACCATTTGACTGCACAAGGATTTGGCTCGGATCAGCGAGTCTATGACGGGAAGCTAGGAACATCGATATCCGTTGATGGGATAGATGATAGGTTTGGCGTCAACAGCATCGCAGGGCCAATTAATGACATGACATTTCAGACCTGGTTCATGCTTGATAATGCATTTCCTTCCGGAAGTGATATGCATCTATTACGGGGCAATAGTCTCACGAATAATTATCCTATGATCAGATTCGCCTCCAGCTCTGGATTGATTGTTACACACATGGAAGTCACATCAGACGTTGATGAAACCTGCACCGGAAGCAAGAGTTCCTGGGAAGCGGACACATGGTTTCAATTTGCATGGGTCAGATCTACGGCTGCTGTAAGATCATATCATTACGTAAATGGTTCATTGGATGCAGAGGACAATAGTGCAGATAATGCAAATCCACACTTGGCGTGGGACCAACTAATGCTCTTGTCCGATTTTAGCGCTGGAAATATGTGGGGACCCGGAGCAATATCAGAATTCAGAATACTCAACGTGGTCCTCCCTCCTGAATGGATTGCAGCAGAGTACGCAAACCAGAACGATCCTGCCAGTTTCTACTCCGTTGGATCAGAGGTACAAATTGTCATCCCAGAACAACCAAGTGAACCAAGCTTGCTGGACGCATCAGGATATAAATTCAGCGCTAGCTCCAGTGTCGGCGTCACAATTGGATTTAGAACATCGCTTGGAATTCACACATCGGGGCTTAGTTACACAGATGATTATCTTCCAGGCACATCGTTCTCAATAGTCAATGACAGCTTGGCAATCTGGACCGCAAATGTATTGGTGTCTCCTCCTCCTGAGATAGAATCTATTTCGTTTGAGTTATCTTATCCAGAAGGTGAATGGTACCCGTTCTCGGTCAAGAGCCCCTCAGGAATAGAGAAGACATTTGCAACTGACTGGACATGCTTCGACGGGAAGCTTGTCGTTGCTTCAACAGCGATTGATGAATATGGTATGTGGCATATTCGTTTCCAAGACAGGAATCATGTTTTTGACACACAGATGGGTCTGTCCGGAGGGCCTTATTCTCCATCAGGCAATTTCTTGATAGGAGAAGAAATCCAGTTCCGGATATGGAGTTCTGGAACCATGAGCTCAGGCATATCACTTGATTTGACTGATCCATACGGCTCAACCTGGTATTCAGGCTCTGCGACATTTCAAGGCCAAAAATTCGCTCTCCCCTACTCCCACAGGAAATATCTCACTATCAGCCATGAAAATGTCGCTACAGATCTTGTCAACTTCCCGGTGCTTGTTGACATATATGACACTGATCTACGCACAGATGTTCGTGCAGATGGTAGAGACATTGCCTTCGCAATTGGAGAAGAAACACTTGCGCATGAGATTGAACTCTTCGATCAGACATTCAACTCGACACATGCACATCTCGCAGCATGGGTTAAGGTCCCATTGCTATCTGGTTCAAGTGATACCGCGATTAGCATGTATTACGGCAATCCCATAGCGCCAATAGTCTACGATTCAGGACCGGTATGGGATTCTGGCTATCTAGGCGTCTGGCACCTTGCAGAGAGTGGAACTGGAGCACTTGATGAATATACAGACAGCAGTCAATACAAACATCATGGCCAGGGTGGAGAAGGTCAAGCCACGTATGTGCCAACCCAAGTTTCCGGCAAGATTGGCTTTGGCCAAGATTTCAATAATCTTGATGGAAACTATGACCTTATTGACTGCGGTGATAGCCCGCTTTGGAATATTGACGGGTATCAACTAACTCTGGAGGCGTGGGTCCAACATGATATCACACCTAACACCCACATCTATGGAATAATGAATCACAAGGGGTGGTATAACGGATATAGCCTCTTCATCAATGAGGGAGGAGTATCGACTCTCAAGCCCGTCTTCAACGTGCAAGGAGAGACCCACCAGTTAGTGGGAGCTAATGATGTTATGGGAGGATCTTGGCATCACATCGTGGCCACGTACGACGGCAGCTTGATGAGAATCTATGTTGACGGAGTGCAGGATCCAAATGTTCTCCAGAAGACTGACGCAATACTACCCTCCACAGCTGAGCAAGGCTTCTGGATTGGTCATGGAGACCAGCCGAAGGATGTTGTCTGGAGTGCCGAATATGAGGGGCAAATCGACGAGGTTCGTATCTCAGATGTTGCACGTCCTGCTGGATGGATTGAAACACAATTTAAGAACCAAAATGATCCAAGCAGCTTCTTTTCAATTAGTATAGAGCAGTCTCCAGGATATTCAGAATCCGCGGCAATCACACTTGATTCTTCAGCCCAAGCAGGAGTCTGGCAAGCCACAGCTCGGTATTACGATGATGGAGTCAATGTTGATCAAAGTGTGGGAATATTCAGTAGGAACTTTATTGTAAAACGAGGAGCTTCAATGAGCCTAACGGCGCCTGGTGATGCAGTATCGGATGGTATCTCAGCCAAGCTCATCGGTGAAGGCTTGTATGTTGAATTCGATCTTTCCGATACACTAACCTCTCTACCAATCAGCGGTGCCACAATGACCATGAACTGGACTGTCAGTGGTGCTCCTACTCAGATTCAACTCAATGATTATGGCGATGGTAGCTACGGAAGAGTCCTAAATACAACAGACTTGGGTACTGCTCAACGTTGGCGTATTGAACTTACGTCTTCTCACCAGTTCTATGGTGATGCATTCAATGTCTTCTTTCTGGATTTATCGCATCAGACATATCTCACATATGAACCGCCATCAGCTGCTCCATACGGTGATGACTTCACAGTAAAAGTCACCTTAAGAGACTCATTCAACAGCCAGCCGCTTGCTAATGCGGGATTCGCTAGCAATGGGACCATCATAGGCGCGCCCGTAGATTATGGCAACGGTACATATCTCTTGACTATTGACAGCTCGGCACTCTCAACTGGCACACATGCATTTAGATTCACAGCAACCCCTGCGGATTCCTACCTCTTGAGCAGTTCAATTGATGTGCAATTCGATTATCGAGAAGTTTCTACAGATGCATATGCACTTAGCTCTGATCCAGCCGAAGTCCCATGGGGAGAACAAGCCTCTGTCACAATACACTGGTATGATTTAGACCACTCAGGAATTGGAATAGAAGGAGGTACTGCTAGTATCATTCCCTCCGTTGCTCTTCAAAAAGCAGATATTGGTGGAGGGGATTATGCTCTCACAATTGACACGAGTTCGTATCTACCAGGCGCCTATGTATTTGATGTGACTTTCTCGAAGGCAAACTATGAGGATGCAACAGCAAGTGTTACGGTGATAGTGAAAGCACATAGCACTTCAGTAAGTGCAGATTATAGTGCGTCCACGCCAGTGGGAACAAGCACCTATTTCGACATCTCATTCCTAGATCTCGATGGGGGTTCAGTTGGAATTGGCGTTGGCAATCTGAGTCAAGTGACTCTGGATTGGGGAAGTGGACCGCAAGCATTCTTCCCATACGGATTCTGGCTGGATACAAGTGCTTGGTCAATAGGGGTATATACAATCAACATCACGGTCTATGCAACTACAGCACCTCGATACTATTCAGACGCAAAAATCTCCGTAAACCTGGAAATCAGAAAGCTTGAAGTCTATGTGAGCTGGGAACATCTTGAGCCGTTCCCGAACGGTGATGACTTCGTTATGTTTGCTCATTTGAACATCAGCGAACCAGGTTCGTCAATTGATGGAGACCCCATTAATGGACTAACTCAAGCATACTTCACGGCAAGGAATGAAACTGGCTGGCAATACACATTTGAGAGCTTTGCATCCCTTGGCGAGGGACGCTACCAGCTTGTCATTGACCAAAGCAACTTCTTGGAAGGAGAATACACTATCGTAGTGTATGTCGACTTTCTGCCTGCAGAGAGCTATCACGATTCACAGACGCCAGTGATAACATTCACCTATAGGCCAATCTTGACTTATTTGTCGTCTGATGATTATCCCAGTGTGACAACAACCTACGACACAAATGTCACCATCACCCTGAATTATGTAGACATAGACAATAATGTCAATATCACCACAGGTTCGATAGCAGCTGAAGGCGCATCAATCACATGGCAACATCTTGGCAATGGTGTTTACGAAGTATTAGTAATTGTCCAAGGATGGAATCTCGGAACACACGAAGTCAACATCACAGCAGATGCTCCAAGCTATCAAGCGAAGACACTGACATTCGAAGTGCTAGTCCAGATAGCTTATGCCTATGCTCGTTCTTCAGATTCTTCGATAGATCTTCCATTAGGTGATACAGCAGTCTTTTACATGGACTACTGGGACATAATTCATGATGGGCCTATTCTTGATGCATCAATCGACCACAACTGGACCCATGCATTGACTGTGATTTGGACAGGATCGCAATACAGAGTGGAGCTGCCAAGCCTCCACACAGATTCGCTGGGTAGCTATTTCATCTTGTTCAACGTGTCAAAAGGTTCGAACTATCAGTTTGGCTACTTCAATTTGAGCTTGACACTCAGGACTCACTACACAGAGGTGAGATTCGGCAGTGCAGTTGAGCCCACGACCTATATCGGTATGGTCAATGTTTCTCTATACTATGGTGACTTGGACAACGATATTGGAGTTGCTTCGCAATACATCAATGTCTCTGTTTATGGAGAATCTGGATGGATCGACTCGACCCTCGAAAACGACACAGCTTCGGGTGATGGCTATTATATCATTAGATTCCCAGCTTCAATACTTGGAGAGAGTGGAATTTACAATTTCACCGTCTATGTCAATTGGACTGGACCCACTCAGCAGTTCTACAATGGGATAGTTAGAACATCAGTCAACATCATTGGTGAAGAATCGGAACTGAGTCTTGAGGACTCACCCGGTCCTACTCCATATTTAGAGAATATGAGCTACACCTATTTCTATGATGAGCTGTATAGCGGAGTAGGGATATCAAACGCAACTGGTGATGTCTTCATCTTCATCGAGTTCGTAGGTGAGTCCGTTGATACTTCCTTAGTATCGATTTTGGAGGGTTTGCCTGGGTATTACACCTTGGAGTTCAACACAACCATATTCGCAAGGCCAGGTGTATTTACCATGGTTGTGCAAGTGAACTGGTCTGCATCTGCTTCTCCATTCTATGACAACCGAACTGATACAATTTCAGTGCGAGTGATTCCGAGGAACACTGTAGTATCTGTGACTCCACCTGACAGCACAGCCTATGGCATTAATGCCACCTTCTCATTCTCGTATGATGACGTGTCAAATGCTATTCCTGTCAAAATTCCCAATGATGCAACGATGACTGTTGTAGTCAACCTGCCCGACTATTCAATCAGCTATAATTCTACAACTAGGCAGTTCCATATATCCTTCAACACTAGTGTTCTAGGAGCGTCTCTTGGGAACAAGCAGTTCACCATTAGCATTACGTGGATTGGCTCACCGTTCTATGCAAATATCACAGCAAGAACCATCTTTATCACAGTTGCCAACAGAGAAACCTCAT
The DNA here is from genome assembly GCA_048882485.1 of Candidatus Thorarchaeota archaeon. GTDB lineage: Archaea > Asgardarchaeota > Thorarchaeia > Thorarchaeales > Thorarchaeaceae > SMTZ1-83. The sequence continues at coordinate 15,643 of JBHLRP010000019.1, forward strand.
TCGATTTCGCAACACCCAGTCCGACTCCATATGGAGAAATGGCTGCATTCACTGTGACCTATATGGATGCAGCAGGAGCGATTCCTAGTCCTATTAATGATGGAACAATAGTATTGTACAACGACTCTCAGCCAATTCCGGTTTCGTTCTACAGCTACGTTCCTCTTGGAAACGGTCAATACACAATCGAGTTGAATACAAGCTACTTCTCAAGACCGAACTCCTATAATCTAGAGATTCAAATCACCACGCCCCACTTCTATTATCTTGATGCCACAGGCTCACGGACACTCATTGTGCGATATAGAATCACCACTCTCACAGCTGAATCAGCTGGAATTGTTTCTTACAATTCGTCAATCCCGTTAGTATTGCGCTATAGTGATCTATTCTCTCTTGCACCGATCAGCAATAGCTCCTTACTAACAAGCATAGAGATTCTCAATGGAAGCTCTTGGATCTTCACATCAGATTGGCGTAGCGTTCCCCAAGATTATCTAGTCACTGTGCAAACATTCAATCAAATCCTTGATGTTGATACAGACTATGTGCTATGGATTCGATTTACATATGCAGACGCAGCGCCATTCTACCTTGCTGCAGAAACTTTCGTATCCTTCAGACTCAGGGAGCGTACGACATATCTAGATGTCACTGAATCACCACTGCCTACTCCCTATCTTGACTTTGTCAATTTCACTGTTGCATATCGCGACCTAGAGTCATCTACGGAGATTGGAGGTGCAAACATTGTGCTCTCTATTGACGCAATTAATCTGATAGAGGGCACCGAATACATTCTGCAGACAAGCGGAGATGGTATCTATCATCTCTCGATTAATACCACCGCAATAGGAATTCCGGGCGTCTCAAAAAGCCTTGTAGTAAGTGCTGAGTGGACCTCGGGAGCTCCCTATTACACGGATTCCACAATTTCCTTGACTGTATCGGTGGTTGTACGACCCGCAAGTGTCAGAATTATCATCTCGCCATCACAGGTAAGGTTCCTCGATAACATCACATTCACGTTTAGCTATAATGATGACAATACAGATGATTTCATCACATTAACAAAGAATATGGTATCAGTTTACAGCGGGGGAAGCCTCCTCCAGAGCAGCGACTTCACTTTGTCTTTTGTTGGTAATGGATATAAAATTGGAATCAATTCAATTATTTTGAGTCCGGATTTAGTAACCAATTGGAATGTAACAGTGTTTGTCGATTGGTCTTCCACTGTTCCACCGTACTATTCGGATGATGCAGCATCGGTAGGTGTCACAGTTGTCAATAGGATTGGATCTGTAAGCCTTGACAATGCTCCTACAACTCCAATTGGCGACAATATGACACTAGCATTCTCCTATGAAGATCAAGACAACGGATTGGGAATTGGTGATGCGATAGTCGTGTTTGATTGTCTAAATCCGAGCGGGCTTGGCGAGAATGCTGACTTCTGGATAGTTAGGGGTGTTGGCCCTGAGTTTGGTGAATACACAATCCTGGTAGATACAAGCAAGCTTAGTGGAGTTGGGCTATACACATTCTCCCTACGTCTTCAATGGAATCAGTCCATCGCGCCCTATTATCGGAATACCTCCGAAGTATTTCTCATTGGTTCTGTCAGATTGATTCAATCGCAATTGGATTATGAAGATCCCATACCAACAACGGTACCCATTAACGACAATGTGAGTGTAGTCCTCACGTTTACTGATTCAGACCACTTGCTACCGATAGCTGGAGCTGAAAACAACATCAGTGTCACTTACAAATCAGATGGTTCTGTCCCGTCGATATGGAGTATAACTGTTGTCGTTCCAGGCATGTACGAACTTGTGGTGAATTGTACTGATGCAGGCTCCGCCGGTACAAATGCACTTGTGATACAAGTTGACTTGAGCGATTATCAATTTGCTGAGGTCCAAGTACCTATACAGATTCGGTCAAGGCAAGGTGAATTGACGAAGGTAGAATCACCTGATGCTTACTTTGGTGAACAGACCTATGCAATTGTTGAACTTGTTGATATTGATGCATCATCTGCACCAATACATGATGCTACACTGAATCTAATATGGCCTGAAACTTCAAGCTACGTCTATATCGGGAATGGGATGTACAACGTTACGCTTGACACAACGACATTGGATGCAGATCTCTACACCCTTGTAGTGAGTGCTCAAAAGGCAAATTACTTCATCCCAGAGATTTCTATTTCAATAAGGGTCCAGAGTATTCCGACAGAGGTAATTTTGCCCCAGACCGTCCCAGATGTCTATTGGGGAGAAAGCGTTTCGATATGGGCTCTCTTCAATGACACCCGGAGTGGCACTCTCATTCTTGGAGCCGCTGTTAACTATCAGTTCGGCATATTGAGTGGAAGCCTTGCAGAGGGTCCACCTGGAAATTACTCGTTTACGATTGATACTGGAAACCTTCCCCTTGCTACTACCTATCTAGTGTCGATAACTGCCAGGCTGGATAATTATGACACAGTTTCAGGGCAGATCACCGTGAATATATTGAGATTGAATCTTGAACTTACAATAGTGGATGGTCTGAATAGTCAGGAGCTTTACAAAGGTGAACCAATAAACATTACTGTGTTTGTTCGCGATGTATACAATGATGTGCCTCTAACGGGGGCTACGGTATCAGCCACATGGGTCTTTGATATGACTGGTGTGTCCTTGATGCCAGTTCCGGGAATGAATGGATATTATACGGGGCTCATACCAACGGTAGCGGCGAATACGAAGACATATTCTATTGTTGTGAGCGCTGAAAAGACCAACTATCTCACAATGACTTCCCCTGCAGAAGTCAATATCAGGCAGATTCTGACCAAGGTGAATCTAGATCCATTGACTGAAACTTATAGCAATCAGGTCTTCGATTGGACCGACACTATTCGAATTGGCGTATTCGTACTTGCACCTTCTTTAAACGACACTGGATTGTCAAACTGCACAGTAACTTGGTCACTTTCTGGAACATTCCTAACAGGAGAATTCTTGAACGGTTCATCAATTGAAGGCCCAGGCTACTTCTATTTTGACTTCAATACTTGGGAGCATAATGCAACCACGTACACCCTGAGGTTTACAGCATACCCATTGGTTGGTGCCTATGCTACTTCTAGCAACATGACAACCATAGCAATCAGACTCATTCAGACAACAGTTGAATCCACCTTCGTGGCACCGAAGGTGTGGGGCTGGGCAGGTTGGGTGAACCTGACATATTGGAACCTTTTGGAAGATAGGGGAGTTGTTGCAGCTGAGGTCGGAATTGATTGGGAAGGAATCGAACAACAATCCAGGTATCTCATCGACGGCGTATATCAGGTATGGGTCAACACATCTCTAGTAAGTCCCGGCGTATATCCAGTGGTTGTCAGTTTCTGGAAGCAAAACTATGAAGCGGGTACTGGAGTCTTCACGCTGACAGTGAAAGAAGTTCCTACAGAGATTGTGGTCTACGCTCCATCGCAGTATCAAATCGACGGGAATGTCTTGAATCTTCAGATTCCGTATGGTGACAGCCTCCCGGTTACTCTGTTCTATAATGACACTTGGTATAACCAAGGCATATCCAATGCTTCAGACCTCACAGCTGTGATTTTGCACCCATCAATTTCGGATAAAGACATCTTATTGGTGTCCGATCTGTCATTTGGCAATTATAGTCTAGAAATTGATTCTTCTCAATGGGTAGTGAGTCCTACTCATTATCGAGTCGTCGCGAACCTCGGTCTTGAGAATCGGAGCAGAGCCACTCTCAATCTCTATATCACAATAATCAACATCCCAACGGCACTCACAGCTGAACCCGAAGAGATTCTGATGGGATATCTCGAAACTACCACCATACGAGTCTTCTATTACGACATATGGGAAGGCCATGACTATCGAGGAATCCCAGAGGGCTTCCTAAACGCCACTCCAAGTTCAAATTATGTAACCATTGATGGATGGCAACCTGATCCCTTAAATCCTGGATGGTACGAAATCACGCTGAGTTCAGGATGGGCACGAGGTCCGGCAGTTATTCTCATAGAACTAACAAAGGACAATCATGATTCTGCAGTAGTGTCAGTAGGCGTATCGGTGGAGCCGTCTGAGTTTAACCTACTGATTGAGAGATCTTTAATCTACGGCCTACCATTTGGCGTTGTTTGCTTGATTGGTGCCATCCTCTGGTCCAGGCTTTTCAGTCTGCCAAAACGACTAAGAGAAATTCGCGGAATGGTGAAAGACATCAACCGAGGTCGCATTCCGAAGGTGCCTGATGGCGTCCAAAACAGAAGGGAGATACTTACTGAGCTCTTCAATGAAATCATAGAACCGATTGGGATTGTCAGATCAGCGGATAGTATGCCTGAATACTCCTTGGTTGCTGAAGTTCCTGAGATGGAAGAGCTGTTAATTCAGCTATCCATCCTTACGCAGTTGACACCAGAGGAGCTCGATGACTTCAGAGCAGATGTAACCAAAATGAAGCTCAGCGAGCAGGCTGCCTTCATTAAAGAAGTAATCAGTCAAGAAGTGATCAAACGCGCCAAGATGGAGAAGAAGAGCATAGAGAAGATTCACAAAGAAACTCTGAAACAGGCAAGAGCACTGATTTCTGGAAAAGAGATTGTTCCTCCATCAGAGCCTGTAGTTAGTGAAGAGGAGGCACCTCCAAAGAAGACAGTACTAAAGCAGCCAGACCTCTCAAAAGCAAAAGATGAATTGCCACCAGAAATAGTCAGCCAGGATGAGATTGTACAGATTCGAAAGAGGCTGGTTGAAGCCGGTATTGGAGGACATGAATTAGAGACTATCATGGAGCAAGTCCAAGATCTTCCAAGAGATCTTGTTGAAGACCTCATCAATAGCATTCTCAAAAAGGGAGGTGACAAGCCATGATGTCCACTTATTCTAGCGTCGCCTCTTCGAGAATTAGGAATCACACAAGGCGTATGCCATTTAGGCTTGTTATGATAGGAATGCTGATCCTGCTCTGCTGTCCCATTCCTGGATTCTTGCCCGCTCAGAATGGAGATAGGTTCTCATCATCTCAAGAAAGAAACACGAGCGTATTGGCTTCTTCGGGAGTTCAATCCTATGGAGGAAGCGGGGCCTCCCAGAGTGTGACACTGAATGGGGCGGTTTCCAATGATTCTCAAGGTATTGTTTTACTTGACTCATCGGCACCAACTCCGGCAACAATAAGCGGACCTCAGGGGTGGACCGGTACCTCCTTGAGCGGATCGATTAGCCAAATCTCAACTTCATTCCAACCAATTAAGAATGGGCTTCTTGACACATACCACACAGAACGCACCATTAATTCCGGTTCACCATGGAATGCAATGGAGTATAATGTCCCAGATGAGTGGAGCATTATTGAAGAAGGTGAATCGACCATTCATCCATACTATGGACGCCTTTACTTCCATAGCTATTCTGGTTCAGGTCGAGACGGATCAATGGGATGGAGATACACTGCAACCTTCGGAACTACAAATGCCATTGATCCAAGCATGAAGTTGTATCTGACCCAGCGTGTGCAATTGCCATACAGAGAACTCTATGGGGCGCAAATATCACTCTACTATTATGTGCGAAGCCAATCGACTTTGAACGACTACTTCTACCTGTTTGTCCGAATGGGCAATTATGTGGCTAAATTACATCTATTCGAGTCTGGAGACCCTACTGATCAGTGGCTCCAGTATTCGGTGCAAGTGCCAATGTCTGCCTTTGATGCATATCCAATACCTGGAACATTGGATGTCGACATAGGCGTGGGGACTGACTACTCTGGAACACCATCTTCTACTGTTGATCATCAGTTGTATCTTGACGAGATCGATGTAGTGTTGCAGGCAAGACCCTTTCCGGAGCAGATTGGTCTGAGTGCGAATCAATCTATAATCACTGGTTCCATTCCTGGAAGTGTTTCCCCATATGTTCCAGACGGGGCTTCAAGAGATTGCTTCAGTCGCTCTGACACTGGAATCAGCACTTCCAGTGCGTTAGAGGTTGGTGTTTGGAGTTCCAGCGGTACATCTTGGAATGATGTCATCAAATATCAAATTGGAATCCAGTTCCCATTGGATATACCTCAAGGCGCGATTATTACTTCTGCGGCGTTGGAGGTAGAGGCATTGGGGTACTGGGGTGGAGGGAATAATTCACTTCGAGTTTTTGTTGCAGAGGAAGATAATGTCGCACCTTTCACAAATGGGCTACCCAATCTGGAGAATAGGTACACTTGGAGTAATACAAGTGTCGCATGGATCCAAGATACTTGGGAGAACTTTTTCAGATATAGAACACCAGACATGTCATCGCTTGTACAAAGTGTGGTATCCCGTTCCGGTTGGAGTAATGGGAACTATATCTGCATCATGATTGACTACATGAACTCTGACCAGTACCGCGATTGGAACTCTATACGGGGCACATGGGGCTATGGCGGCCTAGACTTGGCTACATTTTACGTCGACTTCCTAGTACCTCAAGAAGACGACACTATTTCCATCCTTGAATACAAGAAGGACCTGACGATTGACCACACAAAGGTGAGCTCAGACTTAGAGGACTTCCCGGTATTGGTGGACATCTATGACAGTGACCTCAAGACTGATGCTCGACCAGATGGGAAAGACATCAAGTTCGTAATTGGCTCACAAACACTAGACCATGAAATCGAACTATTCGACTCTAACCATAATTCAACACACGCACATCTTGTAGCTTGGGTGAGGGTTCCTTTGATGTCTTCCTCAACTGACACAACTGTCACAATGTCATACGGAGCTCCAGATGGAAGCATCCCAGAAAACCCACATAGGATTTGGGACGACTACAACAGCGTTTGGCACCTCTCAGAACAGTCTGGCAATGGCTCGTTCTTAGAAGACTCAAGTCAGAATTACCACAACGGCATGCCTGTCCAGACAACCTTTATGCAGAACGCGAAAATTGGTGCTGCCCGGTACTTCCAAGATGCGGCTGGCAATTACATCCCCTTCATCGATGGTGATAGTATTCTTGACGGCTGGACAAACTTCCAGTTTTCCTTCTGGATCTACTTCGATTACGCAAGTGATGCCGAATGGACCAGTGTAGAGCCCAGAATCTTTGAGAAAGGCACAAGCGTCACTCTATGTAGAACATTCAGGAACCCAACAGGGTGGCCAGCTGGCCAAGCCTCGTTCCAGCCCGACATGCATTTTGATGGCGGATACACCAGCTACCTGAATGTGTTAGTGAAACGTCAGACTTGGAACTACATTGTCTACAAGTATGAGAGCACAGGAGACGGAACATTACATGCCTACAGTTATGCAGACGGCACACTTACAGACTCAAAAGCTAATTCAGGTATGGGAGCAGGAGCCAAGCTGAGAGATGATCTAAGCATATTCTCTCTTGGTCTATATGGAGGAGGCCAAGTTCACCTTGGAGGAATTGACGAGTTTCGTACAATAATGGGTTACAAGTCAGCCGACTGGATACAGACTGAATATGCAAATCAGTACGACCCATCCAGCTTTTTCAGCGTCGGCTCCGAGCAAAGTGTGCAATATGGACAAAACGCAACGCTGTTCTTCACCACAGATTCCTCATCTGTCGTAAGTATCCTTCCAAGAATGACTCTTGGTATCACCACTCAGGAAACCTCTCTAGATGCAAGCATGATTCCAGGGACATCATTCTCTGTTGCCAATGGAACTGAAGCAACATGGACTGCGAATATCTTGATTAATCCTCCACCAGGAGTCGCCAACATCAATCTGACTCTTGACAAGCTCTCAACTTGGACGCTCCAGAGTGTCACTGACTCCTTTGATAACATACGGACATCCGAAGTGACGAGCACAGCGACGCAAGTCACGGTTCCATCATCTGTTATTGATGTCTATGGCGTCTGGAGCTTTGATTTTACTTCCGCAAATGAAGCCAGTAATCTTGAATGTGCTGTTGGAGCCGGTATATATGAAATGACAGCTGTCGTGCAGTCAGGTCAGACATTGGACTTCAGAGGTACAGCTTCGATCATTCCCGGTTCATCAATGAGACTTGCACTTGTTGATCCAAATGACCAGGTCTTTTATTTGTCAGATGATTCTTCTCAGGATGGAAGTGGGCAGTTTGAATGGCTAGCTATTGCGGTTGATGGAACCTGGCCACGTGGAACATGGATTGCGTATGTTGATTTCAATGACACAGCTGGGGCAGTCCCACTTTACGTTGGCAGATACAGTAGAGAGTTCATTGTGAAACATACCTCATCCTTAGAACTTCAGGCACCCGGCGATGCGGTTGGAAATCAATTGTCTGTGAAGACAGCTGGCGATTTATTGCTAGTCGAAGTGCATCTAATGGACACTGACACCTCTGAAAGCATATCAGGTTCCACAATGATGATGAATTGGACCATTTCAGGTGCACCGACTCAGGTGCAGTTGGAGGACTATGGAGATGGCTCTTATGGCAAGGCTCTGAACACCTCAGATCTTGGCCTCCCAGGGATGTGGAGAATCAATATCCAGTCAAATCATCCCTATCTTGCTGACACATCGACATTCTTTGATTTGGAGTTGTCGCATCCTACATACTTAGCATATGAAACTCCAGAACCCACCGCTTACACTGATGATTTCGCCGTCAAAATAACTCTCTATGATGCTATAAACGGCGACCCATATCCATCTGCTACTATCACCTCGAACGGGACGCTAGTTGGTGTCCCAACTGACTATGGAAATGGTACGTACTTAGTCCAAATCGACTCTGCAGGTCTGGAATTGGGTGCATATGGGTTCCAGATTGATGCGGCTCCAAGTCAGAGTTTCGTTCTTGGAAGTAGTGTAGATGTTGTCTTTCTCTATAGAAAGATCAGCACAGAGCTTGTTCAGATAGGAATGACCCCAATCAGTGTTCCCTGGGGCCGGACTATCAATACCACACTAGAGTGGCAGGACTCTGACCATGGAGGATTGGGAGTTTCTGGAGGAACACTGAGCGGCGATGCCACATTCCAATACACTGACCTATTGGATGGGACTTATTCCATTGAGATTGACGTTAGTGGCTACTCGGTTGGCACTTACCTGTTCAATTTCTCCATAGCCAAGTCCTACTATGCTATGGATCAAATTACAATTGCAGTGAGCGTTGTTCCGCATAGGACATCCATAGTCGCGACCTACAACAGCTCCGTCGCAGTAGGTACTAACATCTCCATCAGTCTAGCCTTCTACGATTTAGATTCGGGTAGTGTAGTAATTCCAGGTAACTTCTCATCAGTTCAAGCACAGTGGAGTGGCGGTTTAGCTCCATTTGGCACAAAGGACTTCTGGCTCCATACTGACGGATGGGCTCTTGGCTCCCACACTTTGAATCTGACTCTGTTTGCTACAAACACGCCAAGATTCTATTATGATGCAAACACAGCTATCATCATAGAGATAAGAAAGGCTACAACAGAGCTCGATTGGACGCCGATTGATAGCTTTCCAGTGGGTGACGATTTCGAAATCACGCTTTTCTTGACTGTGAATGAGTTTCTATCAATGTATAATGGCGACCCAATTAATGGCCTTGATATTAGCTATTTTGATGCAAAAGATAAAGATGGCACTCCCTATACAATCAAGAATCTCGTGTTCATTGGCAACGGAGAGTATCTACTGTCAATTGATCAGGCGTTCTTCTCAGTCAATGCTTATACAATTCGGATCTTTGTGACATTTGGAGTAGCAGAAAACCACACCAGCACTCAAACTCCCATCATCAATTTCGTATACAACCAGGCACGGAGCGAACTGACTTCTCCTGACTATCCCACCACGACTACATCGTATAGCACAGACGCTTCAATCACTCTTGAGTTCATAGACATAGATCGTGGGCAGGGAATTGATACTGCAACCGTTACGGTTGAAGGTGCCACTGAATTGAGTGAGAACTGGATAAGTAGTGGTAGGTACAGAGTTGTAATTGATACATCAAGCTGGAGCATAGGAGTCTACACTGTGAACTTTACAGTTTCAGCTTCTACCTATCAGAGTAAGACCATCTCGATAGATATTCAGGTGCGGCAAATCAAAACTTATGCCATTTCAACAGTAGGTTTCCTTGACATCCCAATTGGTGATTCAAGGATTTTCTATGTCGATTACATGGATTTGGACCACGACACCACAATAGGACCCGGGGATGGTGCGAGCGGCTCATGCAATTGGACAGTCAGCCACTATGACATAACATGGACTGGAACTCGCTGGAAGGTCACCATCACGACCTATGATACAGATAGTCTTGGGTCGTATCTTCTCATGTTTGATTTCTCTGCTGGCTCTGAGTATGAGGTAGCCTACTTCAACGTGTCATTAGTCATTCGCACAATTGATACTGAATTGCGACTGGTCACACCTGCAGCACCTACAACGGCAACAGGGCAGTTACAGATAACTGTCTATTATGGAGATCGTGACCACACAGCTGGCATTGTATCATCAGATGTATCCTGTACAGTGAGAAATAGCACTGGACTGCTTGCTATTTCATGGACCAATGGCTCAACTGCTGGCTATTATGATATCACCATCGATGCTTCGCAGTTTGGGAGACTCGGAACTCAACAGTTGACAATTATATTCAATTGGACTGGGAGTATACAGAAATATCAAGATAAGTTCATTCTTACCACAGCCGAAGTAGTGGGCGAAGAATCTGAACTCGTATTGATTGATGCGACTCCAGCCACTCCGTGTCTCGGCTATATGGATTACACCTTCCTATACATGGATTCATCAGGATCAGGCATCACTAACGACACATTTGATGTGTTCATATACGTAGAATTCAGTGGTGTGAGTGTTGGCCTTTATCAGATTGACATCTTGGAAGTTGATAATATAGCTAATCCGGGCTACTACTCCATTGGATTTAATAATTCTATTCTAGGCAGCACTGGCTTATTCTCGATGAGCGTGTTCATTAATTGGTCACAAGGTGCTTGGCCTTACTACACAAACCGGACAGATGTTATTTCTGTAAGAGTTCTCCCCAGAGATACTCTGCTCTCCATTGTACCGCCAACCAGTGTTCCGTTCGGTGAGAACGCGACGTTTACATTCACATATGAGGACATTACTGGTGGATCCTCAAGTACCATTGACCATGACGCTGCAATGACTATTGCATTAAGTCTAGCTGAATTCTCATTATCCTATGACTCTATCGAAGGCATATTCACAATCTCCTTTAATACGAGTCAATTCGGACCACCTTTGGGTGAAAGGACATTCTCTCTCAATGTGACATGGTCAGGCATTCCATTCTTTGCCAATAAGACCGGTCAAGTGATTTCTGTAACAGTGACAGATCGACAGACAGTATTGACATATCCAACACCACCATTAACCTCCTATGGTGACAATGTGACATTCACAGTAGTCCTCACAGATGTCGCCGGAGCAGCTTCAAAGGGTGTTGAGTTTGCGAGTATTAGTTTCTTTGATGGCGTAATTGAGATACCCCAAAGCTATCTCAACGTCTTGGAACTTGGACAAGGAGAGTATCTGATTGAACTGAACACATCCTATTATACAAACCCTGGTAGCTTCATGTTGGACATAGTCGCGACACCTGGATCATTCTACTATCTAGTCAAGACTGGATCACGAATGCTCAGCATTGATCCTCGAACGACGATATTGGTTGCAGAACCGCCAGGTAGTGTCGCCTACAATACGTCTCTGACCATTGCCGTTCAATATTTGGATCTTAACACTCTAGACTCAATTGCTAACGAAACCAGCCTCTATACGCATGTAGAGATTCTCAATGGATCCGGTTGGATATTCACATGCGTATGGCGTCCATCAACACAGGACTACATGCTAATCGTGGAAACATACAACCAAGCCCTAAATGTAGGAACTCCATACCAACTTTGGCTAAACTTCAGCACTGAAGACAAGGCACCCTTTTACGAGTCGGTGGAGATCTTGGTACCATTCCAGCTCCGAAACAGATATACTACTCTGGATGTTATTGATACCGCTCCTCCAACTAGCTATTCAGACCTAGCGAATTTCACTGTTGAGTACAAGGATGCTCTCTCTCTGGCTGGCATTGCAGGTGGAACGATAGTCCTCTATCATGGACTCAGTCTCCTAAATCAGGGTGTCGATTATCAGATATCGACTGTAGGGGTTGGCAGGTACAAGATTTCTGTAGACACCTCTGTCCTTGGCACTCCCGGTATCAAGATAATCACAGTAATAGCAGAATGGTCTGGTGGTGCACCCCATTACAGCGACGCCTCTAGAAATGTGACTGTCTCCGTCATCGAAAGGCAGACAAGCATTGAGATAACTGTCCCTCCCTCAGCTACACAGTACCTCAATAACATGACATTCGATTTCGTATTCATGGATGTCGCTACAAGACTGTCAATCGGAATTGTTGGCAGTGATGTCAGGATATTCAGTGAGGGGATACAACTAGGGACGCAGGATTATAGTATTTCCATTGCAGGCAGTGGACTGCGCATCAGTCTTAACTCAACCATCATTAGTGCCTCACTAGTCAACAATTGGAATATCACCGTTGTAGTGGTTTGGACTGGAGGGGCTCCCTATTATCAGACTGATCAATCTACTGTTTATATAGATACAATTTCAAGATTGGGCAGTGTAGAATTGGATCAGGTTGTGGATACCCCACTTGGTGACGATATCACGTTGGGTCTAACATTCTCAGACCAAGCCAAAGGCATTGGCATCACAGGAGCTTCTATTGTCTTTTCTTGTGAGGAAGTCTCTGGACTTTTGGAAGGCATAGATTATTGGATAACTGCAGGAGTAGGACCAGAAGCGGGCAAGTACACAATAGACGTGAGCAGTTCATCTCTCGGAGATTTGGGTCTTTATAACTTCGTTCTTGCAGTAAGATGGAATCCGTTAGTTTCTCCATACTACGGTAATGTCACTAATCTGCAGATGGAAGCCGTCGTCAGAGCAATCCAGGTTTCACTCTCGAGTGATTTGCCTACACCCTCTGTTGCTGCTTTCTATCAAAACATCTCATTCACAGTTACCTTCACAGATATTGACCACTCAATAGGTATATCCGGCGCAGAAGGAGCAATCTCCTTGACATATGTGTCTACAGGGACTGAGCCATCTATATGGTCTATCTATGTAATTGCTCCTGGTGCCTACAATGTTTCTATCAATCTCGCTGATAACCTTGCCACAGGACTTCAGTATATCAAAATCAATATCACACTGTATCCCTATCAATCAATAGCAACCCAAACCGCTGTTAGTCTCCGCAACAGAGTCGGAGGAATATCTGCTGATGTTCCAGCAGCCAATTATGCTGGAGAGCCCACTTATGTTCTAGTTTACCTAGTTGATGACGATGCTGGAGGAGTCCCTCTCAGTGGAGCAACACTCATTCTTGGGTGGGGTGACTTTGCATCATTCATAGATCTTGGTGATGGAAGATACAATGTGACTCTATTTACTAGCAATTTGGGCTTTGGCTCGCAGCCTCTGACGATAGACGCCATTCTGACTCATTACTCAATCAGCTCGCTTTCATTAGACATTGAGCTATTTGCAGTTACTTCTGAATTGATTGTGACGTGGAGTGGACCGAGACCCTATTCTCCACTAGAGATTTACTGGGGAGAGCCTATTACAATCTACGCAGCTTTCAATGACACTCTAAGAAATCAGTTGGTCGCATCTGCTACTGTCATCTACTCATGGACAGCTGGATCAGATGTCTTTGGGCTAACGGGTATGCCAGGCAATTACACAGCAATTGTGGATACAAGTCCTGGTAGCGCTTATGACATGGTTATTATCGGAATAGAGGGACAAGCACCTAATTATCTAAACGCCTCCGCTCAGGTGTCATTCCAGCTGCTACCAAGGCCGATGGATGTGATTCCCGAAGATAGTAGATATTTCTTCACGGTGGACTATGGAGGACAGGCATCAATAGTTGTGTACCTTGAGGATTCTGAATCTGGGAGCAAGGTGACGGACGCCAATGTTTCAGCTAGATGGACATTTGCTAACCTGACTCTGACAGAAGTGCCTGGACAACCAGGATATTACTCAATCAATATGCCCACCATTGGTGCAACGTTTGGCACCTATGAGATACATGTTTCTGCCTTCAAGGAAAACTATGCGAATGCAACTGTTACCATCAGCATGAGCGTGTCCCAGATTAATTTGGAGATGTGGCTTGACAGTGCCACTGCTGCATACGAATACACTCCAGTCTATTGGTCGGAGGTAGTCAGAATTGGAGTTTACGTGCTAACACCTGCATTGAATTCTTCAAATCCCTATGCGACTGGACATTCTAATTGCACAGTAAGATGGTTCTCACCGGAGCTAGGGTTGAATGGAACTCTCTTGAATGGTTCAATTATTGGAGGACCAGGATACTACTACTTCTTCTTCAACACTAGTGATAGCACAGCTTCGGTTCATAATTTTGTCATATCCGCAGAACCGCCTAATGACGACTATACAGATGCTGAGAATTCAACAACCATCCTTGTAGAGAATCTCCCTACTGTCATTCAGTCACCGGGCTCCCCAGAAGTCGTATGGGGTTGGACAGGGTACATAAACTTCACCTACTTCAACACATACCACAGTGTGGGAATAGATGCGAATGTAGCTTCATATCAGTGGGCGGGAGGCTCTGGGGTACCATATGACTTTGGCAATGGCGTCTATGGAGTTCCTTTGAACACCAGTACAGTTAGGCCAGGGACATATCGAATCACAGTAGGCTTCCAGAAGATTAACTATAACGACCAACAGCTCACAATCGCATTAAGCATAGCCCCAGTGCCTACAGAAATAGTGGTCAACCTACCTGATGAATATCGGATAGGAAACACTTGGGAGCAACTTCAGGTGCCTTATGGAGATGTCCTTAATGTTGTTCTCGTCTTCAACAACACTTGGGATTCACGTGGAGTATCCGGTGCTATATTCAATGAATCGGTTTATTCAGGACCTGGCTTCTTCGAGGAGCCCCTAAATCTAATAGCTGGAGAGGGTGGGAACTACTCCTTCGTGTTTGACACATCTCAGGGGACGCTATATTGGGAGTTCGAATTCAGCATTCGCTTCTCTTTGGAGAACTATTCAACAGCAGCCCTTACATTTGTAGTCACAATCGTTGAAATTCCAACAACAGCAGAGGTCTTAGGTCCATCAATATTCTCGCTTTCATACAGCAATGAAACAACATTCTGGATCCAATATTCTGACAATTGGCCTGGACATGGCGGCGAGGGAATCCCCGGTGCAACTGCCACCATCGAAATCACTAGTGAAAATCCTAATTTGGCGACAATTGAGTTCAGCGGGGAAGATGCAGCTAATCCTGGAATGTATCAATTCAAAGTAGTCAGCGGTGCGACACCTGGTGTCATCTATGTCACAATACACTTCAATAAGTCGAATTATGTATCAAACAATGTTGATTTGACAATCTCTATCAGTCCGTCTGATGCAGACATCATGATGCAGACAGCTATGACAGTAGGAAGTATATTCACACTCATCATCCTCCTCAGCGCCATTGTGTGGGTACGAGTTATCAGAGTACCAAAGATTATTCGTACGCTGAGTGCTCAAATCAGAAGTCTGCGAAGAAGACGAGTCCCGAAGCCAGCAGGAGAAGTATTGAGCAGACAAGAGCTAATAGCACAGTTATTCAGAGAGCTCACTGAAGACTTGAAAATCGACAAGAAGGCAGAGATGATACCGCCCGAATCGGTGACTGTCGATGTCCCTGAGATTGAGCAGCTTCTCCTAGACTTGGCCATTTTGACAGACATGACTCCGGAGGAAATTGATGACTTCCGACGAGATCTCTCCAAGATGAAGCTGAGTCAGCAGACCAACTTCATTACCGAGGTCATAAAGCAGGAAGTTCCTCGAGTTGCCCAAGCAGAAGAGAAGTCATTTGAGCAGGTGCTGGAAGATGTTCGGTTGGAGCGACAGAGGAGAATCGGTGGTGAAGCGGCACCGACAGTGCTTCCAGGCTTTGATATTGAAGCTGAAGAAGCAGCTCTCTTTGCTCCAATTGAGAAGCCCACTGTGGACGAAGATCATCTCAGTGAGAAGGAATTGCAGGAGATGAAAACAGGCCTTCTTGAAAGAGGGCTTCCAATGCATGAGGTTGATGCTGTGATTGGACAGGCCAGGAGCCTGCCCAAGGATGTGGCTGAGATGCTTCTCAAGAGCTTTGGTTCAGCTGTTGAC
Source organism: Candidatus Thorarchaeota archaeon (assembly GCA_048882485.1). Lineage (GTDB taxonomy): Archaea > Asgardarchaeota > Thorarchaeia > Thorarchaeales > Thorarchaeaceae > SMTZ1-83. The sequence continues at coordinate 31,967 of JBHLRP010000019.1, forward strand.
ATGCATGAAACTGAAGTAGATACGGCAAAGCTCAGCGATATGGAGATCGAGATGCTCAGACAGCAGCTAGCAGATGAAGGTGCCAGTGTAAAGGAAATTGATAAGATTCTAGAACAGGCACGAGAAGTCCCAAGAGCACTAGCAATGGAGCTACTTAAGGGATTCAGACATGAGCAGGAAACTAGGAGAGCAAAGAAGAAGAAGAAAGAGCCCGTTGAAACCATGTCTGAGGATGATCTTGTTGCCTTAAGAGGCCGTCTTTTCATCAAAGGCACTCCTGAGCATGAGATAGATGCAATAATTGAGCAGGCAAAGACTGTGCCCAAAGAAATGGCTGCTGATTTCATCAGACAGGTTGAGGAAACATCTCCAGTTTCAGTTGCAGAGGAAATCGAGTTCGAGGACACCCTTGGCGAGATGGAAATAGAAGATTTGCGCAACGAACTCAAGAAGAGAAAGATTCCAGCAGTAGAGATTGAGGCGATAGTCGCACAGGCAAAGAACCTGCCTAAAGCTCTTGTGCAAGATCTTCTTGATAGCATCGACGCAGAAAAGGCGAAGAAATAGACTGATGCGACTCCAAAGTCCTGCTGCAGAGATTGCATTGCCTAGCGAAGGGCATATATAGCTGATTCCTCGCGGGCCGATGCTGAAAACGACTACTCAAGTCGTAAATCTAAGTAGGACCTTGGTGAATGTAATGAGAGACCCCATAGGATGGATGAAGAACGAATATCTCAAACTTGTGGAGGCTAACCTTGATTGGAAAATTAGGGAACTGCAGGGACCAAGTACCCCCGAGGCGAAGGTTGATGGCAAAGATGTCATCATGCTTTGTAGTAACAACTACCTGAACCTGACCAATCACCCCAAGATCAAGGAGGCTGCAATGAAGGCGATTGAAACACACGGCGCAGGGTCTGGTTCAGTCCGCGCGATTGCTGGAACCATGGATTTACATATTGAACTTGAGCGCCGACTCGCAAAATTCAAGGGAGCAGAAGCAGCCCTTACATATAGCGCAGGCTTCACAGCCAATGAGGGTCTAATACCACAGCTTGTGGAAAGGGGAGATGCAATCGTTTCAGACGAGTTGAATCATGGTAGTATCATTGATGGAGTCAGGCTCACTAAAGCTACCCGATTCGTGTATAACCACAATGATGTAGGACACCTTGAAAAAGTCCTACAGGATGCAGAGAAGGAGAACCCTCCAAAAATACTCATCATCACTGACGGTGTATTCTCAATGGATGGGGACATAGCGCCTCTAGATGGAATTGCGAAACTCGCGAAGGAACATGGCGCAATGGTCTATGTAGATGATGCACACGGAGAAGCTGTATTGGGCAAGGGTGGCCGAGGAATTGTTTCTCACTTCAGCCTAACACATCACGATGTTCATATGGAAATGGGAACGTTTAGCAAAGCATTTGGGGTAATGGGAGGACACGTTTCGGGCAGTCAGGATATGGTCAATTATGCTCTAAACAAAAGTCGTTCATGGCTCCTAAGTGCATCACATCCTCCAGCAACAGCTGCTGCTTGCATTGCAGCCATTGATGTCCTAGAAACCGAGGAGGAGCATGTCAAGACTCTCTGGGACAACCGGGAGTATTTCGTCAAGGGACTTCAGCAGATGGGCTTTGATACAGGTGTCAGCCAGACCCCGATTATTCCCGCAATGTGCGGTGAGAGCTCTAAGGCTGTTGAGCTAAGCAACGGATTGATGGATGAAGGCATACTCGCACTGCCAATCGTGTTCCCGATGGTTGCTCGTGACAAGGCTCGAATCCGCAACATGATGAACAGCGGGCTGACGAGGGAGCAGCTCGATATCTCTCTAGCAGCCTATGAGAAAGTAGGCAATAGAGTCGGTATAATCTAAGCTAGCACAGAAACAGAAATGGAGAGCCGCCGGCTCTGGAAAAGACCGGTGGCTCACAATTCTCAATTAGATCTTCTGGTCAACCTTTTCAAGTTCAACAATGGGAGCGAATCTAAAACTAACCTCTGGGTTGTAATGACGTGTAATCTTGACAAGGTGCTCCGGATTCTCAGTTTCAACTAGTTGAAAGCCCTCCGGGCCATCCACCATAGTGTAGTTCTTTGAGATGAACTTTGCATGTTGGTCCGGATTCTTCTTCACGATTGCACGAAACTCCTTGAGCTTGTCCATCACAACATTATGATCTCCAGAATCGTATTCCCAAAAAATGATGTATTTCATTGGTCAATCTCCATCGAATTGCAATACCTCATATACTCCCGAGTTAAGAGAGTTGCGTTAAGACCTAATGCTTATCACAATTAAGCAACATATTCCTAGGCATGTCGGAATTTGAGAGGGACTCCACTCTCAGGACCATTTTGATTGAAGCTGCTAAGTCAGGAGACCGCATTAGATTCTATAGCCATGGCATGACGATACTGGCTGAAGGATTTGTTGATTTCGTGGGTGACGATGTCGTTGGAATTCGGCATCATGACAAGGACGAGGCTGTTGAGTTCGTGCTAATCGAATGTATCACGAAAGTTCAGGTCCTGGGAGAGTACAGGCACTACTGAAGACAAAGACAAAGGGAAAGCCCATTTGTGAGCGGAGCATAGAACAACATGAAGATGATTAGCTAGACCCCATACATCAATAGAATATAGAGCATCATGATGAAGACTGCTATCATTGCGATTGATTCTAGGGCGTTAACACTGGCATCATCAGTAATCATCTGTCGCAAGAGAAACATTGAGGGGAAAGCGAAGAACAGCAATACCACAGAAAACAAATCGATCGGCACAACATCTTGAATGTTCTGCGTAAATCCTATGATACCCGAGCCGAGGAGTGTGAATCCGAAAATCACAAAGAACACTTGAACAATGCCTCCAAAGGCATTTGAGAGTGCAACCTCAATCTCCTCCTTTCTGTGGCTACTGGCGACGATAATGTATTCAGGTGTTCCGCCGAAGACAACCAGCAGCAGTGCTGTGTGGATAAATGACAGATTCAAGCCTTCAGCGCCTGATGCGAAGTTAGCGAAGCTTGAGAGTGCCTCACCGCCGAGCAATGCTCCAGCAGAGGCAACAATGAGATAGGTTGCCAGTTTTGATCTACTGAGATGATGATATATCACTCCCTCATCTTCTCCATCGTGGTCTATAGGTTCCTCTGTCTTGCCATAGTATTTGGTTATAGTGAAAAGATATGCAACGAATACTAGAAGCAGACAAAGTCCAAACACTACCAATTCTCCTGCTTGGAGATGAGTTAGACTGAAACCAGCTTCCCCAATTGGAAAAACTCCCACAAGAAGCATTGATAATCCCACTGCAAGGCTGATGACCGAACCCATAGTCAGCAGGTCAGATCCAACCCACATGATTGCGTCTGGCAATCTGAAATTGCCTTGCTCGTCCTTGGGTAGAATTAGAGTATACAGTGCGAATACAAGCGAGTTCATGAATATCGTAGCCAAGGCTAGTACCCAAGCCATCTCGAACTGTTGCGCCAGAAGCAGGAAGATGATGACTGAAAGCTCGGGAATGGTGCTGGCCAGACTCGCATAGATGCCGGAAACATAATCGGTGAGATTGAAGTTGTGAGCGATGCCCTCAACGGATATGACAAAGGCTTCACAAGCACCTCCGATGAGCAGAACACCACCAAGCAGCTCCACCCAAGCAACAATGTCGTGAGGGAGACGAACTCCAAGGAACTCAAGACTTAGCATCGATCCGACAATGATGAATCCTATTAGGTATGCAAGTTGCCAATATTCGGGTTTCTTGAATTGTCCCGACTCCCGTTGTGACATAAGTTCACACCTGTGCACTCGACGAATCCGGTTTCAAATATAATCTTCACGTATGTATTGTCATGAAGAACCTCACTCGTTGAGAACAGTTCTTATCATTGAAGCAGCAGTTCTTCCGAGGCCAGCGACAACTACCTGAACTAGGAAAGCAACAATGAAAATCCCAAGCGAAAGTGTCATTCCAAAGAAGCTCAATGAGGTCGCAGCAAGCGCTGCAAAATAGTACTTGTAAATCAGATAGTACCCATAAGTGCCAAGGACCAGAATGAGCCCAGCACCCACGCCATAAATGAATACAACTGTGCGAACACGAGGCATCCTAAGGTCAACACTGCCAATATCATCACTCATGACTGCTCTTGTTACTCGTCGATTGAATCTGACAAAGAAGCCAATCGCACCTAGGAAGAAGAACAGTGTGATAATGGAGGCTAGGAGAAGAAGGAATATAGCCCAATCAGACGAAAGGTCTTGCAGCCAAGGTTGATCACGCAAGAGGAAAGCAACGCTCGAACCGAGTAGCATGATTGCTGAAACAATCTCGACAACAAACGTAACTGTGGCAGTTCCCCTAAAGAGAGAGCCCACATCAATAGATTCTCCAACTTCTTTCTTTGCCAAATGAGGTCACCTCAAGTTATTGTCATTGAGAAAACAGTTTCTGCAAAAAGCCTTGTCGGTCATGGGCAACGCTCAATAGGGATGTAGCACTCATCCTTCGTGGTCGATTAGAATGACAAACTACTTGCATGACATTCCACCAGGGCCAGAACCTCCAAGCGAGATTTATGTAGTCATTGAACTGACTAAAGCAAGCAAGAACAAGTATGAATATGATTCGGAGTTCAACATCTTCAGACTAGACAGAGTATTGTATACATTCAGTCCTTTTGACTATGGGTTCATCCCACAGACCCTTGACCATGATGGTGATCCATTGGACGTAGTTCTGCTAATCAACCAACCCACCTTTACCGCATGCTTGGTCCATGCCAGACCAATCGGCATCATGGAAATGGATGACATGGGCAGAATAGATGACAAGATAATCGCGGTCCCCATGAAGGACCCATATTACCGTGACATCAAGACAATCTTGGACTTGCCGAAGAGTCAGATGGAGGAGCTGACTCAGTTCTATGCAACTTACAAGATTCAGGAAGGAGGGCACACTGAGATAAAGAAGTTCAAAGAGCTTGGCGATGCCTATCAGACGATTAATCGATGTATAGCAGACTACAATAATCAGAAGAAGTGAGATGGAACCGAAATCATCTAAAGCAAAGCACAGGGCGATAGAAACGATGACTGATAAGCTTCGATGCAGAGCCGTAATCTTTGACTTCGATGGAACCCTTGCCGATAGTATGCCATTTCTGGCTGAGATAGGCGTGGAAGTCATGATGAAATTCTATGGCGTTTCCAAGAAGGAGGCAGCGGAACGCTACAAGTCCACCACAGGACTTCCTTATGAGCATCAAATCAAATTGAATTTTCCCGATCATAAAGCGAATGAGAAAGCTATTGATGTATTCGAGAAATTGAAGATTAGTCGTATCTATGAGCAGGCGCTCTTTCCAGAAGCAAAGGATGTCGTGACTCAACTGAAACTAAAGGGATTCAATCTGTTTGTATCATCGTCAACTTTTCAGAGTACAATAACTGAATACTTCAATCGATATTGTATGACTGAGCTCTTCACTGAGATTCTTGGCTACAGACCTGGATTCGAGAAGGGAGCTCATCACTTCAACCAAGTGCTTGACAAATATGATATTCCCCTAAGCGATGTTGTGTTCATTGGCGATTCGCTAATGGACTATGAAAGATCAAAAGAGCTAACACAATTCGTTGCACTTGAGGGGATGTTTAACAAGGACGATTTCATCAAGGCTGGTCATAGTGGCCACGTAATCTCGAATCTCCTCGAATTGAAAGAGATTCTTGAACTCATTTCCGATTAGTATTTCAGTCAGATGCCGATGCCTCAGCAAATTTCGTATCTGGGGCTCGACTCATTTGGTCCAGAATCTCTTGGATGTGCTCTATCATCTCCTCAGGAACTGTGACAAGATTCTCCTTCGGTCGCTCTTCCAATACTCGCAAGACCTTTTCCAAGCTGTTCTTCTTCATTTGGCGACAGACAGCTCGCTCATATGCGGGGATGATCTTCTTGTCCGGATGTTTCGCCTGCAGTTGTTCTATCAGTCCTAGCTCGGTGGCGATGACAAATGTGTCTTCAGCTGATTCCGCCACTATCTTGACCATTGCTCCAGTTGACCCAACAATATCCGCGGCATCCTGAACCTCTTCAGGGCATTCCGGATGAACGATGACTACAGCTTCGGGGTATTCCTCTCGAAGCAGTTCTATTTGAGCAATGTCAAACTGCTGATGAACATAGCAATGGCCTCTGGGCTCAAGATCAATCAGTTCCACCCCAGTCTGACGACGCACATAATCAGCGAGGTTTTTGTCAGGTCCGAATAGAACTCTGGCTACACCCAGAGCTGATACAACTTTCACCGCATTTCCTGAAGTACATATAACGTCAGATACTGATTTTGTTTCTGCGGTCGTGTTGACATAGACCACCACTGGAGCATCAGGGTACTTCTCCTTTAGAGCTCTCACCTTTTCAGCACTGACCCAGGCTGCCAATGGGCAAATCGCATCAGTTGCAGGAATATAAACAGGCGTCTTATCATTGAGCACTGCTGCCATCTCAGCCATAAACTTGACACCTGCGAAGATGATCATGTCATAGCCACTGACTTCAGCTGACTTTCTGGCAAGTTGCAGAGAATCGCCCACGAAATCGGCGACCTCTTGGATGTCCATTGGTTGATAGTTATGCGCCAGAAGCAATGCATTGCGTTCTTTCTTTAATGCAAGGACCTTTTGCTGCATTTCAGTCATCTTACCGGTCAACAGATTGCACCACGCAATCTCCACCTATTTAGACTATTAACCAAATCACAATCGGCAAACATTGACGTCCATATATTCGTTTGGCAACTTTTGCCTTGCTCAGGCCCGTTTTCCAGCTTGATTTAAGAGGCTGAACACGACCACAAAAAGCACACTCTCGAACACACGGGAGGATATCATAACGAAAATCGGCGTCGTATCGGGACTAGAGGCAAGCATGATAGAGGACACTCGCGAAATCATGCGAATACTCCAATCAAGCGATGTCGATATCCAAATTGAGGAGAAGACAGGAAAAGCACTGAAGAAAAAGGGAGTCCCAATTAAGAAGCTCGATTCTGACCTAATCTTGATTATAGGTTCCGATAAGGCCTTACTCAATTCATTACTTCAGCTAGGCGACTCTACAGTGCCATTCCTGCCCGTTTCATCCAAGGGTCAGCCTGACTTCCTTTTTGATGTAACTGCATCCACGTTTGAAGATGTAATCCCAGATCTCCTTGACGCACGATGGACTGAGGACCGAAGAACCAGACTTCAGGTGTCTATCGCAGGCAAGTCAAGTCCTCCCTTGATCAATGATGTAGCAATATTTGCGAGGAGAAGTGCAACGCTAATCCGCTATTCGCTCCATCTTGACAGCGAACGATTCTGGAAGGATGGGAGCGATGGTCTAATCATCGCAACTCCAACCGGAAGCACGGCGTACTCCATGAGCGTAGGTGGGCCAGTTGTGCTACCGCCCGCAAAGGTCATGACAATAATCCCTGTCAATAGTGTTAATCCAGCACGACGACCTCTTATCGTGGAGGACACCACTGTCATTGAGATTCGGGATTTGACAAGCTCTGTAGCAATAGAGGCTGTTCTTGACGGGCAATTGCGCAGAAGGGTCAATAGTGGACCTGTCCTCATCGAACGTGCCAAGGCAGATGCTGTCTTTGTCAAGCTATCAGAAGAACGGGTAGCAGCATTGAGAGGAAAGCTGCATCAGATGACTGAAGCTTTTGGAGACCTTGCTCAAGACCTACCTCCAAGCGCCAAGCTTGTGCTCAAGGTACTTGAGTATCAAGGGCAACTAACACAGAAAGAAATAGTTGATGAAACTTTACTCCCGCCCAGAACTGTAAGATACGCGCTCTCCATTCTCATATCAGACGGACTGATTTCTAAACGTGTGTCTCTAAGAGATAGCCGTCAGGGTTTGTATCGTGTGGCAAATGACAGGAGTGACTGATATGGACCTAGATAAATCCAAGATGCCAAAATCGAAGAATGCCATCGTTGCGAAGGTCCTGGCGACAATACTTAGTGAAGCTGAGCGTTCCTACAAGGGAGAAGCTCCTATTGCGGAAGTTGGTTTCTTTCGAGAGAATAGGCAACTTGCCCCCTATGCGCTCATTCAGTCGACAGGAAATGAAATCGAATCACTCGCTGACGCAACATCTATGGATGATCTCTTGCAGCGAGCGTATCGGGACGAAGTGGCGGAGATTAATGAAGGCGATATGATTGGCTGCTTGACATTAGGATTCTATGGTTTCATTTTCGGCAAATACGATGATGAGGATTTCAGGTATATCTATCGCTACGCCATGAGGGCAATTCGTAAATACAGCATAGTGGAGGAATGGCTGAAGAAAGCGTTGGTCTTCGAATCGCTCCTACATCGCGATGACCTAGAATGGATTTTCAATAGAGTCCTATTTTGGCTCAAATATCTGGGCGCACCTATTTTCAATCCGAAGGTACTAGTTGAAACTTGTCAGGAATTTGAAATCGATGCTGGAGGATTCACCGAGCGTTCTGAATTCAGGCTAGTAGACACACTCAGAAGACATTCGGAATATTTGGAGGAGGCATTGGGAAACCGCACGTATCTCGAAACTCGAGCAGCAACGAGAGATTGGCTCCCTGATGGGCTCTCATCCGAGCTACTGACTGTTTATCGAAGAAGGGCTAATGCTGAAGCCCAAATGAGCATTCGTCAAGACCAAAGTCCAAAAGATGCTAACAAAAAGGTGAGTAATGTTTTCAAGAAGACTGGCTTCCAGTCCAATGATGACTCTGTTCTACCAGTGCGGTTGCAGGATCTTGAGTCGCCTCCCGATCCTCCTGCAGTTGACCCTGTTGTATTTGAGATGATTCCGCAGAAACTAAGGATGGACCTACTACCCGCAGTTGCTTACTCAGCGAGAACAAAGCGCATCGAGGTTATTTTTCTCGGAGGGCCAAGGATAGGTCATAGTGGGATACTCATCAAGACCGACACCGGCGGCATATTAGTGGACTTTGGCTTGTCAGTTGCGAATCAGAGAATTCCTGAGTGGGTACCTGAATTGGAGATGATCGATTCTATTCTGGTGAGTCATTCACACCTAGACCATATCGGGGGACTGCCAGTATTATATGAGAAATATACAGGAAAGTGGTGCTCCGTTGGTGTCACCGGTGCAGTCACAAAAGCCCTTCTACAGGATGCAATCAAAGTTGGCACGCCTCATCCTCCAAGAAAGAAAGACAAATGGGACCTAATATCCCGTCTGAATCAGAAGAATGTGGATAAGGTCACAAGGAATCATGTCAGTCTTGAGCTTGGAAAGAGCAGCGAAGTTGGGCCTGGAATACTAGTGACGCCTATTGATGCCTCACATATTCCTGGGAGCGCTTCATTTCTTGTTGACATTGAAGGCATAAAGATCCTTTACACCGGTGATTTCAATCTCGATAAGTCTGTTCTCTTCCCAGGAGCTAACCTCCCCACTAACCCCGACATAGTAATATTCGATGGCACTTATTGGGGGAGAGAAGACTTTGACCGGCAGAAGGTCGCAGAAATAATCACAGAGGCCATTCAGAATAACGGGCCGGTTATTATACCAAGTTTTGCAGTTGGTAGGTCACAGGAGATTCTTGTGACATTGGACAATCTCGGCATAACCAAGCAGAGAAACGTCATGGTTGCAGGCCTTGCCGAACATATCACCAAGCTAGTCGGCATGTCAGGTGACTGGCAAGGAATGAAGAAGAACAAGGTGACTCTTGACAAAGAAGATGTGCTAGTAGCTGGTGGCGGAATGATGGGGGGAGGCCTGGCTCGACAGCACTTCAAGGAACATAGAAAGAATCCAAATGCTGCTATAATATTATGTGGATACTTGGCACCTAGAACTCCCGGATGGAATCTACTGCATGGTTATGAGCCACATGAATGTCAAGTAGAATATGCAAGACTTAGCGCCCACTCTTCGGCGACGAATCTTGAGCGGTATATTAGATCCTGCAAAGGAAAGAAAGTAATGATTCATACCCCCTATCCAAAAACTCCGAAAGGGATCATCATTCCAGAATTTCAGGAGCGCATCATCCTGAAGACCTAGCGAAAGATTCTACGCTACTACCTCAAGTACGCCATCAAGAACAAGCTTCGTTGCCACAAACTTCATTGCGGGCAAGCTGACATTCAGCTTCTTCACAACATCCTGCAGTGCTGTAGAACCATCACAAAGGTCCACAAACTTGACAACTACTGCACCATAAGCCTTCTGGGTCTCCTCATCCACCTCTCCACTCTTCCGCAGATGGCTATCAGGCTGAATCTCAACCTGGAAGTCAATCCAACCGAAACGTTCCATTAATTGAAGACAGCCAATAACTGTTTCTCGCGGAAGGTCAAGACTCCTAACAAGACCACCGACAGTCGCAGTCCCATCGATAGCGGCTTTCACTTCTACTACAGCTTTCCCTACTTCTCGGTTGTCAAAAGGCAGCGGTTTTCCAGCCTCACGAGCACGTGCCACATAATCAAAACTCACTGGACGCAATGGCAACTGGTTGAGAACCATAAACATAGAGGTTTCGAACTGAGCTGGTGAGCCATCCCATGTATCCCAGACGCCTTCGAATATATGCTCAATCTCACGAAGTAGTCCGCCCATCGTTTGCCTATGCGCCTCCTCAGCTGAAGCATTGGTGACTATGAGTGCCATCACGAAATGCTCTGACTTCTCAACCATCACAAGATTCCCTTCATGTTCTATTGTTTCCAATGCGTCAGTCTTATCTGCAATCCCACTGGCATCTCCGTCTATGCCACCAAATGAATCCAGGGCAGAAATCAAGGAAGCCACCGAGTTTGTGTCAATCTCCTCCCCTGAGTAATTCAGGTGGTAAGATACCTCTGATAGACCTTCCTTTTGCACAATCAGAAGTAGATGCAAGATTCGCGCCTGTTCAAGAATGCGTGTATCCACGACTTGTGGAGTCACTATTTCATCGGATTGGCTTGAGGTCGATACGTCCACTTCTACTTCTGTTGATTCGGAACCCACGCTTGTGTCACCAGCTGTGCTAGCTGATTCTTGATAGGGATCTACAACGTATTCTCCATCGCCTGCGGCAGCCGTTCGTCTTGCTTCAGGCACTGGTGCAATCTCTACAGTTCCCTTGCGGACAGTAATCATCTCGCTGATAGGCCTATCAGGCAATTGGACGCCCACTGTCTTTGCAGCCACCTCAAGCATAAGGCGAATGAACTCCTCTCTACGAGTCTTATCTGTAGCCACCATACTGAATGTAGGTGCACCAAGAAGCCGCTGGATTTTCTCGCCTCTCATTGATTCTGGCAAATCCTGCTTGTTTGCAATGATGAACAACGGAACTGCAGGTGCCTCTTTCTTTATCGTTCTGAGAAGAGTCTTTGTCTGCATCACGTTTCTGAAGCTGGAATCTGTCACTAGAAAGATCACGTCTGTACCAGCAAAGTAGAATTGCCAGAGGTCCTGGAAGACAGCCTGCCCGGCAAAGTCCCAGACGGTCACGAGAAAAGTCCCGAACTGAATAGTTTCTGAGGAGTCTACAGCGACATTGATGGTAGGCACATATCCTCCTGGTGCAGGCTCCTTGCCAAAGAGTAGTCTCAAGAGTGTGGACTTCCCTACACCGCCGCTTCCTACATAGCTTACCTTGAACCTAGTGAAAATTAGTTCACCGAGAATGTCCTCAAGGTTGTCTCGAATATAGCCGATGCTGTTTCCCCGAAGCGCCGTGGATATACGAGCGGTTCCTTCACGGATCTTGTGTTTTATTGCTCGCTCCTCATCACGGCCGTCAGTGACAAACATCAAGACGAGCTCATCATCAACTACTCCGTGAAACACCTTATGCGGGCCGACGTATACTGGTGTATCTGCTGATAGTCCTTCAGTGCTATGGAGGTCTCTCCATCCAGTTAAGAATTCTTGAATATCCGCATCTGTGAAATCAATCTTCCAAAATCGGGTTCTAGTCACAACACTACCGTCGACTTTGTCAATCAACAGAACGTTGTGGATCATTCATCTTTCACTCCGTAGGATAGTCAATTATCTTGATGAGTCTTGCATCTGCCATACTTTTTCTATAGATAAACTAACCTGCTATCAAGATTACTGGTATAGCACCTATCCTAGTAATTCGAATAAATACACTGTGAATGTGGGCGTACTCATTTATGTATATAAACTCCCAGATTGGGCTTTCAGTCAGCTGTTTGTAACGATGAATCGGGGTCGGCGCACCACACTGGCGGCTCTGGATTCTCTTCTATTCTGTCATTCTAGCCTCCCCGCTTTTCGTCTTTGGCTTGTGCTTTGAAGGATTTTTCTCAATCATCATTATTGTCTGGAGAAATCTCAAGCTAGTCGAAGGCATGAGATGTACTGTGACAAGTTTGACACTCAATGCTTCGAAGAAGCGACAAAACATTGAAACACTATTCTGCTTTGATCTCCAAAGGTATGATTGTGGCTTCTCTGAATCTACGTCTGGATGCATGATTGACAGCCTTGTCCATGCCTTTTTGAATTAGGTAGGAAAACAGGAATATGAATGGGACGAAGATTAGCACCAAATAGAAGTTATCTCTCGCAAATATGTTAACATTCAGCACATCAGTCAAAATAAAATCAAAAATGATAAGGAAGATTCTGTGGAATAGATATACACTGAATGTAGAGTAAGCTATTGCTGAAATAATAGATTCAATTCTAGTTTTGGAAAATATCAGTCCAAAAGCTCGAAAAGCAAAGTTAAAGGATGAAAGAGCGAAAATGACAAATGATATCATAATCAGGCCAAATAGGAGAAAAACTGATTCTATTTCAATAAAGCCAGGATTCCTTTCCAAGATGAGTTCTATATGGCTTGTTCCATATCTTGAATTCAAGGCATTATAGCAGAACTGACACAGGAATCCGGTGAGAAAATAAAACAGCATAGCTAAACACAATGGGACAGCCAATGATGCTGTCTTTGGTATCTTTGTCAGACGTTCTTTGATCCTATCATAATAGGAAGAAGCGAAAAATCCAGCAGCGAATATGCCAGCGATAAACATCAAATAATATAGGAAAAAGCGATATTCAACGAGTCCAAAGACCCCATTAAGAAGTACAAAGAAGAGCAACACAGCTATAGAAACCGGAATAATTCGCTTGATTGAGCATACCAAGTTAAGAATGATATAAGTCACGTAATATAGTACAATTACGCCAATGAACCAAAGAGTCAAGATAGGAGCACCAAATTCCGGAGCGACTAATATTTGTAGCCCGAAAATATGGGCCAATAGATAGAAAGGATTAATGCTCAAATAATCAAGAAAGAAGAGAAATAAAACCAGTGCGATCCAATATAGGGGAAAAATTCTCAAGACTCTCTTCTTTAGGAATGCAAGTATCTTCTTGGTTGAGTTCAGTTCTCGGTTGTTGGGATTTAGGTATAGCCCAAACCCAGAGGCAAACACAAAAGACCCCATAGCAGCAAATATTCCTACATTATTGACAAGAAACACGCCATACCAATCTAAATCGTTGTAGAAATTATATGCATAATTAAGAGGGGTATGAATGAGTATGACGACAATCAAAATCGCAATAATTCGAAGCATGTCTATTTCGACTAATCTTATGTTAGTCATGCTCAATTGGCCAATTAGTGAATAGTATAAGAATAATGATAAACGCAAGCATTATGCCGGGCTAAAGCTGTCAACGACACTGTCCAGCTCTTCAACTGACGGCTATGTGGTGATCGTAGGCGCAGTCAGTCCACACACGCCCTAATAGATTCCACTTTAGTCATTTTAAGCTGAGCGGCTAACCCCAAGTTGGCCATCAAGATTACTGGCATAGTACTTCCCGTGTCTAATCTCAACTTGCCGAAGAGTAAAAGAACATTTCCTAATATGTCCACATTCCGTTCAGACTGTCGCTTTGAGGAAAAGCCTAAAGGGTAGATTTCTGCAGGGATTCCCGGTAGGTATATTGCGGCACTAGTATGAAGCAAAGGCGGACTGCTGATGACCAATATTGACGTCAAGGCTTTGGGCGTAATTGGAGTTGTCCTAGTCATGACTACAGTCAATATGGCCGGAGCCGCAAATTCCCCCTTGACAAATTCTTCCATAAAATTGGCATTGCCAGAATCGAAAATTCTGGGCACCTTACTTGTTGATGATAGCAATCCGAGAATCGCCGTTGTGAAACCTATCTTCACTGACACAGCATATTCAAGTGCATTCTACAACTTCTATTCAAAATACGCAGGATATACGGACTATATCGATACGGATTTACATCTGCTCAATGTGACAGTAAAGGATGGGTGGGGGTGGAGCCTAGGATTATCAAATTTCTTGACAAGCTTCAAAGCACGCGTAGCGGGATTGTCCTTGGGCGAGAACGTTAAGCAGATTGATGAAATTGATGTCACAATGGGTGCATTATTTGAGAATAACAGTCGAGTCTATGATGTAGTAATTCTTGGATTCACCGAATATGTCACAATTGAGGAGTACAATTTCTACAAGAGATTCGTTGAAACCGGTGGAACTCTCATCATAATGGATGCATGCAACTTCCTGGCTGAAGTGAAATATTGCCCTCCGGCTTCGCCTGACGAAGCAGGCTACCTCAGTTTAGTCAAAGGTCACGGATGGGAGTTCAATGGCACATATGCATGGAAATCAGTATATCATAGATGGCCTGAGGAGAACCGGAACTGGATTGCTAGCAACTATTGGAGATGGTGGACTGGTGATCACTATGACTACTTTCAATCCAACACGTCACATCCAATCAGCGCCTATATAAGAAACAACTACGGTCAGAATGTCACTTCAAGGTACGGTGCTCATGAGGAGAATACACTGGAGAATTTCACCGACACACAAGTTATTGGGTATTGGCATTTCATTGATCCGGACGAGGAACCGAACGATCCTGTTGTGGCGTACCAGCACAAGTATGGAGAAGGGAGTGTATTTCATGCCGGAATCATGGCAAGCGACGTGGTGGCTAGGGAAGAGTTCCTTCAGGCATTTCTGGTAAGTGCTGTCAGAATGGCGATAATGGGAGATGTCGGAGTCTGGTCATTCAACAATGATTATCCATTTCAGTTCCTCACTAGTGCATTCTATGAGAATGGAACCCAGGTAGAACAAGGGGCACGCTTGTCAGGTAAAGTCAAGTTCTTTGTGAACTTCAGCACTAGCATCATTGTTCAAGATCAAAGATATTATTCTCTGGAATGGGTTGGTATTCTTATAGATCCACAAGACTCAAGCGGCCTATCTAGCCCCCTAGCTAGCAATGGCAGTATGATAGATGAGAATCCTCGCATTTGGCGAATCGACGTGGACACATGGGATCTCTATGATGGAGAATATGTGTTTAAGGTCTGTTGTAGATTTATATCAAATTCCAATGCCTCAGACTATTTGGATTCAACGCTAATGGTGTCTGTGCATGAGGTGAAGAACATCCCTGATGAGATCAGGACAAGCCTCTATGCTGTATCAGGATCTCTTGTGGCAATTGTGGCGTTTGTTAGTCTTGTCATAGTTTGGAGTGATAGTCGAAAGCAAACTGGTGGATTGTAAAGTGGATTCCACTACTCCTTGAAAGAAATGTGTCCACGTCTATGAAGCTCGCCAAAGACAGCCAAAAGAACACTCTCATCGAATCCCAGCTGAGTGCCAATTGCACTGATGGTATTCTTGCCATCCACAAGGTCAATGATATTGTCTACATGAGAATATAGTGAGCGAACATCATCAGAAACCTCAGACTGCAGCCGAGGAATGTCCTCGGGGAAGATTCGCACCTTCCATTCTATAGCCTCCATTCTCCGCAAGAGATGGATTGCTCCCATGACCATATCTGGACCTCTCGTACTGCTTGAGAGCTCGGAAATGGTCTTATGGCCATCCAGATTATTCCATACTGCCTGGAGAAAATCTTTCACGAGTTCTGATTCAAAGCGCTCCCATTCAGGTGGGTCCAGCTTTTGAGGAGCAATTCGACCCGGCAAGTCTTCCGGGGGGAGTGTCGCCAGAAGCTTCAGTGTAAATGGGGGTGATTCAAAGAGCCTTCCGGTGCTCTCCTTATTTTCTGGCGCTTCATCCAGATAGAGCTCAGGCAGAAATGAAAATCGTTCACGCATGACTTCTACGTCCTCTTTGTCACCAGTTATCAAAGTGAACACGACATCGTCTCGCTCAATTAGTGCGTATTTGAGGCCACCTGCTGAGAAGACAGATGTGGACGTGGGACTTGCATCTAGCTGAAATTGCGATATTGCTGCTACCACATTTGGTGCTGTCGCCATATAGACTGCATTCTTGTCATAGAGGTATGTGAATCGTGCTTCACCTGTTGTCTTATCGATAACAAAGAAAGCTTGGTGTCCTAGAGGCTCATCCCTTAAGGGAGAAGTGTCGATTTCTGAATCAATGGAATCGTCGATCGACCACTTCTTGCGAGCCAGCTCAGGATGCATGTCCGTATACCCAGATGTAGCTAAAACTGATAGAATAAGATCGGAAGGAGTAGGCGAAACTGAATCACATAACTCCATGAAATAGGACGACTCTAGGTTTCTAGCACCCTCTAATTCGTTGTCAGAACCCGGAACTACTAGAAGCTTCGCAGATGAGTTGGCTCTGATTTTTTGGGTCATGAGACCTACGACTTCGCTATCAGAAAGGGGCGGAAACATAATGTAAACAAAGACATCAAAAATGTCCATTTGTTCATCCCACTCCGACCTAACAAAGTGCTCGATAGTCATCTGGGAAACAAGGACATCAAATGGACCAATTTTTGCAGGTTTGGAGAATACGGACTCTTCTGCATTAAGACGTTTTGCAATCCTCACTGCTGCAGTTCCCGAGTTATTCTCTTTTGAGGGATTTGAGGCACAAATGAAGCACACGTGAATCTTTGTTCGAAGCTTTCCATCAACCAGCGGACCAAACATATTCTTTGAATCTCTGACCGCCATACGAGATGTGATATCCCTCATCTCGGAACCAATGGACTCAACCACTTGCAGCTCTTCGTTGTCTGGCTCCAACGAATCAGTGGTGGCAACAACGAGTGTAGATTCGTTGACTCTTGAGAGATAGACTAGTGCTTCGTCAATGGATGCAGCCACGGGCTTTCCTGCAAGTTCAGACATTACTTCAGAATACTTGTCAACAATACGCAAGAGAAAATCTTGAGGAACTTGCTCTTTGACAAAGAAGCGTTTGGCGAGTACTTTCGGTCCGAGAAGGTCGAATAGCAACGCCCTAGTGATCACTCTTAGAAGTTCCTCCAATCCTGTCTGAAATTCACTCTCTGTGATACTCAAGAAGTTGGGATTAGTGATAAATCAGTCTTCCCTAGCTCTCCCTTCCAGAAATTTGCTTCTTGTTATCCGCCCACGCATAAGACTCTGGTACATACTCACACGTCCATTTCTCTCATAATTGGAAACATGCACTCCGCCTCCTGACGGAATTGGAGGGAGATCCATGATAGCTTCTCCAACAGTCACAGGTGATGCTAATTCATTATTATTCAGGGTCTCCGAACGTCTCTTTCCACATTCCAACGAATAGAAGTAAGCCAAAGGCGGCCTGAAGTAAGCTCCTTTTCTTGACCCAAGAATGAACACTCTACGTCTTCTTTGAGGGACACCATATTCTTCAGCCCTTAGCAGATGAGTTGATGTTGCATACTCGAGTCCGTTCAGAATCGAGAGCATATTCTTGAGAATTCCTCCATTCTTCATCCACTGAATACCTGGTACATTTTCAATCAACACATAGTCAGGCATCATTCTCTCAACGACTTCCATGAATGGAAGGAATAGCTGATTGCGAGCATCAAGACTATTCCATTTCCCGGCAGTTGAGAATCCTTGGCACGGTGGTCCACCAGCTATTATTCGCAGGTTCTTTCCTCTTGACGCAACATCAATCTCCTCTGCGATCTCTCTGGGACTGTCTTCCTTGGATAAGTCAGAACAGATCACAGTGGTTTCAGGATGGTTATGCTTGTGGGTTTCACACATCTTAGGATTGAAGTCAGAAGCGAGAATGACCGAATGACCCGCTTGGGAAAGTCCCTCTGAGAGACCCCCAGCTCCTGAGAATAAATCAACAACGATTCCTGGTTTGACCTGTTCTCCTATTGCAAAAGCTAGCAAAGGAGGCACTGCATTTCCGATTTGCTTGTACATGGACGTTGTACTACCCAGAAATCTGTAAGTATCAGGAAATGATTGGAGTCGTGCTGCTTCCCGAATCGAGATTAATCTGTCCTGCACTGGATGAATAAATGTTCCATTTCCCGGTCGATTGAAGTACGTATTGATTGTATAGCTCGGAAAGTTCTCACCTAGTCGACCGTAGTATGTTGTGCGTCCTCCCGATGCTCGTATCTGACGGAGCCGAGCTGATTTCTTTGCTATGTTTAGCGGGATGTCCTTCCAATTGCCTCCCGGACGGACTGTCCGTATAACTTCCATGTCAAATTCGCTTAGCTTCGCACAGACATGATTGTAAAGCATCTCTTCTGAGGACTGTTTGCTGATATACTCGGAAGTAGCAATTCCCATCCGGTCTCACCGATATGCAACTGCATAGCTAGATTGAATGCAGTTCAGTGGAGAAGTAATCTCAGCGATTCATGAGCCCTTGTAACACGGAGAGGACACTCGCTAATTCGTCTGTGGATGCGCCTCTGTTGGAAAGTACCCGTTTTGCACTGTTTGGCTTTATTCCATATAATAGGAAAATGAGGGCCTCCAATTTATAGTCGTAGATTCCTCCATTGCGGGAGCATTCTCTCGCCTTATGCCCTATCTCTTTCACAAGTTCCGAAGGTGGAGAGAGGGGAAGAGGAAGCCCAGACAATTCACGATTCGAAACATGATTATTCGTACTAGTGATATCGAATCTCCAATTTAATAGCTCAGAGTTCATTACACCGAGGAGATAATCTAGCATCCCAGGGTCAGAACCATGTGAAAGTACGATATAGTTGCACGAATTGGCTAAAACAACGCCAGGATCAATAGGTGCGAACTTAAGTCGCCATCTTTGATTCCTATTAGATATCTGCTGGCAAGCGATTCTAGGCCTTTGGGAGTCTTCAATCCTAGTTGAGGAACCAATGCTTGTGTGGAAAGAAATTGTGTCTACATACTCTTCAGGCCTATGTCTGCCAGCTCTCAATGTGTACCTACCAATATGTGAACCTCTTAATAGACGAGCACCTTTGGTGGAAATGTATCTCTTGTGGAGAGTGAGGTCGAACTCCCCTCTCTTGTTGGAGAGCCATTCAAGTGAGTCGAGTGTTGGGTTTGTGTGAATTTTCGCTAAAACCTGCCATTCATCTCTATTAATTCGGGGAACTACCAACGATTTTCGCAAAGAATTAGGAAGCTTGCCAACCTCAATGGTGTAGCTCCTTTTACTACGAGCATCATTCATTGATGAAAGCGCAAAGGCCGCCTTGAGCTTCTTCGTAGTTCCTCCTCTCTTCAATGAAATAATCGATACTGATTGAGTGACATTCGCGAAGAGATTGTTGCCTTCTGGAAATTCATTTACAACCTTGACCGAATTCTCCAATAGAAGCGAGCGACGTAGCTTTTCCGCAGAGAGATCACCTAACACGGTCGAAGGTACTATGAAGCCAATTGCTCCCCCTCGCCTTACTAGACTTAGAGACCTCTCGATAAACAGTCTGTAGGTATCTAGAGTATGCTTGTTAGCCAACGAGTACTCTCCTGATGTTCTATAATATTGCAGGTCCTCTAGGAGTCGAGCCTTATAGTGCTCGAATTCTTCTGAATGAACTTTCCGACTCCCTGATAATAATCGCTCCCGCATGAACTCAGCGAAGTTTGGTTTCAGTCGCTCATAGGGTGGATTCATCAGCAGTGCATCGAACCCACCTCCTTCATCGAAAATAGTCGGGAATTGGGACCGCCACTCAAATGAGTTGCGGGATTCTGGGTCCTTGAAATATCCCTCATGATTCTCCGTGCCATTCCAACCATTCAGAGAAATCAAGGAGTTGCCTTCTTTCAGAGTCAATCCAAAACAGGATGTCCAAGAATTACCAATCTGCTCTCTGCAGAGAATTGCCAATGATATGTCAGCAATCTCAAGTGCAGCTCTATCCAAATC
>JBHLRP010000019.1:52316-58242 GCA_048882485.1 Candidatus Thorarchaeota archaeon
CAAGAATTACCAATCTGCTCTCTGCAGAGAATTGCCAATGATATGTCAGCAATCTCAAGTGCAGCTCTATCCAAATCTACGCCGTATAAATTGGGCCTCATTGCTTCAGCTACATCGCTGGGTGACATCTTCGGGAATTGCTTACAACAGGTACGTATTGCTGATAGCAGGAAGACTCCGGGTCCGCAAGCTGGATCAATTATCTTCATGTTCTCTCCAAGAGCGTCTTTGTCGTCTTTCTTGGCCTTGCTTTTGATCATTGAACTGAGTGTTAAATCGGCAATGTAATCAGAAACCTCTCGAGGCGTATAGTAAGCACCTAAGACTCTTTGTGGGAGAGTGGAACTGTAATCGTTAGGTAGATGATAGGATCCTATGGAGTGAATATGTGCAATTAGCTCCAGGAAATCATCTGTGGACAGAGCCCCTATGTGGTCCTCAGTTTTACTTGATTCTTGATTGGATAATATCTCCCGAGCAGAATCATGCACACGATTCCTAATTGCACGCTCCTGCCCTACCGCCATAGTGGGAGTTTTGAAAATTAGCCGGTTGGCATGAGAGATCTTCAAATACGAATTCCGAGTCCAGGCTTGGACAGCTCGATTCAATGTAGCAAGTCGAACAATTTCGGGAATAATTGATACTAGGTGTTTATCGTCCTCTGCTAAATGAGCGGCGGCCTCCCTCTGCTCGCGAACCAACTCCCAGGCCAAGCTGCTAGACTCAGACAATGTCATATATGATGGAGCTAGGCGGCCATGATGAAAAGGTTAACTACTTTGCTTCAGGATCGTCCTTCATCATTCCCCAGAGATTGCCTTCCGTGTCCTTGAAATAAGCCAGATATCCAACTCCAGGTATGACCTGTTTTGGTCGAATTATCTCGCCGCCATTCTCTTCGACTAATTTCACATATTTGTCAACATCGTCAACATCGATTGTGTTCACAACCGCATCATCAGGGCTCTGACGCATTCCAAAGGCTCCATCAATTCCTGGTTCCTTCTCATCACCAGTCATCAGAAACCAGTAATCCATTGGACCTTCCCATTTCTGCACCTTCCAGTTGAAGACATTCTCATAGAACTTAGAGATGCGTTCTGCATCATCAGCCACTATTTCAAAATGAACTACGCGCCCCATATTAATCAACGAAATATATTAACAATAGTGAATATTAAGGTCTCCATTTCTGCTTGCTATTCTAGCTACTGGGAGCTGAGCGGCTCCCGAGCCATTTACGAAATCTCTGTTCCTTCTTCTTTGCTTCACGAGCTCCCAAGACTAATCGCATCTCATCCAAAGGGAATTTGGGCGAGATGGTTTCGTGCAGATCCTCTTCAAGCAAAAGCCGTCTGTAAGCCCTCTGGCCGTGGAGGGTCTCTTGCGTTAAGTATCCTTTAGCAACCATCTCATTGAGATATTTCTTGAAGCCCTTGATTGTTGTGAGAGACCGGAATGATGAGAGCTTTACGTATCTCTCGAATAGAATAAGTTCGGTTTCGATGATTGACCAGCCAAAGGACCTGATAATGTCTAACTCGATTGGATTTGGCTTTTCAGTCGGCTTCCTTGTATCAGGCAACGTATTACACCGATATACACTTGCTAAGAAACTCTCATGGAATTCTAATAAAACTAAGGAAATATGCGGAAAATCAGAATCGAAAATCCTTTAGTTGGCGCCTAATGAAGGGCTATTGGAATCTACTCAAGGGCTGCGATTATTTTCTCCTTATCCTCGGGCTTCGCACGAATGAATAATTCATACGATTCTGGATTTGTGTATCCCAATTTTAGAGCTAATTTGACAGATATCTGTGTCTGAGCGTCCCAATAGGGAGTGATTCCATTGTCTAACGCGTACTCAAGCAAAGCTGCTCCAACAACTGTTGCCAAGCCCTTCCTTCTGTATTCAGGAGAATCGAATGTTTCAATCTCAATCTCAATCGCGTCAGAATAGGGAGTAAAAGTCGAAGCCATACTGACTACCTTCTCTCCATGCTTGATGCAGAATCCAAAACCGTTCTCAAGAAAGTCTTCTGGCGTGCCAAAGAATTGAGTGATATGATACGCCATCTTTCTGTCAGCGAGATTTTCTAGCGACTCGCGATCCACTTGTTGAAGCGTGAACCCTTCAGGCAGGGAATTCTTCAACTGGCGAAGATGATTGATGTCGAGTGTCTTTTCCGAGAGCCGTGTGCGAGGCATCACGTATAGATGCTCACCCCATGTTGACCTCACAAGATCTTCCCAGCTCTTGTCAGGAACGCATAAGATCATCATGTAAGGGAACTGTTCAATGATGTACTTGGCTAAATCGGAGTGGCTGTTTCCAGCTACCGCGTTCAGGAAACTGAAAGACCACCAACCAACCTTCGGATCATCTATGGAATCAACATGTATCTTTGCGCGTCCATGCTCGATTGAACCGGAAATAATAGCACGATATGGCTCAACAGATTTGAAGATTTCTTTTGCTCGAGCCTTGTCAGGAGAAGTCCACTCAATAATTGGAGTTGTCATGATCCGTTTCCAAGGTGCCCTACCCAATCTATTGAATTATCCCATTGAAGTAAGAAGAGAAGAGGGAAACGTCATGCGACATTCATGAAATTACTCATTTCCGGGCTAATTGGCTCATTCATGACTGATATGGAACTACAACACGAGCAATTGTGGCTAACAGGACTGGGATGATTCTGAACTGCTCAAGTGATACGAACTGCGATCCAAATCCGTGGATTATCACTGCATTGGATACAATTCCTTTTTTTGGCCCTATTGGCAGCAGAACACTGATTACCCGTGTGACACAGGGAATGCTGACGTGGACTAATGACAATGCAAGGTACAGAAGAAGATGTCAGGAATCTGCTGAACCAACTTAAACAACACCCAGAAGATAGTGATAGATGGCTTCTTCTTGCCGAGGCATACCTTTCCTTGAATAGGCTTGGCGATGCAGAAAAGGCATTCAAGAGATCCCTTAAGATTGACAAAGACAACACATTTGCGTTAAGCAAACTTGCAGAGTTGCATTTGCAGAAGAATAAACCAAAGGATGCTGTGAAAAGTCTCAAGAAGTGCGTCGAGATTAGTCCTGAGAACTATCAATTCTGGTCTTCTCTTGGTTATGCATTTGTGCAAGTAAATAACCTCAAAGATGCTGCAGAAGCATTCCAGACTTCGCTTGCCATAAAGCCAGAACACATTGAGTCTATGTACTTCTTAGGCATGACCTATAATCTGATGGAGAACTGGGAAGAGGCAGTCTTCACTCTGGAAGAAGCAAGTCGCCTAGCGCCTGATGACTATGAAATCCTGAAAGGACTTGCTCGAGCACTAATGAAACTCAAACGGACAAAGGATCTTGAGAAGACCTATCTTAGAATGAGAGAACTTGATCCCCACGAACATAGTCTGCTTCTATATTTGGGACAGATTGCATTCGACAGCGGTCGGAAGGACAAAGGTCTTGACTATTATAAACGAGCTGTTGAAATGTCTCCAAATTCACTAATAGGATGGAAAGTTCTTGCGGAAGCGTATGAGTCGCTGGGAAGATTGGAAGAAGCTAAACATGCACGTGGCAACTACAAGGATATCCTTGAACAGATCAGAAAGGACAAGGGAATTTTCGGCACCATATAGTTCTAGATACCAGGAATCTTGACTCGATTATAGAGATAGTTCATTAAGTATGATATGGCAGTAATTAGAGCCAGGAATACAACAGCGAGAATGAGATAGACTGGAAGTACCTCATAGGTACGTGAAACAATCAATCTTGAAACAAGAAAGATCTCTTGTACTCCGACATAGTAAACGACTGTAGTGTATTTGGGAAGATACACTGCCTCATTAGTCCAAGCTGGTATGGCACGTCTAAGACTCTGTGGAAGCATCACATGCCTGATTTCTTGGCGCTTTGTCATTCCAATCGAAAGAGCTGCAAGTGACTGACCTGATGATATGGAACCCATGGCACCTCGAAAGAACTCAGCCTGGTATGCAGCACTGTTTAAGCCTAAAGTAATCGCACATAGGAGTATTCGAAAGCTAAATACTACCTGTGGATTTCCCCAAAAATCTGGAAGGTATATCGTCCAACTGAAATCGAATGGTTCCAATCCCTGACTTTGAAGGAACAGATTGAGTGCATTTGGTGCATAGACAACCAGGATGATTTGAGCTAGCAGGGGAGTACCTCTGAAGAATTCAATATATGCAGTGGCAAGTCTGGATACAATTGGCCCACCATAATGTCGAGCTATCGCTAGAACAATAGCGAGGACAAGTCCAAACAGAATGGCGAAAAGGTAGAGCCCCATCGTCATCATGAATCCATTGACTAGGTCATCATAGAACTCAGCTATTCGTTCCCACCATGGAGCGCGTTGAAGTGCGCCAATGGTTGATGACACTATAGTAGCCAGTTGGATTCCTCCTACGGTTTTTGCTCCTTTGACTCTTCTGCTTGGCCATACAGTACTTCCAGTCTGTGCAGGAACCGATTTGCTCGTTCTGTCTTGGGACCTCTGAAGAAATGTTGAGGTGTGCCTCTTTCCACGACAACTCCACCGTCCATGAAGATCATCTCATCGGAAACTGCTCTAGCAAATCCCATTTCATGTGTGACCACAATCATAGTTGTTCCTTCTTCTGCGAGCTCAAGCATGACCTGCAATACTTCACCTATTAGTTCTGGATCGAGAGCTGATGTCGGCTCATCGAAAAGAATGACATCCGGATTCATAGCCAGTGACCGCGCTATGCCTACACGCTGCTGTTGCCCTCCACTCAACTCAGCGGGATAGTGATGGCCCCAGTCCTGCATATGGACCCTTGTCAACGCCTTATGTGCTATTTCTTGAGCTTCCTCCTTTGGTTTCCCCAAAACCAGACGTGGTCCTATGCTTACGTTATCTATCGCTCTTAAATGAGCGAAGAGGTTAAAGTGCTGAAACACAAATCCGATTCGTGCTCTTAGTTTGCTGAGTTCCGCACCACGGGCCATGAGACTCTCTCCGCGAAGGAATACCTCGCCTTTGTCAGGAGGTGTGAGCATGTTAATGACTCTCAAGAGTGTGCTTTTCCCTGAGCCACTTGGACCAAATACAACCTTGACTTCTCTCTCTGCTACATCAAATGAAATGCCCTTAAGCACCTCAAGTTGATCGTATGCTTTCCATACTTCCTTTATTTCTAGAACTTTCGTCAATACCTTCCACCTCCAAGGCCGAGTTGCCTTAGTTTCGTAGTCATGCTTTCGCCAACATATTTCGTAACGGGATATGTGAGTAGAAAATAGATTATCGCGACAACCACTATAATTCCAAAGAAGTGCTCGGGATAGACCCACCGGAATGCGTCACTGTGGTATATTATCTCCATTACACCGATTGACACAGCAAGTGATGAATCCTTGATAACAACTGCATATTCATTTGCCCATCCGGGCATAGACAGTCGCAATGCCTGTGGTAATATGATGTGTCGGGTTGATTGCAGCTCACTCATTCCAACTGAACGCGCAGCCATCATCTGTCCAGGGTCAACAGACAATATCCCCCCGCGGAATATCTCTGATTGATATGCTGCACTTCGCAAGGCCAGCGCAACAATCGCGCCTACAAACAGCGCACCAACTCCAGGCCCTGCCCAAGCGAAAAATCGTGACAGACCAATTCCAAAAATCATGAGCAGAACAAGTAATGGGATTCCTCGAAATATGGTCTCATATCCTTGACAGAGCCAACCCAGTGGTTTTGGGCCGTAGACCCGCGTAAGTGCAAGGACGATTCCTACTGCAAAACCAAAGAATAGAGCAAGTAAGGTGAGAGCCATAGTGGTAGGGAGGCCCCGAATCATTATCAATATGAGAATATCAAATAGATTCTGGGCCTCTTGCATTTTAAAT
>JBHLRP010000020.1:0-56702 GCA_048882485.1 Candidatus Thorarchaeota archaeon
TTCAGCATGGGTCAGGAAAAATCAAAAGAGAAGGAAGATGCCTTAATGCCATTCCAAGTCAATAGGGCTCTTGTTGGGAAAGCAAGCAAAGATGTGATTGTGATGCACTGCTTGCCGGCTCATCGTGATGAGGAGATTGAGAGTGCAGTTATGGATGGTAAACATTCTGTTGTGTTCGACCAAGCAGAAAACAGACTTCACGCTCAGAAAGGGATTATGGCATTAATTGTATAATCGATAGGCGACTATAGCTCAGGATGCCGGCGAAACCAGCTCATTAGCCGTCTTCTCTTCTGGTTGTCATTCGGTGGAACCCTTAAAGCCCACATCGCCGCGTCTTTTTGTTGGCGCGTCCTAGTTTGCCACTGAGAAGTCACCTGCCCAGTACGTTTCGATAACGACAATCGTATGAATCTGGGTTTTCTCATTAGTATGCCTAAATCAAGGCATATAGCGCATTCATCATCTAAATGACGACATCTATGATTCAAAACGAGTTGTTTTAGCTCTTTTGCGATAGCTGCGGTCTTCCTGTTCTTCAGTTTAGACAGTCCGTCTAGGTCGCCAATCTTGAGAGTCAGATACTCTTCTGAAAAACCTCCTCCATAGGTTCGTTTCTCTGGAGTCCCAAATTTCGATATGAACTCAAGATATTTGGAGGGCAATCGCTGGCCCCCTCGGGATCATGAATTGTCACTGATCGATTGATGCCAATCAGATCTTCATCATTTCTGTAAATCGTAATCCATTCATCTTCAGGAATAACTTCCTTGAGATACGCGATTTTGATTTCGTCTTGTAGTCAACAACTGAGGCGATGACCTTTGAGAGTTCCAGAATCCGTATCGTTTCGAACTTCTTGAGTTTTCTCTTGATAAGCATCCTAGTATTAGAGTCCCTCCAAGAAACCAGCCCGCAAACAGCAGGCGTCCCCCTCTTCTTACGGATGTAGAAGATACTGTCGTTGTTTTCTATGCTCTTTGTGAGCAACTTTCTTTCGATTCTCTGTTGTTTTTTATCTTATGATTTCTCCAGCCCTTGTCAAGGAAACAGTTCACCGAAGCAGACACCACTAGAGAATGCCATCTTCGATTCAAACATTCAATCAGGGATTCTTTCAGGTCTGATTCCTTCCAGGTGACTTGCTCATCCATGGCCCTCACTTTGCGCAGCATTTCCTTTGCATGAATAAAAATGACTGTTCCGGTCACCTGCCTAATTGAGCTCAGACCGAGGCTTGATGCTACATAGGCAAATGAAGAAGTGGAAAATGATTAAATTCCCTCCGATTTCATACATCCATTGTGACAGGTAGAAGGAACCCTCCTCCCAGAAGGATTCAGAGTAGAATTGTTAAGTTGGAGCCAGTAGAGAACACGCAACAGCTGAAGTCGAAACTAGATGGGTGTGACACCGAGAACACTGAACAGCTCACTATCCGATTGTATCATGAGATCTTTACCGAAACCCTGTCACTTCGGATGTTGTCCCAATTCCAGAACCTGAGGCGTGTCGAGATATCTGGAGGTAGTTATAGCTCAATAGACCTATCTTCCCTGCAGGAATTGGTTCCTCTTGAGAAACTCATCATCAAAAACAATAGAACTCTAAGAGAGGTTGACCTTTGCCCCGTCTTCAAGGCTCCACGTATCAAGTCTATTTTGCTGTGGAAGATGCCATACCTTGATACCATAAAACTGGACGATATAGGGTCGTGTGAGTCATTACGTTCTCTCATGTTTGAGAGTGGATTTATAGGTTCAAATCTCTCACTCATCGGCGAGTGCGGGGGACTACAGGAACTCACGTTCCATGCCAGAATGGAGGACATTGACCTCTGGGACATCGCTGGACTACGAAACCTTTCACTCCTCTCAATAAAGCTAATGCTACAGTCCTATAGAAACGAGTCACAACCAGTAGACTGCACTCCGCTCCTGGCACTACCAAAGCTCATGTCTCTGCAACTCCTTAGTTATAGCGGACACACTCAGAATATGCCAATCAAGATCGGTCTTCCGAGATTTGTTTCGATGGAATGTGGAAAGACATGGGAGCGAGTCAATGAGTCCTTGGACAAGATCGAGTACTCCCATGTCTTGAGCCTGACCTGGAGGAAGGCCTATCCAGTACTTGAGGAATATGCATCACGTTTTGCTCCCATCTACTGGCCAAGCATCAACAGGTATGTCTTGGAAACCTGCGGTGTCAGTAATACCAGATACCACATTGACTTGGCAAGGTGTGTTATCCCTTCTGATTTGCTACAGCTGGCCGAACCGGAGCCCACGAAACCAGCCACTGAGAAGATTGAGAGAGCCCTTGATGAGAACATCGTTGACATGGTGACAAGATACCTGGAGGAGGGCAATGACACGAGCGGGTTCGACATCGATAAGATTGCAACCAATGAACCAAGGCTATCTTCCTTTATCCCGAAGGTAATAGAGTTACGTTCCCAGGAGATACGCGGCCTTACCTTCATTCAGGTACCGTATAGAGCTGGTGCAGGATTCGAGAAATGGCAGGCTACAGAACAATACCACACGCATCCTTTGATGGACACGGTATATGGCAGACAGGCTATTGAGGACAAAGAATCACATATCAACAGACCAACACTCAGAGAACAATATATGATGCCGTTGAAGGAAATAGAGAGCATTGAGAGGCGGTTGAATGAATCAGACATCGAAACAGACTGGAGATACATATCAGTATATGAGTGGAGGTGAGCCTCAGTTTACCTATGCAAGTATTGGCTCACTCTGCGTCTTCTCTTTCTACTCATTACGGTTCTCAATGGTTGCCTTCCTTAGAAGAAGGCATTGTTCATTCATCTCTCCTGAGATGAAGTGATTCATTCTCCAGTCAAGACTTATCACGGTATCGTTCTCTGGTATAAGACGACCTGAGGAATGAAGTATGAGCATCACACTGACCTGTACATTCAAGTCAGGAGAAGGACCTAAGAGTATCGAGTTTCCGAAAGATGTAGAAGAGATAAACCTTCCAGGGAGGGGGATGGTCAGCATTGATCTCTCAGCTATCAGTTTATGCACCAATCTTCAACGGCTTATTCTGAACAGCAACTACCTTCAAGACATCGACCTTACACCACTCAGGACATGTGCTGAACTCCAAGAGATTAACCTTGGTGCCAATGATCTCAAGAATATCGATCTCACGCCACTAAGTTCGTGCAATTCACTCAATCAGATTGAGTTGGAGGTAAACTCTCTCATGGAAATTGATCTCACGCCACTTGGTTCCTGCATAAATCTTGAGCAGCTCAAGTTGAACAGGAATAAATTCCAGCACATCGATCTTACGCCACTGAATTCCTTGATCTTTCTTGAAGACCTTGACTTGGGATTCAATCAGCTCAGCAGTATAGACCTTGGACCACTCCAAAATTGTTCGAATCTTCAAATATTGGGACTACACATCAACAATATCAAATCCATCGATCTTGAACCGCTCAAAGGATGCCAGAATCTTCTGGAACTTAGGCTCAGCCAAAACAAGCTTCTATCTATCGACCTAGAGCCTCTCAGGTCTTGTGTGTTCTTAGAAACACTCAGTCTATTTATGAATCAGCTGCAGGATATCAATCTCTCACCTCTAAGTAAATGTACTCATCTTCGTATTCTCCTCCTCTCTCAGAACCAACTTCAAAACATAGATCTTTTCCCCCTCCGGGCGTGCACTGAGATCCGCCGTCTCAATCTGGGTGGCAACCAGCTCCGAGAGATTGACCTGAAGCCACTCAGCCGCAGTGACAGCCTTGAATTTCTTCACTTGGATAGAAATCAACTTCAAAGTGTTGATCTCACTTCAATCCAATCGGGAATTGTGGAATTGAACGGAAACGATCTCCATACATTAGAACTGCCTAGTATCTCTAGAGAGGTCTTTGTACACTATGAGCATAATCCAAAGACCAGAATCATACAAAGCATACCTTGATTGTGAGCCTTGCCAATCCCATCATCCCCGAGCCGCCTAGTTCCTATGTAGGATTCGCTACTTCAACTTGAGAAGACCCTGCATTAAAGTTATTACTGGCATGAAGTCATCTGGAAATGGTGATGGTAGCTATCGCAGGAGAAATCTGAACTCATGCTAATCCCAGAACTGACCTCCGATATAATGGATGATGCAAAGTATACTGTTGTATTTGACCAAGCAGAGAACCGTCTGCATGCGCAAAAGGGAATAATGGCACTCATAGTGTAAGAGGCTGTAGAATTGGTGCGAGAAATTGTTGCCGTGGGCAGAATCAATGTGGACGTGATTATGGAAGTCGGCAGGATTCCAGCAAAGAATGAGCATGTCACAAGCAGACAAGGTTTCATATCTTTTGGCGGTTCGGCATCAAACTTTGCTGCCCAAGCAGCTAGACTCGGTGTGGGTACAGGGATAGTCGGTTGCATTGGTGATGACCTCTATGGGCAACAGGCCTTGAAAGACCTATCAAATGCTGGTGTGGACACTAGTTCAGTTCTAGTCTTGGACAACCAGCCAACTGGCATATTCTTTCTAGCGGAGCAGAAGAATGGGGACAGAGTTGTTGTTTCAGAACCAGGCGCAAATCGATTTCTAGAGAAACATGTTCTCGATGAAGACCTTCTGATAAAATCTACAGTTGTGCATCTCGCTGGTGCATTTCCAATGTTGACATCTAGAATCCAAGAGGTGTCCACAGCGAATGGAATGATATTTTCCTTTGATCCGGGAAGGGCCGCGGGCTCTTTAGACTTCAAATCAATCCTTCGGAGAACCGATCTTCTGTTTCTAAACCAAGGAGAGCTACGCAACTACTTCAAGATCAACCCGAACGAGAAGGCATTGAAAGCGTTTGCCAAGACAATACCGGGAATTGTGATAGTCAAGAAGGGAGAGAAAGGCGCGGTTGCTACTGATGGGTTTGAGTACTGCACGTCCCCGGTTTTCGATGTCCCTGCGGTTGACACATTGGGAGCTGGAGATGCTTTTGCAGCTGGCTTTGTCACTGCCTGGACGCGCTCAGAGAGGATTGAACAAGCGCTTCATGTCGCTAATGCGGTTGCGGCTCTGACAATTACCAAGAAGGGTGCTCAAAACGGACAGCCCACAATGGATGAAACAGCTAGGCTTCTGAAGAAGAACAGAGTAGCAATCGACTCAGTATTGAGAACCTTCAAGCCCAAGAAACGAAGAAAGGGAAAGGGTAGGCGATAGTCGGTATTACCGTCGTAGTATTCCACTTTTTCTTAGGAGAATACACCGATATTAGCACGGAACTGAAGGTGTGATTGAGCTTATGCATCCATTATTGGAAGAGGTCCTTCGAACAGCGCCAACTGGGCAACGTGAAACACAGTATGGCAAGTCCTCAAAGAAGACTCCTGCGAAATCTGCCACAACTGATGAGGATCTGGCTAATATTTTGGAATCCGTCAGCGCCAGGATACTCGTAGTTGGAGTTGGGGGAGCTGGTAACAATGCAGTAACACGTTTGATGCAAGTTGGAGTAGAAGGAGCGGAAACACTTGCAGCTAACACGGATGCGCAGGACCTCTATTTTTGCAGCTCAAACCATAAGCTGCTTCTAGGCAGGGAAACCTGTGGAGGACTTGGAGCTGGAAACGACCCCGACATAGGTGAAGCCGCAGCTCTAGAAACATATGAGGTCATTAAAGATGTGATTCGAGGCGATCTTGTGTTCATAACCGCTGGAATGGGCGGTGGAACAGGAACAGGCGCCGCACCGCTAATTGCCAAAGCCGCACAAGAAAATGGTGCTCTGACAGTGGCTATTGTGTGTCTGCCCTTTGAAGTGGAGGGTGACACTAGAAGACGGAATGCTCAGCGTGGCCTCAATGCAATCATGGAACATGTGGATACTCTGATAGCCATACCCAATGAGAAGCTCCTGGAGATAGCTCCTGATCTTTCTTTGCCAGAGGCCTTCATGGTGGCCGATGAAGTCCTAGTGAGAGCTGTAAAGGGCATCGCGGAATTGATTTCAAAGCCTGGGCTTGTGAACCTAGACTTTGCTGATGTCCGTACAACGATGAAGAATGGTGGCGTTTCAATCATCGCACTTGGCGAGGGAGAGGGAGAAAACAGAGCCGAAGACGCTGTAATCAATGCTCTCAGGAACCCCTTGATAGAAGTTTCAATTGAGAACGCGCGCAACATTCTTGTGAATGTCAGTGGTAGCACTGACCTTCAGTTGTCTGAGGCAAAGCAAGTCGTACAACTGGTGACTGAGCAAGTGAATCCTGGAGTAGAGATAATCTATGGGGCATTGATCGCTCCAGAACTTGAGGACCGAATTCGTGTGACCATTATTGCATCTGGTGTGAGCTCTCCGTATGTCTTTGATAAGACAGAGAGAGTAATGCCTTTAGCAGACGACCTGAAGACTGACTTGGGACTTCAGAGGTTGGATGAATCCGACATGGACAATCAGGAAGGGTTAAAAGAAGACTCGGACTGAGAGCAGTCGAATCCTACTTGAGGGATTCAGACACCAGGATGTGAATACATTTGGGCATTAGTGAATTCATTCAAGAAAGCAGACGCATCCTAAAGCTAGCTACCAAGCCTTCCAGGACGGAACTTTGGACAAGCACAAAGATTACGCTATTAGCTATGGTTCTAGTTGGTCTGCTTAGTTTCATTGTCCAAATCTTCATGACTACAATTACCGGCGAATGGGGTACCGAAAGCTGGATACCGATATCATTGGTAGGGCTGTTATAGTCCTTAACCTATCCAGCAGTCGAACATATCAAGGGGGTTTCTAGTTGGAGCCAAAAAGCAGCATTTACGCGGTTCGTACTACCATAGGACAAGAGAAGGGCGTTACAGACCTTATAACTACAGCAGTCATAGGTGAAACAGATGTCTGGGTGTGTCCTTTCTGTTCTGAGGAGTTTTCTTCCAATGAAGCCACCCTAGAGCACATGAGCAGCTGCAAGAAGAAGAAAAGGAAGACAGGAGAGCCCAAGTTGGTATCGACCAACCAGCTTCTGGGACGGGTCAAGGCAATTTTGGTACCCGAAACTCTTCGAGGCTATGTATTCCTAGAGACCCTTGAGTTTAGAGATGTGGAGATTGCAATCTCAGGTGTACCGCATGTTAGAGGCCGTGTAGGTGGCAAGGTCAGCTTTGAAGAGATTGATAAGTTCTTGGTGCCAAAGCCGGCTGCAGAAGGAATCTCAACTGGAGATGTTGTAGAGATCATTTCTGGACCATTTAAGGGAGAACGAGCCAAGGTTGCACGAGTTGATGCGGCAAAGGAAGAGCTCATTTTGGAGCTGTTAGACAGCCCGCATACAATTCCGATACGTGTCCACGCAGACTTTGCTAAAATAGTTGAGAAAGCACATCGTGAGGAAGAGGTCGAGGTTTCCGGTGAAGATGAGGACCGAGCTGGGAAGGAAGAGGATTTGGAAGACGACTCTTTCTGGGCGCACGACTAGCTGGAAGCATTCAGTCACTCCAAAATGCTTAAAACATTCTAGATATGGGGTCGAATCATCTCCTTAATTGGACATCGACGCAAGACGTCGTGTCTGGGGTGAAGAAATTGACAATGAATGCAGTAGACCGAACTGGACAGAGTACTACTTGTGCCATTAGGTCGACCATAATCGGGGTGTGTAAAGACCCATCGATGTTACTGCATCAGGAGTTGTGAAGAATTGAGCGAAACTAAGCCAATTATTGTAGAGGCGATGGTGGAGGGTGGCAAAGCTTCCGGAGGGCCGCCAATTGGGCCGGCTCTTGGACCTACTGGGGTAAACATATTCCAGGTCGTCACCAAGATCAATGAGGTCACTGAAGCCTTTGCTGGTCTCAAGGTACCTGTGAAGATAACAGTCAACCCAAATGACAAGAGCTTCACCGTTGATGTGGGAACTCCACCAACTAGCGCACTAATCTTGAAAGAGATTGGCCAACCAAAGGGCTCGGGAGAGCCAAACACAAACATCATTGGGAACCTGACCATTGACCAGATTAAGTCAATTGCAAAAGGCAAAGCGAGTGATATCTCCGCACTCAACATGAAGAGTGCAGCTCTGATTGTGTCTGGCACCTGCGTTTCAATGGGTGTGACTGTGGAAGGAAAGACTGCCAAGGAGTTCCAGCAGGAAATCAAAGACGGGGTCTGGGACAGCCAGCTGGACGAACCACTCAGGGAGGGCTAATTTATGTCAGTCAAAGTTGAACCCATAGAAGCTGCCGTCGCTGAGGCAAGAAAACTAGGAACTAAGAAGAAAAGGAAGTTCAAGCAGAGCTTTGATGTTGCTGTCAACTTCAGGAAGAAGGAGCTTGATATTACCAAGCCAGAGAATCGATTCAATCAGGAAGTTGTGCTCCCGAATGCGATGTTTCCGCCTGCAAAGGTATGCGCCTTTGGTGATGGTGAGTTCGCGGAAAATGCTCTGGCTGCTGGAGTTAAGAGAGTCGTATCAAAAGACGAGATCCCAAAGCTGGGCGATGAGAAGAAGGAGAGAAAGGCCCTAGCAAAGGGCTTCGACTTTTTCATTGCAGCAGTAGACGCGATGCCCCTCGTGGGTCGTTACCTGGGACAGGCATTGGGGCCCAGAGGGAAGATGCCAAGACCCTTCCCACCACAAGCAGATCTCAGTCCTGTGGTAGAGCAGTATCAACGGACTGTCCGAGTAAGGATGAGGAATACCCCAACCTTCCACGTCAAGGTTGGTCATGTGAATATGGCTGACAAGGAGATTGCTGACAACATTGCGGCAGTTCTGAGCTTCGTGGACAGCAAGGGATTCCTGGACCGTGTCGGCAGCGTGGTCGTAAAAAGCACAATGGGACCAACGGTCAATGTGCCAATCGAGAGGTGATTGAAATGTCAGTTTACGAGAAGACGATTCCACAATGGAAACTTGACAAAGTGGCTGAGCTCGCCGCCAGAATTGACGAGAACGAGATGATTGGCCTTGTGAACGTGGAAGGCGTTGGAGCAAAACAACTTTCAGGCATCAGAGAGAGCCTAAGAGGCTCGGCCACTATGATGATGGCCCGAAATACTCTGATGATTAGGGCTCTTGAAGCAGCTAAGAAGAAGGGAATCAAGGACCTCATAAAGCATGTTTCAGGTCCTGTGGCCTTCATGTTCAGCAATCAGGATCCATTCGTTCTGACAACGTTCCTTGGTGAGAACAAGGCTGCGGCACCAGCCAAAGGCGGTCAGACTGCACCAAAGGACATCATTGTTCCAGCCATGAATACGGGTGTTGCTCCTGGTCCATTCATCAGCGAGTTGGCCGCATTAAAGATTCCGGCTCGTGTAAAAGGAGGAGTCATTCATGTCACTGATGACACTGTTGCTGTCAAGGCTGGAGATGTAATCTCAAACGCCATGGCGCAGATGTTGACAAGACTGGGAATCGAACCCATGGAACTCCAGCTGAAGCTCATAGCAGCATATGCTGATGGAGCGGTAATGATTGGTGACAGTCTTGAGATTGACCTAAGTGGTCTGTTGTCACAGGTCATAGCAGGACATCAGTACGCGGTCAATCTTTCGATAAACATCGGCTACCCCACGGTAGAAACGATGCCATTGCTGCTTGCTAAGGCTAGTATTGAAGCCAAGAGGCTGACTATGGAGATAGGCTTTTTCGAGCCAGATATGATTGGCGAGTTCTTAGCCAAGGCAAACTCAGAAGCGTTTGCGCTTGCAGCAATAATCTCAGAGAAAGACCCAGACGCAATATCCTCCGATGCCCTTAGCCAAGTTCAGGCTGCTGCTGCATCAGCTACGGCGGCTCCAACAGAAGAGCCGGAGCAACCTGAAGAGGCTGAGGAAGAAGAGGAAGAGGAAGAAGTTGCAGGCCTCGGCGGCCTGTTTGGATAATAATAACGAGGTAGATAGAAATGGAGTACGTATATACAGCACTTCTGCTCCACAAAGCAGGCCAGAAGGTCAACGCCAAGAACATGGAGGCTGTACTCACCGCTGCAGGTGTTACGGCTGACAAGGGCAGAGTCAAGGCACTTCTTGCAGCCCTGAAGGATGTTGACATTGATGAGGCTGTGAAGGGTGCAGCTATGCCAATGGCTGTCGCTGCAGCTCCCACAGCTGGTGGCGCCGCTGAGGCAACCCCTGCTAAAGAGGAGAAGAAGGAAGAAGCGGAAGAGGAAGAAGAGGTCACTGCTGGTCTCGGTAGCCTCTTTGGGTAGAGTGGAACCCGATCTTCGGATTATTCCCTCTAGTGAGAGAGCGGACAGGTCGCGAGCCTATCCGCTCACCAGCGTTTTTTGTCTGATTTGACCCACAGAAACATATGCCGCCGAATTAAGACTCTGGGACGTGAAGATTGTATATCATCCCCTGATGCGCAATTCGTATGATGGGACTCCTGCAGGTGCATCGGGTAGACTTGACACTGCTATTGAGATTCTAAGTAAGCATCCAGAATACGAGTTCGTTGAGCCAAGTCCTGCTACAGATGAGCAAATTCTACGAGCTCATGGTCCGGGACATCTGGATGAGGTAAGGCGAGATAATGACTACACACGCCAGGGGCTCCTTTACGAGATAGCGGCGCTCGCAGCTGGTGGAGCTATTATGACTGCAGAGATAGCAGTGGAAGGAGAGCCTGCCTTCGGACTGATCCGTCCTCCAGGTCACCATGCATCGTGGGACAGCTATTGGGGATACTGCTATCACAACAATATTGCAGTGTCACTCCTCCATCTTAAGGCTCTGAGGAAGATCGAAACTGCATTCATACTGGACTTTGACCTTCACACTGGAGATGGCAATATCAATATCTTGGGAGATGACAGGGATTTTGTCATCTATAATCCTCGGGGGCATGGAGATGATGCGTATCTGGCAGACACGAAGAGAGCTTTAGACTCCGTTCAAGATGTGGACATTATTGTTGCTTCTGCTGGATTTGATCAATATATTGACGACTGGGGAAGCAACCTCTCAACATGTGCCTTTAGGAAGATTGGTAAGATGATGCATGATTTTGCTATGGAGAGATGTGAGGGCAGGAGATATGGTCTCCTAGAGGGAGGTTATAATTTTGAGGACCTCGGAAAGAACATTCTTGCCTTTTGCGAGGGTATAAGATTAGGGATAGACTAGATTGTGCCCCTGATATTCATGGTGACCTTAAATTACAAAGCCATGACTCACTGCTGGTGAGAGGCTTGCGGCTATTCAATCTCCTTAGTCCACTATCAGACTTTGTAAGCATGGTAGCAATATACTTAGCTGAGATATGGGACTTTCTGATCTTCCTTGGGAGGGTTTCAGGAGTAATTGTCATCCTTGTTGGGGCGATTCTCTGGTTTACTGAAGTCAATCCCGGTCGGGGAAAGGGATTGGTCGCCAGTGGGATACTCCTGTCAATTGTGGTGCAATACTTCGTGATGTATCCACCATCATTCGTACTCTGACCTCATAACAAACATCCCCGGTTTCACACACACCCGCTAGGCTCGGGGGCGATCTGCTCTCGAGCCACCTTTTATGAGGCCCACATGTTGTTCTTGCTGGATTTTCCATTTCCAACAAATTTATTAATTATAGTTAAATTTGGAAAATTATGTCTTCAAAAATAAATCCAATCTACCTACAGATTGCCAATGTGGTGGCGGTCGTAGGGAGCACAGTGTTCAATGCCTTGGTGAACATTCTACCTCTCAACGGGATAACCACTGGTCAGGTTTCAAATGCGTATCCTAACCTCTTCACGCCAGCAAACTACGTGTTCTCAATTTGGGGTGTCATCTACACATTACTATTCGTATTCATGTTCTATCAGATTAGAACGAGTCAACGCGACTCACAATACCTTCAGGACATTGGATTCCTATACCTACTTAGTGCCGTGATAAACATCGCTTGGCTCACGGTATTCCATTATTCATATCCAGCCCCCAATGATCTAATCATTCTCACAACAGTTCCCATTTTTGGGCTGTTTCTGACCCTTCTCTACATCTACCTGCGATTAGGTGTCGGTGTGAAAGAAGCACCAAGGGGAGTGAAACTTGCAGTTCATTTGCCCCTGAGCGTCTATCTCGGTTGGCTATCAGTCGCAACAATTGCAAATACAGCCTCTGTCCTCAATCATCTAGGGAGGAGTCCAGAGATACCTATCCCGATTCAGGAAACTTGGACTGCGCTAGTGATAGTGGTTGCGTTCCTCATCACGGTTCTGATGTTGATTAGAAGAAGAGACTTTGCTTTCGGTTTCGTGGTCATCTGGGCCACAATAGGGATTGCAGCAAAACAAGCCGCTTCTCCTCTGATCTACTTCACTGCGTTGGGAGTTGCAGTCGCCATTCTTATACTCATTCTTCTACTTCCATTGTTGAAGAAAGAGGGTTTCTCAAAGTACTACATGATGGGCTGAGAGGGCGCGCGTTGGGCAAGTCTTTGCTCAGCGCACCTCTTTTACTTTCTACAGGAGGTAGAAAGGTACCAGTGAGTATATCACGGACGATGACCTAAGACTCCGAAAACAGATGATATCGGTGGGATGAAAATGACTGGAAGACAAATGGATTCAAAAACTCAGGAGAAACTAACGCAACTGTTCGATTCTCAACTAATAGCTGTATTGGGAACTTCGAGTGATGACGATCCTTACACTTGTCTTGTGGGATTCAAGTTCACATCGGACCTCAAGAATGTCATTTTTGCTACCATGAGGAACCGCTTGAAGTATCGCCAAATCAGTTCAAATCCCAGAGTTTCATTAATCATTGATGATCGGAAGAATTCCCCTTCGGATTTCAGTCATGCCACATCGGTAACAATAGTAGGCAATGCAATAGACACTGAAGAACCAGAGCGTGAGAGGCTTGCAGACATGTTGGTTGAGAAACACCCGTTCCTGACGGATTTCGTGAAAGATCCCAGCTGTGCAATCATGAAAGTTATGGTTGAGAAGATGTATATTGTCGGTGATTTTGAGAAAGTGCAGAAAATCAATATGGCATAGTCTCGCCCAACCAATTCTCTTTTAAGAATATGAAAATGTGAAACAGTTAGGGCCCGTTGCCTAGTCTGGTTTCAGTGAGCTTTTCGCCTCTGAAAGGCACATAGGGCGCTAGCCTTCTAAGTTAGAGGTCGACGGTTCAAATCCGTCCGGGCCCGCCATCTGCTTCTTCTAATCAAACTTGAGAGCTCGTGCCAACCATGGCAAGACCTCGGTTCCTGCTACTGATTCCAAGTGGCAAAGCCCCTCCAAGGATTCTTCAGTTCTTATTCTGGCTGCTCTTTTTGAGCCTATTCCTGGAATAGCCTTCCACTGCGCTAGGGAAACAGAGTGGACCTTGAGGGGATAAGGAAGGACTGTGACTGATCGAGGTCCATGATCAACAACAAATACGTCGGCATATACCCCCGGATTTGGTCCGCTCGGCATGAAGCAGAGCAGTGGATATGTACCAAGAGGCCGCAGAAGGTAGTTGTTGCCTTCCATTTGTTCCATGAAGACTGACTGAATAACGGTTCCAGAAGGTGCGACTCTCTTAATCATTTCCACATCGATTTCTTCACGGACCTGCTTCTTGTGTTGAAAGAAATCGTGTTTCTTGACTTTGCTTTTTCTCGTATCCCCCACTCTCGTGCCAGAAAACCCAATGACCTGGCGAATATTGATTCGACGTACGATGAGATTCTCTTCCACTAGTTTCTGAAGGAACGCATAGTTGTACTCCAGAGTCTTTTTGCTCTCTCCCGGAAGACCGTATAGGAGATTGATTCCAGGCAGTAGATGTGGAAGACCCCACTCTGGTCTATGGCCTCCCACCTCATTTAGCAGTCTTACCGCTTCAATCACTTGGTCCTCGTCAGCCTTCAAATTGTTACGACGAATCACTTCTGGGTCTACTGATTCCACCCCAAATGCAGCAACATCCCCAGAAGTATGATGTTTAATGATAGATTTGGCTACCTCTGTGCTCTCATGTGGATGCCGTGCAATGGTGCCAGGATTCACGTTGTCGATATGAAGGACATGCAATTCGGGGGCAGCTCTGCGAACCTTAGAGAAGAGCTCCTCGATTACATCAGGATTTGGTTTTGGAAACTCTTCTTCACCGATTTCGATGGACCCAAATGTAAACAGGTCTGCCTGATTGCCAATCCTGAACGCTCTTACACCCTGCTCATAGAGAGATTCTATCTCCTTTGCCACATCAGACGCAGTCCTTTGCATCGGTTTCCCATAGAGAGGCTCAGTACAGAAGGAGCAACCACCGGAGACATAGCGAGGGCAGCCGCGGTATGTTTCAACCTCACAAATTATGTAACCTGCTGAATATCCAGGATGCTGTGGTAGTACGCATGCGCCCCGTTTCGCAAACTCTTCCACTTCATCCAATGCGTTTCTGGTGCTAGAGAAATCGACTGAAGATAGATCTCCGTGCGCATCCATTATTCTAGCTGATACTATCTCGGGGTCTCCCGTGGCAATGTAGTCGAATGGAGGGCTGAGGACATCCGAGCTCAGAGCTAGTCGTCCACCCTCAATTCCACAGCCAAATCGCGCCCATGGACCGACTAATACCTTTGGAATATCTTCTAGCCTAGCATCAGAAAAGAATCGTTTCGCTTCCTTCACAGAAATTGGCGTACCACCAAGATACTTGCCAGGGACAATCATCCCAGCAATGAGAAGGATAAGATCAGTAGTCGACCAAAGGTCTTGTGGGTCAGGATGCCTGCGAACAGTATCAATAGTCTGATAGAGGACCTCGGTTCTCGCTGACCTGCTCCAGATGGCTCCTGCGATATATCTGGGATAAGGACTAACGTAGGGAGGCACTCCCAGATTCGTGGGTTCATCAACATAGCCATCAACGATGACAATTCTGTCCAGCTCATTCCCACTCCCTGAAGTTATCATATCCCGCTGTAGAGATTTCGAGTGGCCCTTCCGAGGTTTCGTAGTAGACTCCTTTGCCTGCCAACGCATATCCTATCTGTTTCAGTGGAACATGCATTCTGGTGGCAATCGTGTATGCTTCATCCCAATGAGCCTCAGGTATAGCAAGTACTAGTATGAATTCCTCTCCACCCTCCATTACCATTTTCCATTCAGGAATGTAAAGGTTTCTTGAGAAATAAGTCACACCTTCTGCTATGGGCAAGTCTTCAATCATAATAGACACACTGCTCTGGGCAGCCATTGTGTTCAGTGTAATGCCGAGGCCATCACTACTATCCATCGAAGCTGATACAAGACCTCTCTCAGCCAGTGCAGAAACAATTCCAAAATGGATATCTGGCCTATATGCAGCGCCGATTGCTCGACTCCTAAGGTCATCATCAGCCTGTTTTCCCTTCAAAAGCACTTCAAATGCGACGGATGTAAGGCCAAAATCACCAGTGACGGCAATTATATCACCTTCTTTTGCGCCTCCGCGAGGCACAATGCTGTCAGGTGATGCAATTCCTATTGCTACTCCAGTAAGCACCACGTCACTCGAAGATCCGACATCTCCTCCAATGAATGGAACACCAGACTTCACACAATATTGAGAGAACCCTCGAATCAGTTCTTTAGCTGCAAGGGCATCAAACTCCTTTGGAACGCATAATGAGAGCATCGTTGCAAGAGGCTTGGCACCCTTTGCAACGATATCGCTCAAGGCCATGACAGCTGTCTTTCTACCAGCCTGGGCTTCAGTCATGCCTGGTAGCCAGTCCGTTTCACGGACAAATGTATCAACGTTGACAACGATACTCTTTCGGTTGGAGATTGGAATGTCAGAAGCGTCTTCATCAAATCCGAGTTGGGCATCAGCAATTTCGTCAACGAACTCTCTGATTCTCTTGAGAAACTCACGCTCTCCAATCTCTTTGGTGCTCATCTGCTAGCCTCCTACCTGAATCCTTTGTGTTCATGATAAACTTTTATAACAAATGCAATAGGTTGCGCCGCAGACTGGCCTCGGTGGCCAAGCGGTTTAAGGCGACTGCTTCGTAAGCAGTAGATCGGGGGTTCAAATCCCCCCCGGGGCTCCACTTGTTCTTCTCATGATATCATTTGATTTAGGATAGTGGTCATTAGGACCAAAATGATATATCCCTCTCACGCAGCAAAGTAATGCATGACGACGAAGAAGTCATTCACTAGTATAGAGGCAAAAGAGGTTGGAGAGAGGCTTGGCATCAAGTGGGATGAATTTGATTTAGAGCAATTTCGAATGGGAATGGACGTGGAGTTAGAACACGGGAAACGAGACGAAACCACAAATGTGACTAACGACGATGCAATGATGACAGGCAAGATTGCGTTGGCCCACCTAAAGGAGTTCCCAGACTACTATGATAGGCTGGACAAGCTTGAGGAAGAAGCAAAAGCCTTCTGGAGGGAACGGCAATAGAGTCGGATTGAAAGTCCTTACTTTTGACCGAAATCATTTATCTCAAGCAACTATGCCGCTTTTGACGACAATTCGCAGAGTGTCCTTAATTTTGCCCCAATCAAATGGCTTCCCTGTGACTAGTGAATAGAGCGACAGGCCGTTTGATGATCCTATCAGTATTCCAGCCAGGCTCTCAGCATCGATGTTTCTTCTGAACTCACCATTCGCTTGACCCTCTTCAATTATCTCAGCGAGAAAGCGAAGTGTCTTGATGTACTGTTTCTGGAACTTCGACCTCCAAGACTTCTGTCTCGAGGCCTGTATTTGGAGCTCAAATGTAAGTCGACATTGTTCATCGGATTCATCGAACATAGAGTCTGGTAGGAGAGACAATGTCTTCTCCAACTTGGTCCAAGCTGAGTCTTCTGGGGAGAACAACGTCTTTACCCCCTCAAGACTAGTATCACTTGCCTTTTCCATTACGGATAGGAAGAGCTGCTCCTTGCTGTCGAAATGTCCGTATATGGCGCCTTTACTATAGCCGCTTTCCTTGACGATGTCGTCCATCGAGGTCCCATGATATCCCTTTTCTGAGAAAAGGGATTCTGCGGCTCCCAGGATTGTGTTCAGAATCTGCTGCTTCTTTTCCGCGGTGACTTTGGGCATTTTAACCAATCATCTCATTCAATTCTAATGAAACCGACTGGTTAGTTTCCAATAAATGTATCGATTGGTGACTTAGAACTTGCGTCAGGAGAAAGATTTATATTAAAACCGACCGGTTAGTTTTAATAGTAATAGAAACCGACCAGTCGGTTTCTTCCAAGACGGCAGAGGTAAGACAGTTGAAAGCTGAAATAAAAGAGAAGCAACAGCAGCTCACGAGGGAAGCAGTCACCGAGGATATTGAATCAACAGTTCTTGTAACTGATGATGTGTCAATGGACTCGCAAATTGACACTGAGAAGGAACACCAACTGAAGGATTTCATGAAGATACTAGGAGGGCAAGGATTCTCATTAGTTGGTAGTGCATTAGTTCAATTCTCACTTGTCTGGTGGCTGACCATAACAACAGGAAGCGCAATAGTTCTGGCGATTGCCACAATCATGGCTTTACTGCCTCAGATATTGATTAGTCCGTTCGCGGGAGTCCTAGTTGACAGGTGGGATCGTCGCAAGGTCATGATCACTTCAGATGGCATAGCAGCTTTGATGATTGTGATACTAGCATTTCTGTTTGCTCAAGGGTCTGCTAATGTTTTCCATGTATATGGCATAATGGCGATACGTTCAGCAGTTGGAGTGTTTCAATGGCCGGCATTGCAGGCGTCAGTTTCACTCATGGTACCCGACGAGCACCTATCTAGAATCAATGGACTGTATCAGTCCCTGTCCGGACTGGCTCAGATAGCAGCTCCTCCTCTGGGAGCGATGCTCTTACTGATCATGCCAATCCAGACGATAT
Organism: Candidatus Thorarchaeota archaeon; assembly: GCA_048882485.1. Taxonomy (GTDB): domain Archaea; phylum Asgardarchaeota; class Thorarchaeia; order Thorarchaeales; family Thorarchaeaceae; genus SMTZ1-83. The sequence continues at coordinate 17,842 of JBHLRP010000020.1, forward strand.
TGTTGATTGATATTGGCACTGCAGCTCTGGCAATCTTTCCATTGATGTTCATTAGGATTCCACAGCCTGACAGAGAACCATCAACACAGGAAAGCTCTTCCATTCTGACGGATATGAGGCGAGGCGTGAGATTCCTTACACGATGGAGAGGTGGTCAATTCACGCTCGTTGCAATGATGATTACGAACCTGATTCTTATTCCTTCGATGTCATTAGTACCCATCTTAGCATTGGTTCACTTCAATGGCGGCGCATTTGAGCTAGCATGGCTTCAATCAGCCGCGGGTGTGGGAATGTTGGTAGGTGGAATAGCATTGAGCGTTTGGGGCGGATTCAAGCGTAGAATGGATACAGTGGTGGTAGCAGTGGTAGCAATGGGCATAGCCATACTCACGGTCGGATTAACTCCGAGCGGATTATTCTTTCTGGCTGTTGCGGGACTGTTTATAACGGGAGTTATGGTTCCAATGGCTTCTGGGTCCATAATGGCTATTCTACAGGCTATTGTTCCTAAGGAGATCCAGGGCCGCGTCTTCTCAGTTGTCATCAGCCTCTCACCATTGATGGCGCCTATAGGTCTAGCAATAGCAGGCCCCATCGCTGAGACGTTTGGAACGTCCCTCTGGTATCTAATCAGTGGTGTTGTGATTATGCTAATAGGCCTTGTAGGTCGTCTTGACACCACAATCATGGAGATGGAAGAAGCTGAAAACTTGTCCATATCCTCTCCATTATGAATATCAAATGCGTCAGGCAGAACCCGGGGAGTGGCAGGCCAAACAACACTCCCCTGGTCCCCCTTTTCTAGCGTTATTCAGTGACCCATGATGATTTGCATGATTCGTGAAGAGCATCCATTGAGTCGGCGTTTACCTTAAGGATTATAGTGTACGAGCTGATTATCTGTAGCATGTGAACGACATGACCAAAGCTTCCTATCCAGATATCATCAAGAAGCTCCCGAAAGTAAAACACTCAATGGATGGCGTCGAGGGCTGGCTCGCTCAGGGGAAGGATTTTCAGATAGCATTCTTTGAGATTCAACCCACAGCAAAGGTGCCACCACACAGCCACGGAGCTCAGTTCGGAGTCGTAATGGAGGGCGAAATTACCTTAACAGTAGGCGATAACACTCAAGTCTATGGCAAGGGTGACACCTATATTATTCCTGCAGGCGTTATTCACCATGCAGAGTGTAAGTCTGTTGTCCTTGTAATGGACTATTTTGATGATGCAGACAGATATGAGACCGAATAGATTCCTATTCACTCCAAGCCTCATTCGAGAACTCGATTGCATGTAGCACCTTCTGACTGAACTCGTTTGTATCGCATTCAAAAGTGTACATCACAAATCCATCATAAGCAAAGAAGTGCATTCTTCGCACATGATAGATGATCTTCGGCTGTGCAACTTGCACCAGCTCGAGGAACTCATCACGTCTAAACTTTACACGGTAGGAACTTGTATGTTGAGCGGCTGCCGCAGCGGCGGCTGCTCCACCTGCAAATGCCATCTTATTGCACCTAATGGTATTCTGAGTTTCTTGATATCTAAACTTGGCTTTTGAAGCAGCTTATTGCCGTGAATTACACAGTGCTTATCTGATGGGGACTGTACTGTCGAGGTATGGCTCATCCAAGAGTAATGCGCGATTCTGAGGGGCGAGTTCCTCATGTATACCTGAAAGAAGGTGATGTTGCGGAATATGTCTTGCTGCCTGGCCCTCCAGAGAGAGCAAGAGCGACAGCCTCAATGTTTGACAGTTCCAAAGAATTGGGATTCCATAGGGAATACCTCAGCTTCACCGGAGAGTATCAGGGTATTGAGGTCTCAGTTGTGTCCACGGGGATGGGAGTGTTCTCAGCAGTTGTAGCAGTTGAAGAACTCGCCGCCATTGGAGCTAATACCTTCATTAGAATTGGATCATGTGCCACGTATCAGGAGCAGATTCAACTCGGGGATAACATCATAGCTACCGGTTGTATCAGAGACGAGGGGTGTACGTTGGAATATGCACCATTGGCGTTTCCGGCAATACCTGACCTGACTGTGATGACAGCGCTCATAGATTCAGCCAAGGAAGTCGAGGCTACTTATCATACGGGAGTTGTGCGAACCTGTGAGAACTTTTACTTGCGCGACCGGTCACCAGCCCTCAATGCACAATATGCGAAACTGGGTGCCGTTGCTCTTGATATGGAACTCTCTGCTATATTGATGGCTTCGATTGATTTGGGAAAAAGAGCTGGTGGCATTCTCACTGTGGGATCCAACATGGTAACGACTGAGAACCGGTATAAGGGTGACCGAATAGCTGAGTTTGACGCCGGCGAGAAGAATATGATAAGAATCGCGCTCGAAGCTGTGAAGAGATTGCACTTGCAGGATAGCTAGCCGCTTTCTAGGGAGCCATGTCCGACAGCTTTAAGTGATTTGCAACTTCAGACACGAATAATCCCTCATCTCTGCGGAGGTTGCCAAGCCTGGCCAAAGGCGCTAGGTTGAGGGCCTAGTTCAGTAGTGATTCGCGAGTTCAAATCTCGCCCTCCGCACCACTTTGCTATTCGATCAATTCAGCCGTATACTGTATAATAGTGGGTTAATTCAATGTGGGTTACTTCATCCATTCTTGCTAAGCTGAATATCTGGTCTGCTGTACGAAATGACTGAAAACTTGGAGAATACGGAGAAATGTCTCCTACAAACTCTTCGCCAATTGTATCGATGACTGCATGCATGTCGTCCCTCGTTTTGCATGTTACTGTACAATCATATGGATAGTTTCTCCATCCAGCCTCTATGCTCTCTATCAGAAACGCTTCCAACTTGTCTCTTACGTCGTCTGGAACGGACACTCTGGGATTAAATCCGGTAAGTCCCAAGTATATGAACGAAAAGGGCACTATTGAAAGCAATAATAATGCAACAACTAGCTCCCTCCTATCTCTATTCACTCGCCGTACCCCACACACACAATATTGGTCCGAGGGCTTATCATTTTTACCTCAATATTCGTTTGAGCTATGAAGACTCAAATCTCGCCCTCCGCACCACCTTCTTCTTGATTCATTGAAATAGATTATTACTATTCTTTGTCATCAATTCCAGGTAGACGACCCCCATAAAACCTGCCCATGCCCATGCCTTTAACCGCTCCCAAGTTTGAAGCTTGTGGTGCCGTATCTGAATACCTCGCTTGTGCAGAAGGAACACTAGTTTGCGAAGACTTGTTCCTTCTATCTTCTGGATGAAGCAAGAGAATGAGTGCGATAATGACTACACCAGCGATAAGCCCAGTAAACCACAGATTCAACTCAGTTAGCTTCCGTATTGATTTTGGTTTGAGTTGAGATAAACATTACCACGAACGAGATATTTCAAATCTCGCCCTCCGCACCACTTTTCCTGTTCTCTTTGAGGACTAGCTATCTTCTTATTATCGGAGTCAAACCGGAGTGTGTTTGACGGGTGACTTCATTTGAATGAAGGGAATCACAAATTCAATGACAAACTTGTAATGACATATGCTCAATACTTCAAGGCAATGACAAGCCGGGCTGTGAGCATAATCAGGGCATTTGAATCCGCCTTTGGAAGGGAAGATGTCCATCGAGTTCTCAAGGATTGGTCAGAGAACGCGGCGCGTAAAATGGCCCCGGACTCAATAGCTGATTTTCAGAAGTTCAAAAACTACTGGAAGACTACATTAGAGTCTGAGAATTGGTCAAAGATTCTGACATGCGAGTTTCTTGAAGAGTCCAATAAGAAGCTGGCGTGCAAGTATTACGAATGCCTATGGGCGGAAACAATGAAGGATATGAATACTGAAGATATTGGTTACATTCTATTTTGCCACCCAGATTTTGAAATGGTAAAAGCAATACATCCGAATCTAAGATTGGAGCGATCTCGTACGCTTATGGAAGGGGATGAATTCTGCGATCACACATTCTATTGGGATGAGAAACCAACACCTGATTAGTGGCTGTGTGCTTCTATTGCACCCTGCGAACCATCTGCATCTAGGTGAGTTTTTACCTCACAAGCAGGATTGCGTATCTATTCATTGTCTGATCATAGTCAGATAGGACTTCTATCGGATAACCTACAGCCCTCGCAGTTGAAAAGACATCCACACCCATTGCTTCTGGTGGAGGTCTGGAGAGCCTCTTCTGCTTGCAGTCTTCTCTAGCACTGACACATTCATCGCACAATGAGCAGTTGTCTGCAGGGAGAATGAAAGCCTTGACTTCTCCAGAAAGAAACACCTCTCGCTCTAGCTTGAGAAGCTTCAGGTTTATTTCCTTCATTATTTCATGACGATCATCAGGATTGTCAAGTTCTATAGATAGGTGAAACAAAGCAATGTCATTATATTCGTCAAATAGCTCCCTGCACTCGGATACTGATGGCGTGTTAGGAGGGCATGCAGCGCATTGCCCATAGCTGGAGCATCCCCATGTGCATTTCATACGCACCCATTGGGAAACAACGACTTCCTTGGGATCAATCCATTTGTAGTCATCGAATCCATGTTTCATAAACAGAGTTTCAAGATCTTTCAGACTGCTCATAGTCTATCATCTTTATGCAAATATTAGCTTGTTTTTAGATTTGCCTCTGAACGTAATCTTCGCTTTCTAGATTCCATGGGACTTTTCAGAAGGAATAGTCTGGTAGCAGACAAGAGGCTGATACAATGAGTCTGCATGATCAATTCAAAGAAGAGATGCGGGAGGTCTGCACTGAATATCACAACTTGCTCCGACAAAAAGAGGCTCTTGAAGCCCAACTAGAGACGCTTCATGATTACATAGAAGCCACTATGAAGAAATACAGGCAGAATGAATACGATGAACCAGAAGTGCCTGTGAAGGTTGACAGAATCGAGTATATGACCGAGCGTATGAAGAGAGGTGGCAAGAAGAAGCTCAGGGAGATTCTGACAGAGAAGCAGTGGTCCGAAATTTATACAGAGAAGAAGGTTGTGAGCTATCGAATAACTCAGCGTGAAGAATGAGCCCCTTGTTTTGGACCCACCCACCACGGGGAGGCAAACCGCATGTTCAGGGTGGGTCCTTTGAGGGAGTTGTCGTCAGGAGCGTGATAGGGGGTTCCGAAGACAAAGGAACTCTCGCGCTTGGCGGGTCCGGATTGTCAAGGTGGGGAGCAAGAGAGGGCATAGGGACTCGGACTTTTAGAGAGGGCCAAGGGAACCCCCAGAGAGTCTTGCACACTACTTACAATCATGAATCCTGTTGTGGAGATATAAGGCTGTAATGTGACTTGGTGACATTCAAGAATATGATAATTGCGAAAAATTCGTCAAAATGAAGTGGTTTTGAACGAGTAGCACATTCCACAGGGAAGAGGAATCTATAAAGGAGAACCAGTTTTTGATGAAATCAAACAGCAGGAGTGGTCAGCCACGACAAATCCAAAGATAGGAATCATTGGTACAGGCAACATGGGAAGGATTCATGCCCGGGTTCTGAGTAACATTCGAGCTCTCACAGCCGTGGCTGATACCGATGTGAAGCAGGCTGAAGAAGTGGCCCAGATGTATAACGTAGAATCGTTTAACGACTTTGAGTCATTGATTGAGCACGCGGAGTTAGATGGCGTAATCATTTCCACTCCAACTGCAACACATGCCGAAATAGCTGAGAGTGTTGCCAAGAAACAGGATGGAATAAGGGGCATTCTGATTGAGAAACCGTTGGCGAGCAACCTCAAGGATGCCCGCAAGCTTGCTGAAGTCTTAAGGAAGAAGGATATCACTGTCCTAGTTGGACACTCTGAGATTTACAACCCTGTAGTTGAACGGGCATTAAACCTGATCAAAGAAGGCGCCATTGGAGTCCCTCAGACGGTGATCCATGATAGGCGCGGATTTGTCCAGGCAGAAAGATTGTCATCTCTAGGAGACGTGTTTGAAGATATTGGGGTTCATGATTTTGACATCATGACTCGGATAAGCAGTGGTAACGCCACTCTCTATGCTCAATGCCAGACCAAGAATGAGATTCTGAACACGGGAAATGTGACGGTGAAGTTTGAAAACGAGGCGCAACACATCTTCCATTTGTCAAGGCAATATGTGGGCAGGAAAAGGAGCATGGATGTTTCTGGAACAAAAGGAACCTTGAACCTTGACCTCTTTGGACAGGTCATTAAGGTTCAAGACCTCGATCAAGCGCCTCTGGCTGACAGCAGGACGATTCAGCTAATAGAACGTGGTGCTACAATCAAAGTGTATGGAGAACCTATTCTACAGGTGATAACTGACTTCCTACACTGCATAGAAACAGGTAGCTCACCTAAGGTTGATTTGGATGATGGGATTTTAGCCCTCGAAGTGGTTGAAGCAGCGAGAAGGAGTGCAATCTCAGGGAAGGTTGTTAATATCAATATTCAGTCTCGACACATCTGAGCGAAGAGATGAGTTCGCTCAGAAGATGTGATTTCAACATTGATAGTACTGCCCAGAGTGACTTCTTCAAGCAGTATTATTGGCTTATAGGCGAAGTTTCTACAGACGATGCCACCTCTAGGACCGGCTTCCGTCGCAATCACCTCTCCAGTCCAACCAACCCAGGAAGCATTTAGATCAGTCACAGAATCCGATACAATGGAACTCAATTTCCGGCTTCTTTCCTTCTTGACTAAAGTATCAACTTTGTTGTTAGCTCTTGAAGCCGCCGTGCCAGGACGGTCACCATACTTTGAGATGTTTACCACCTCGGGACGCATCCGCCGCAACAGATCGATGGTATCTTCAAAATCGGAGGCCGTTTCTCCCGGAAATCCTACAATGATGTCAGTCGCAATTGTGGCTCTGGGTATTCCTCCTCTGACTTTTGAAACGATTTCAGTCCATTCAGCAACTGTGTATTTTCGTCCCATCGCAGTGAGTAAACCATCACTTCCAGTTTGGAGAGGTACATGAAAGAATTTGAAGAAATGTTCTGATTCCATTACGGAGATTAGGTCATCTATTGTATCAAGGACTAGGTTAGGATTGAACATTCCCAGTCTGAATCTATGGTTTCCATCAATCTGATCTAAGTTCCTGAGAAGCCCAACAAGAGTTTCTCCAGTGTCATGTCCAAAAACTCCCGCATCCTGGGATGTCAGACGAATCTCTCCATAACCGACATGTACGCATCTCTCTACTACGTTATGAATCTCAGAAATACTATAGCTACGCACGTTTCTTCTGGCGAATCGTACAGCACAATAGGCACAGCTTCCAAGGCATCCTTCACAGATTGGTATCGTGCAAATCACACTGTCCGGGGGCTCCTCAAAGAATCTTAATTTTGATTCAGAGTCAGAGTCAAGATGGACAATTCCCCTCTCTCCCTTTAGAACCCGATTGACGACATTTCCAAGTGTGTCCAGCGACTGAGGGCCTAGAAGCGCTGCAAAAGACGGGATTGCTCGTTGGATTCGGTCTATGGAGATTCGAGGCAGACATCCTGCTACTATAACTGGTACAGGCTGGTTTCCGAGCTCTTCGAGGCGATGAATAATTCTGTCCTCTGTAGGTTCCTTTACACCGCATGTATTGAGAACGATGAGATCCGCCACCTCAATATCAGATGTCTGCTCTGCTCCTAGCCCGCCAAGACGACTCACTATCAAATCCGAATCTGCTTTGTTTAGTGAACAACCATATGTTTCCAAGTAAAAGGTAGTATCGTCCAAGATTCAGATTATCCTCCTTGGACATGGGGAAGCATTGCTATCTCATCATCTTGAAACACGACGGTGCCTTCACCCTCCAGCGTTGTGACATCTTGCTTGTTGAGCATAATAATCAGATTGCCGCTTATCTTGTCACCTTCCATGATTATCTGTTCCAACTCAGGCCCACCAATCTCAAGTACCCTGTTAACCACGTCTCTAATGGTGGACCCATCTGGCACATCCACAGTAAGTAATTGACTATCAAGAGCCCTTCGAATTGGACCAAAAGACTTGAACTTCACCTGCACCGTAAAGACCGACCATTTGAGCTCTTCAGAAAAGTGCTATTCAGCGTTTTGATAGTGCAGTATAGCTTCATCTACCAAATCATCAACAACCTGGACGATATTCTGAATCTCCTTAGACGTTGCTGCTTCATAATGAATACCGACGGTTGATATCACAGGACGCATCAGTGCCTTGCACATTTTCTCTGCAGACGAGTTTGCCACCACGTAGTCCTTATGCCCAGGTAGTGTGATGCTATTCACGCTAATGGTGGAGGCGTCTCTATAATGACTTCTGGTTGGATATGCAACTGCTACACCACCAATATGATGCTCATCCCCTCCGAAGATCGCCACTAACAGATCCTTGCCAATACTCTTTGCTTCAAGATAGATGGTGTGACGTCCAGCCTGTTTCTCAAACATCATAGGAAACATCCTCCTTGTGATCGGAATACATCCCTTATGCATCTATATCTTCGCGCTTTTGAAACATGCGCCATGACAGAGTCAATGTCTTGGGATGGGCAGCACGGTACTCATCCAGATGACGGACGGAAGTGGAATACGGAGCGCCTTTGACCTTCTCGGGTTCTTTGTACGCCTCTTCAGATATCTTTCTGAAAGCGGAAATGAGAACGTCTAGCTCCTGTTTTGACTCTGTTTCAGTTGGCTCTATCATCAGAGCCTCAGGAACAATCAACGGAAAGTATACGGTTGGTGCGTGAACACCGAAATCCAGAAGGCGCTTCGCAACATTCATGGCTGACATTCCGGTTTCATCCAGAAGCTCTTCACCTGAGATGACGCATTCATGCATTCGGGGAGCATCCTGTGAATATGGGAGGGTGAAGCCTGGAATAGCACTTGCATGATGCGCAACATAATTGGCATTCAGAACTGCATTCTCAGCTACTGCACGAAGCCCTCTCTTGCCGAGAGAATAGATGTAAGCATAAGCCCTCACCAACATTCCGAAATTCCCGAAGTATCCATGGACTTTCCCTATTGTCTGAGGGTAATCATAGTTCCAATCGAAGCGACCATCAGGCTGTTTCACAATACGAGGAACTGGGAGAAAGTCCACCAGCTCTCTCTTAACTCCAACAGCGCCAGCACCTGGACCACCTCCACCGTGCGGAGTTGAGAATGACTTGTGCAGGTTCATATGGACCACGTCAAAGCCCATATCTCCTGGTCGTGTTATGCCCATAATGGCATTCAAGTTAGCGCCATCATAGTACAGAAGCCCGCCAGCATCATGGACGATGTCAGCAATCTCCTCGATATCTTTCTCAAACACTCCTATTGTATTGGGATTTGTTAGCATCAGCCCAGCTGTTTTTGGTCCTGTTGCAGATTTTAGAGCTTCAATATTCACAAGCCCATCTTCGCTAGATGGTACGACAACTACTCTGTAGCCTGCCATAGCCGCTGATGCAGGATTTGTACCATGGGCCGCATCGGGAATCAGCATTTCATTGCGTTGATCGCATTCTTCTGTGATGCATTTATGATACTCACGAATCAGCATAACGCCTGTATATTCACCTTGAGCCCCTGCTGCAGGCTGTAGTGTCACTGCATCCATGCCAGTGATTTCAGCCAACCAATGTTCTAGCTCCCACATCAGTTCAAGGGCGCCTTGGCTCATTGAAGCATCCTGACTTGGGTGAAGCCATGCGAATCCGTCTAGATTGGCAGCCCAGTCATTGATGACTGGATTATATTTCATCGTGCAACTGCCGAGCGGGTACGTGCCTGTGGAAACAGAGAAATTCATCTGTGAGAGGCGGGTGAAGTGTCTGATGATCTGGAGCTCAGAAACCTCAGGAATTGCAGGCGGAGTCTTGCGCTGCATCTCCTTTGGGATAAAGGAGTCGATTTTCCCGGCGGACTGCCTGACTTCAGCTTCAACTTCAGGAAACTGATGACTGGTGGCTCCCATACTCGACTTCTCAAATATTAGAGGGACATTCCAGCGGGCTTGGCGATATTCAGTCATTAGCTACCACCTCCACTGGCGACAATTTGATCTATGGCATCCACAAGCTCATCAATTGCATCCTTTGTGTGAATCTCTGTAAAACATACAAGCATAGATTCACCGAGTTCCGGGAAGTCCGAGGTCAGAATCTTGCCGCCGTGAATTCCTCGGTCCAAGAGACCCTGATGAACCGAATGAGCTGAAACACCATCGGCAAAAGAAATCACGAATTCCTTCCAAAAGGCATTACCAATTGAGGGCGCCTGCACACCCGATAGTGCATTCAGCCTGTTGGCTGCGTAGTGTGATTTGTAGGCGATTGCTTCTCCAAGTTCTCTGAAACCATCTGGACCCATTAATGATGTATCTATAGCAGCAGTGACAGCAATGAGCGCCTGGTTTGAACAGATGTTGCTTGTAGCTTTCTCCCTACGTATGTGCTGCTCGCGGGGACTTAGTGTCAGGACGAATCCCCGTTTGAATGGTTCTTCAGAAGTCCTTGTCATTCCCACAAGTCGACCTGGCAATTGACGAATTAGCTTCATGTCATCAATACAGCCGAATATTCCAAGAAGAGGCCCGCCATATGATATGGGGGATCCAAGGCCTTGTCCCTCCGCGACGACAATGTCTGCTCCATAATCGCCTGGTGGACGCAATATACCCATTGACATTACGTCAACTCCTGCAATTAGTAGGGCGTTTGCGTCATGCACCAGCTCATTGATTTTGTTGACATTCGCCTCTATGAATCCGAGATAACTGGGATTCTCAAGATACACCCCTGCAACGTCCTCGCCTAGTCTAGACTTGAGGGCGGCAAGGTCCATCTGTCCGCTCTTTTTGTCATAGTCTATCTTTTCAACCTCTATACCAAGAGGCTCTGCATAGGTGTTGATGACTCTCCAATGAACTGGATTAATTGTGCCTGGAACCAGGACTCGGTTACGCTTCTTTTTCACTCTAACACTCATCAGGACAGCTTCAGCAAGTGCACTTGCCATGTCATACATGCTGCTATTGACAACTTCAATCTCTAGCAGCTCAGCCATCAGACTCTGATATTCAAAAAGGGTCTGAAGCATCCCTTGACTGATCTCCGGTTGGTAGCTTGTATATGCAGTGACAAATTCTGACCGCCCTGCTAGGGCTCTTGTGGCAGAAGGTATGTAATGCATTCCAAGCCCGTCACCAAGGAACACCCTCCCACTGTGCGCTGGCTTATTCTTGTCTGCTAGCTCCTGCATCCTTCGTGCTACTTCTATTTCTGTGTGAGACTCGGTGATTTTCAAATCACGACCAAGTCTGAACTTCTCGGGAATATTCGAGAAGAGGTCGTCAAGACTCTTCTTTCCTATCGATTTGAGCATCTCTTTTTTCGCGCCTTCAGTCAACGGAAGCCACGGATGTTTGAATTCCATAGATTGGGCCACCAGTTATTCTTGCTGACTCTGGTCCGAGGGACCCGGTAAAATAGCCTTTCCTCTTGACCCAGAAGGATGACTTGAAAGGCTCGAATGCTTTTTATGTGATTTGAAGAGAGGGCTTTCATGCAGGAGGCTCTGAACTCATGAAACCATGGCTGATGGATATTCTGGCGTGTCCAGTGAAAGAGTGCAGAAGCGAGCTGCAGCTGGATGTCTACGAGAGCCACACCAAGCATATAGAGGAGGAGGAATTTGAGGAGATCGAGGCTGCGCTAATAACCTGTCCAAAGTGTGGTCGTTGGTACCCTGTAATTGATGGAATCCCCTGCATGTTGCCTGATGACCTTAGGATGACAGGAAAGCAGAATATTGAGGAGACTGCATTTCTAAGGCGATGGAAAGAACGCATTCCTTCCGAAATCCTTGAAAAGGGAGTGCCATTTAGCCTGCCAACCGAAGATTGAAAGGTCTTGGTGTCTGCAAAAGGATACAATTAGCCCCGTGGTGTAGCGGTCCAGCATTGAGGGTTTTGGCCTCTCAGACCCAGGTTCGAGTCCTGGCGGGGCTACCACCTACTTCTCCTTTACACCAATAGGCTCAGATGGGTCCTCGATTTGTACTCTGAAAAGCCTCTTGACCTGAGTCAGGACAAGACGACTTCCATTGACTAATACTTCAATCTCTATATGGTCTTGAAGACCCGAGGTCGATATCTTCTTCTCGAGAACTGCTTGGACTTGAAAGACCCCGGCCGGATTGTCCATGACTACGGTCAATCTGAGCGGCTTTTCCCCTTTGTCTAGAATTATGTCCCGAATGGCCATAGCACTGACAGAGTGTATGTCAACTTTTCCTTTCTGAAAAGGTATGATTGTACGACCTTTTGTCAGGTCGCAACCATCGCCCAGCTTAGTGATACCAGCTTCAAATGTCAAACATTGTGTGTCATCATCATGTGCGTAAATCCCATGCGCAATGAAGCTGAGAATATCAGTTGCTTTGGCCGGATCGTCATATATCTCAACCAATTTGGATTCAAGGATAGGGATAGCCAAAGACAATGATGCTTGAGGATGTTCAGTCCTATGCACAACCATTCCTATATCGTGGAGATAGGTGGAGGCCAGTACAACAAGACGGGCGTCATCAGTGTCACCAATCCCTTCAGCTACAATGTTGGGCTGGAATGTTTCGTCTAAGATGTCAAAGGCCTTTAGTGCATTCCATGTAGCCACTTCAGCATGAACATGCCCATGGTCTGTGTATCCAAGCCTAGAAACAGCCATCCTATTTGCAGTCCGAAGGTATGATTGGACTTTAGGAGAGCCAGCAAGATATTGATACATCTGCAATGCCTTTGTTTTCGGAGTTAAGAGCTCGCGCGCGCTGACTCCATCGCGATTGAGGAATTCGTTCATTTTAAGCCCTCGAGGGGGAAATCCACTTGTTGGTTCCTATGATAAGACTTGCGAAAGCTGATTAGCCACTCTTAAAGGTCACCGGCTTCCTCTTGGATAGTCAAAAGAGCACGATCAATCGCACTTGTCGCCTTCTGAATCGTCTTGAGATAGTCTTGACGGGACTTTTCGAAGGCAACTCGACTGATTCGCTGCTTCTTTTTCCGAAGCAGAAGCTGACGGAGTCCTGCCTTCGCACCTTCAATCCGCTCATTGTGAAGCTCCAACTGAGACACCATATCACGGTATCTAGCGCCATGTTTGGAGAGCTCATCCTTCACCCGAGGAAGATCAGAGTCAATCTTATCGAGCTGTGACTTGATATCACGCTCACGAATCATGAACTCTCTCTTCTTCACCTTGCCTCGCCTTCTTGCAGCTTCCAATTTCTCAAGGTCCATATTTAGAGCGGTCTTCCTAGAGTAGAGGTTTGCAAATTGGCGAAGTAGTTCTGGAGGGGCTCCAGACTGTCGTTGCTCTTCGACTTCATAGTCTTCCTCATCAAACTCACCTCTCTCAATATCCAGGTGCACGCCTCTATAGGAAATGTAGGCAAGAGCTAGAAGACCTACAATTACAGTGAAGGTGAGAGGCCTTGCGGCGATGAGGGGGGATACTTGATACAAGAGCAGTATTTCTATTGGATTGTAGTTGGTCGTGTTGTACATATCATATCTCAAAGTTGTGTCAAACACACCATGTAATAGTCTGTATTCTCCGGAAACACTCAAGGTATTCACGGAATAGGGCAGAACCAAATCAACACAGTGATGCTCGATAAGAATATCGTCAAGTGCTCCAAATGGAATATCCAGAAGATTTCCACCTACGGCGAGTTCCTCATACTCGTTGATTTGAACTATGTATTCTATATTGAATTCGTAGGAGTAGCCGGGTAGGAATTGCTGTGGTCCAAACCTATCTTCCAAGAGGGTGATTCTAATCTGCCTGGAGGCGTTCCATTCGCCTTCTACAGTAAGTTGTGATTGAACCAGCAAACCAACTCGGTCATAGACCTTGACATTTGCTGAATAAGCGGGCAGTGTAAATGTGAGCTGACTTTCTGGTGACAACCCAATATTGTCAACGTTAATTGTTTCCTTGTATGAAAGCCATCCCCAAGGATCTACTCGGACTACTGTTGTACGTTCTGCAACAATGTGCGGCGTGAAAGATCTGAAAGCATTGGTAAACTCCTCAATGGTGAGAGGAGCTAGATTCGATGCAGTGGTATCCGGAGATGGATAGTTTGGAGACTGCGAGTCACCCGTTCGATATACCATTGTGAGAGATGCCCGTCTAATGACATAAGGCAACACTGGAAACTTCAGGAATGTGAATTCATATTCCTTGTCCGGGATGTTGGTCATAGTGTAGAGAGAATGCATCTGCATTGTCATGGTAAATATGTAGGACTCGCCATAGCTGACAGGCTGTGCGAAATGAATGCGCCAACGTAGCATTCCACGCAGGTCCTCAAGTCGAACTACCTCTAGGGCAATGCCGTCCTGGTCTCTTGCACTTGATGAAAGCAGGTTTGTTTCCCACTCCATTGGAAGATAGATCTCTATTGCAGATATCACAGAAGAGCCGTTGTTTGTGACGGTAAACCTGTCACTAACGCTGGTCCTCATGTAGGACTCTGTACCAATGCTTCTATCCACATCAAGTTTCATTCCAAGCAGGGCAACGAATGGACGGTCCAAATTGAAGACTACAGAGGCAATACCGGTTGCATTTGATGGATCTGTGGAATTAAACCAGATAGTATGAGGGCCCTCTTTGTAGCTGGTCAGGTCCAAACGATCTTCCCAGAACGCGGTTTCGCGATTGAAGACCAAATCATTCCATGACTCTTCATCATCCAATCGATATTGGACATTCATTACTCGCGTGTTATCAGTGGCGTTGACCTCAATATCTGCAATCCATGAGAGAGTCTCTCCGGAGGAAGGACTCTCTATGATAATAGTGGGAGCTGAATTCGGAACCAGCTGCACTATTGGAGCTTTGGACCAGTGGGTACGTTGATCGGGAAGATTGGCAGTATTTTCTGTATTGCTGAACATAAAGATGAACGGGTACATGAAATCGGTGCTATTCAAGAGTGGTATATCATCCGAATCCGTAGTGTTCATAGCAATGATGTACTCCACTTGAGTTGTGGTACCATCATCCGATGCATTAGCAGACAGTATTCTGTCTTGATCAGCATCGACAATATGTTGGAGGGTGCTCAAACCGTGTTCATCACTGTATACAATCTGACTTGCATCAGCGGGATTCTCTCTCCTTGTCGTTCCTTCTCTAGTTATTCTTGTCAGAGTTATCTCATACTCGAGGTCAAGTCCATAGAGGTCGTGAGTGGGATCAGTGTAGGCCTCTGTCGCAGGAATTATGAAGTGACGCACTTCACCGATTCTCATTCCGAAGATTGATTCTCGATACATTGCAAGCGAGGGTAGATTGGCTAGCTGATCTGCTGATTCGTCATTCGGAAAATCGTTTTCCTGTAATACTGTGCCATTGGGAAGAGTCAGGATATAGTGAACGGTTACAGAGTCTGTGCCAATTGCCCTCCAGACTTCATCTGATGGAGTCCCAGGAGCATATCCAAAGAGCAAATCGCTATTGTTCAGCCCTGCGGTGGTGAATCTGTCAGTATAGTTTTGCCAACCCACAGCAATCCAGCCAGAAGTTTGAGCCTTGAGTCCGAGATAGATATGCGTTCCATTGTGTTCCATATAAGCCGATATGCCAGCTACAGGATCTGTATAGTTAGATGCATATTCCCAAGGATCAATAATCCCGTCAGCAGCTCCATAGTGCCAGTCCGCAAATGCAACTGATATCATATTTGAGGACTCGGCCACTGAACTTTGCTGCGTAGCATCATGAGCCATATTGTTAGAGTCCCATGTTCCTGTTGAGGGAACCAAAGCGAGGACGCCACTTGTTAAAAAGAGCGTCATTATCGCGATTGTTCCAATCCGTCTATGCAGCAGGCTCAATCCAAATCACCGTGATTCAATAGGGTCCGCGGTATACTGTCTACTAGATAGGCCGCGAACGATGCGCTCGAACCTCTGGACTCGTTAAATAGGTTTCGTCATGCGAATCGTTGTACCACTGCATTCTTCTATCCGAAAAGTGTAAAAAAGGGATGCAGTTGTGCCCGGCAAAGGAGACAACCCAAATTGTTGACCATCCTCATAGCAATCGCTCTTGCATTCTCGATAGTACTCCTTGCCATGCCTAGCACAATCCGGATTCTAAAAGAAAAGGGCATAGTAGGAGTGGATGTCCATAAACTCGACAAGCCAGAGGTGGCGAAAGGAGGGGGCTTTGTAGTTCTGTTTGCTATAGTAGCCTCCCTGCTAATCGTGATTGGAATAACAACCTTTCAGGGTCAAGAGGTGGATACAGGACTCCTAGCCGCACTGGTTTCAATCCTCCTCGCAGGGATGATTGGGCTATTGGATGACAATCTTGACTTCAGGAATAGGACTAAGATAGCACTTCCAATGCTTGCATCAATCCCAATGATGGCTATGCAGATAGGTACAACCACAATGTCAATTCCACTAATTGGGACTGTTGACCTTGGCGTGCTCTATCCTCTCGTGGTCATTCCTCTTATGATGACATTCATTATCGATTCCACCAATATGTATGGAGGAATGAATGGCTTGGAGGCCGGTCTCTCGACAATCAACTCCGCAGCTCTTATTCTATATGTGGTGCTCCTATCGCTCATTGACGGGATCGAAACTACGCAGGCGCTTCTTGACTCAGGAGTAGTGGCTGGAGCGCTTCTTGGTGCATCCATTGCATTTCTCATTTTCAACAGGCATCCTGCAAGGATATTGCCTGGTGACGTTGGAAGACTTCCAATGGGTGCGGCCATAGCCACGGCACTCATTTTAGGAAACATGGACAGACTAGCCATTTTCCTTTATGCACCATTTGGTCTCAATTTTCTCCTATACATCTTTTATAGACTCCATGTACGCCGCAGAGGAATCGAATATGTGAAGTTCGCCAATCCAAGAGAAGACGGTACTCTCGAGGTCGAGGGCCCATTCACTATGTACTGGATGCTACCATACCTTTCAGAGAATGTAACTGAAGAGAGCAATGTTGCTCTGTTGATACTACTACAAGCAGTCATCGCCTTTGGTGCAGTGTTCCTGCTGGCATTTTAAAGAGTGATCTCACTGTAGTTTGTCAGCAAGATAAGTGTCGACTACAAAATCCATACCATATCTACTGAAAGCCTGTTGCTCAGCTTTTCTTCGCAGCCCTTGAAACTCAGCAATGTGTTTCTGCCAATCTGGTCCTATGTATCTGATGTCACGTGCAAGCTCGTCTAGTCGTTTGAGGTCTGCACTGGTCATTGGTTCAGATGGTAGTGAGTATTCTTGAATATCAGCTGGCGTCACTCCAATCCACTCAGCAGCTGGTATTGTTAGACCTGAGATATGGGCGGCATTAGCACTGCCAGTCATCACAACTTGAGCTATGTGCATCCCCCAGGGGTCGCCATCAGTGAATAGAAAAACAGGAAGTCTGAAGGCCTCATGCAGTTTTCGCATCAGGGTACGTGTGGATCTTGGAGGTTGACCCCCAAGTTGTATAAGAATCGCTTGATAGCGTTTCCAGGCCTTGGTTTCAATCAGTCGAGAGAACATGCCACCAGACTCAACTGCCAAAATCATCTCTGCGTCTGTTTCAAGAGGATTGGCTGTCATCAAGGCCCTTCCTATTGGAAAGCCATCAGGACTCAAGGTAAGATCAACCTCTCGTCCTTCGTATCCTGGGACGGTATAACTCATCTTGACTGACCCAAAAACGGCAGAGTGTTCCTCTGGGAAGATACCAAAAACTTCACGTGGTTTGCCTGTCAGACACTCAAGGTCCGTAATGATACGATTTGATTCTGCTTGGTCATTGAATCCCACTCCAAAAGCTTCACTGGAGTAATATAGGTCCCTCAATGAACTTGTTCTATCGCTCTCCAAGAGTTGCTTCGCGAAATATGCAACCCATATCAGTTGAGCAAAGCTTCGGATGTGTTTCAGATTGCTTGAATCTCGCCTAACTTGAGAGTCTCCAAGCACAAATTGATTCAGTTTTGAATCAAACTCAATATTATCCGTGCCTCGATTGGGAATTTCTATTGTTGGGAATTCTCCGCCAGTTATGGCTTCATTAATCCGCATCCCCATTGCGGTGAGTATGTCGATTGGATTTTGTTCAGACATCAGTGTTCACCTCAAACAGGGATTCGACCATGTGTGCCGTAGACGGGGGTGGCTCTGAATCTGCAAGAGCTGAGCTATATTTGGCAATTATTCCGAACATCTCTGAGAATTCACGCATCTTTCTCGCATCGCGCTTGGCCTTATCGCGGCGACCTGTATGCTTCCTCAGCGCGCGTCCAAGCTTTCGAATAAGACTAGTGACCTCTACTTCAATCTCTGACGTATGTGCCAATGACTGCTTTCCAGCTGCCCTGTACGGTACTTTTGTTGAACCAAAATGAATGAAGAGTGCTACAGGCAGGGACATAGAGATCCCGTAATGCTTCCAATTGAGTCGCTTCACAATCTTCGTCATTACGTCTTCGCTCCCATCATAGAGTAGGGGGACTCTATTTGCAAAACGATAGAGAGTCGGCGTATCTACATGTGAAAACTCGCTCCCAAACGCAATGGCTCCTTCCACGAAGAACGGATTTCCCTGCCACTCCGAAGGAGGCTGCCTCGAATACTGCTTCCATGAGGGATGAG
This sequence comes from Candidatus Thorarchaeota archaeon, assembly GCA_048882485.1. Taxonomy (GTDB): domain Archaea; phylum Asgardarchaeota; class Thorarchaeia; order Thorarchaeales; family Thorarchaeaceae; genus SMTZ1-83. Next base: position 36,487 of record JBHLRP010000020.1, read on the forward strand.
AGAGAGATTCAATAGAAGCAAGGAAGGGCTCCTCACCGATTGGACTAAGACATCTGCTATCAGGACGCCCAAATCCATCAAATCGGCGTAGAGATGAACTCAGACGCGCGATTTCAGCACGTGTGAGAGACTCGATCTTAACACCTGTATTGAAACCAATGAATTTCAGAAATCTCGCGGCAGTTCTTGAGCCTACTTGCTGAAATTCATCGATTAGGAAATCTTGGATTTTCTTTGAAGGGCTCCTTATTATCAATCTCCGCAGTAGTTCCAAATCCGCAGATCTGGGGTGTGGCTTGGAAGATACAGGGGAATCCGGGACCCCTTTTGACCAACCGCCTACTCTAACTATTTCGTCACCGTTAAAGTTCAACTCGATGACTGCGTGAGGAGAGGCAATTGTGCTCAGTCTAACGTATTCAATGACACGCTCTGAAGCCCGCTTCCAATCACCTCTGAGCGTGAGTGTCACAGTTGTACCGTCTGATAGTCTGACCTCTTCCCGTACGTTCTCAACAATCGGCAAGTTCTCTTCAATGTCAATAAGGAGGTTGTAGACCCTTCCAGGACCCGAATCGTTCTGAGTGTGAACAACGACTGACGAATCAGTAGTGATTTGGCCGTATAGGATTGCCATCGTCACTCCAAGTCCAAAAGTACCTCTCTTCTGCCTCAGATCATATTTGCTGCCATACAAGACCTTTCCAAATGCCTCAGGTACCTTCTGATAGGGAAGCCCTGTACCATTGTCAGCAACTTTGATGCATAATATATCAGAAGACTGAACAGCGATATCGACCTTTATTAGCGGAATACGCTGTGCATCTTCACAGGCATCTAGGCTATTTTCAACGAGTTCTCGCACCGTAGAATAGACTGCTTGTGTTGAGTTCCCAAATCCTGCCATTTGGCGATTCCTGTAAAAGAACTCGGCTGGCGAGAGACTGCGAAAACCTTCCACAGATTGGTCCATCACGGTCATTGTACAACAGTTGAAAGGGCCTATGGCATTATTAGCTCGGGTATTACATCGCTTCAGAGATCGGTATCTTCCCAGAGCTCTGCCTCCAATCTGCTCATATTTCTACGGGCTCTCTCCAACATCCCGTATACTGCGCCATGAGGGGCTCCGCCAATTAGCATATCTATGGCTTTCTGGGCATATTGTAGGCCAGGATCATATCCAATGAGAGATACTGTTCTGCCGTAAATCGAGATCTTTGACTCTGTAATCTGTTCTATTGCTCGTCTAGTTCTACCGTTCTCTCCTATGATTCTGCCAGCTACTCGCTTTAATTGGTTGGGGGATGAACCAACTACTTCACGCAATGAGATTACGACTAGGCGTGCATCCTCATCAATGAGGGACAGCGCATTCTTGGGGCTGAATCCGCGAGCCATAGCTCGAATTATGTCTTTGGCTTTCCAAGCTAGGACTGGATCCTCCGTGTCCTCACGACCGGTTATCTTTACGATGCCCTCTGAGTCGACCTCAATCTTTGTATTTGTTAGCTTCTCTACTCTTTTTCTCACTCTACCGTTACGACCTACGATAACGCCAACACGTTCTGCTGGCACTCTAACAGTTTCGTGTAAGTGCATCTAATCTTCACCAGAGGACAGTATTTCATTTGTTATCTCCTTTGGGTCTTGAGCCTCCACCCCGAGCTTCTGGAAAAAGGTTGTGATGTTGCTAATATCCCGAAGCAAGTAGCGGCTTGCGTGGTCGTGATTCTTGAGAACAGCCTGTGACACATCGATTATCACAGGTCCATCTTGCCAGAGGATATTGTACTCACTTAGGTCTGCATGGACAAGTCCTGCCTCATTATAGCCAGTATGAATCATGTTGATGATTTCGTTGAATGTATCAACTGGAGACTCGATTTCTACATTCTTCATCAGTCTGGCTGGTGTTCCAGCATCTAAATCACCAATGAACTCCATAACAAGTACATTCCGTTGAATGTCGATGGGTTTGGGGACACGAACTCCCGCTTTGTGATACCGATTCAGGTTCTTATACTCCTTCAATGCCCATTGTGGAATCAGAGTTCTGCTGCGGCGGCCAACACGTTTGAACCGAGGATCACCCACTATATACTCAAGCATGTAGTCTGTTTCAGCGGTACTCACACGGAATATCTTGACGGCAACTGGTGTGCCCTCAGGGTCTTCGCCGGTGTAAACATTGGCTTCTTTTCCAGTGCTAATTGTGCCATGGATTACATTGATTGTACCTCTATTGAGAAGCTTGTATAAAGCCTTCAAGGTTGGAGGGTCAATTACACCCTCAATTACCTTGAATTCATCTGAGTCCTTCCGCCGTTTCATCTTTCGGCGGTCAAGCTCAGATAGAAGTCGCTCATGCTTCTTGTCTAGGTCTTTCAACTTACAATGACTTCCTAACAGAGCCAGTTGAACTGAACTCAGTGCTAATCTGGCTGCATTTCAGAAAAAGGTTAGCCTAGAACATCTTCAGAAGACCCCTCTTCTGAAGCCAGTCCAGCTCATTGCCTCGGTATCTGTAGACAACGTCACACTTCTGATCGGATTGGAAGTCCCAAGGCACAATTACAACCGTGTCACCCACACGCATCCAGACTCGTTTCTTCATTCGCCCGGGGATACGTCCGACACGAATCTCACCATCCTCACATCGCACCCTGACTCTGTCGAAGCCTAACATCTGGATGATGATTCCATACATCTCTCCGTCATCGCGTCGGGGAGTTCTAACCCGGACTAGTTCTTCGGTTGGGGGGCCTTGCTGTTTTCGTTTACCTCTGCGGGACAAAATAATCCTCCGTTCATGGTCCATACCATAGAGTGCTTAGGACCTGAATCTGAATGCCGAGGGTGGCCATTTAAGCGTAGCTCTCCACACATTCGAGAATTCAGTCGTTAGGTGGAATCAGGAATACTCGGTTGTCCAAGTAAAGTCCAAAAGCTGTATCGCCATTTGATACATCTATTGTCATATCTTTTTGGTCAATCTCATGCATTTCAAAGCTCTCAGAGTCCATGAGTTGGACTGGTTGATTTTGGAGATTCGATACTATCATGAATTGACGTTTGTCGGATTCCGGTGCAATGAACTCGATAGTCCTCCACTTTGCGCTTTTTGGATTGATTGTGAATCTATTCCCATTCTTGAGATCATAGCAACTGAGACCACCACGACCCATTGCTGTCACCTGACATGGCTTTGAGTCAACTCGGATGAAATCCCCAAGCGCGAATTTCTGTAGACGAATGAGGATAGTTATCCGATACTTCTTCCTACCCCCCTTGTCTTCGCCAATGAGTTTGTAGTTCTCCTTGCGCTCGGCAAGATACCTTTGCTGAAGATTATCTGCTATTCGTTTGCAAAGGTGCTCAGAACCAATCTTGAAGTCTAGTCCATATTTGTCCCTGCTTATCTCTGTAACGAAGGCCTTGATGTCCTTGCCATACTCCGCCACAGTTAAATCCGTGACCACTGAGACTATCTCATCCTCTTCCATATCTGTAATTGATCTCTCATCAGCTCGAACTTGAAGTATAGCTTCATGGTAACCCCCACTCATCATAGCACATGTATCACATGTCGCGTAGCTGAATCGCAACTCAACAGGATAACTCTCAGAATGTGCACCTAGGGATAGATTAGAAGTTCCTGCAGCAATTACCATGATATTACGTACTCTATCCAGTATCTTTTCCTCTGTGTACTCTAGCTGGACACCGCCAACATTTAGCTCGACTTCTTGCTGCAAAAGAATCTCTATTTGACGTTCTATAAGCTCTTCAGTGTCAGATGGCTGTTCGGTAATTGTCTTCCATCCACCGGGTACTTTGACTGCTCCACACCGCTTGCAAGTAAGTAATTTGAGTGGAGACCTGACCTTGACTAATGGGTGTGCTTTTCTGTAGCATTCAGCACAGAGCCCATCAATCTCGGACTTGTTTCCGCACTCGTAACAGGGAGCAGTCAAGGTCATCAACCGTGATAGATTACTGATTCCTTAAAACGTGGTAGGATTCACCAGCGTGTTGAACTCTTTGTGTCATCGGAAGCCTTTTTTGAATTATGATTAATAACTCTTCATGCCTCGAAGGAAGCAGTTCAGAAAGGTTTCTGAAGAGCCCTCGATATCCATCTTTAAGCCTGCTGGCATTCCTGCAAAAGAGCTAGATGAGATTCTCATTACAGTTGACGAATTTGAGGCAGTGAGACTCGCGGATTACGAGGGAATGAATCAGAGAGAAGCCAGTGATGTGATGCATGTTAGCCAACCCACGTTCAATCGGATTTTGACTTCGGCAAGAAAGAAGATTGCAGAAACCATAGTGCGTGGAATTGTGCTCCGAATCGAGGGGGGAGAATATGTCCTGCCCTGTGATGTCCGTGTTTTTGAATGCGATAAATGCGGGAATTCAATAGAGGCCCCTCTAGGACAACCCAGACCTAAGATTTGTCCCGAGTGTGGTTCAGACACTCTATACAGAAAGAAGATGCTCAAAGAAGCCAAAGAGTGATCCAAAATGACTTTACACAAAATAGCAGTACCCGCGATTTCTGAACAGGGACTCGATAGTCCAATAAGTGCACATTTCGGTCATAGCCCAATGTTTGTTATTTCCACTGTTGAAGACGGAAGGGTTGTTGAGGTGGAAACTCTGAGGAATGCAGGGCATTCCAGTTGTGCTGAACCGGTGATGGCATTGGCAGACAGAGGGATCAAGGTCCTAATAGTAGCAGGAATGGGGGGGCGACCGTACATGGTGACTCAGCAAGTAGGAATCTCTGTAATCAAAGCAGAAGGAGCCACAGTGAGAGAGGCCCTGAATAGCTATCTGGAAGGAATCGCATCAGATATGAGAATGGATGCACTCTGTGGTGGAAAATCAAAGAGAGGATGTAGTGGAGAACCACATAATCACTAAAGGCGAACCCATTGAGCGTGTGGATGTCCCTCTATATAGGCGACGGCTTGTTCATGGACGAAACCTGCCTTCATTGCAGTCTTGACGCTTGTTGAACCAACCATGTTTGCAATGGTTGCTTTGTTGAGGTGTTCGACACAGACCTTGACATCGACCAATTCGTTTCCATAGAACTCTGGAGAAACCTTGAACTCGACCGCACCCTCCGTCAGTGTCTTTCCGAGAAGTGCCTCATCGCATATAGCAACTACATAGTGTCCGTCATGTGTTTCACGTACACGCATGTAGACGTTAGGCATACGTATTTCTCCTATTAGACCGGTCTTACTGAAGTTCGAGCTCCACATGCTGAGCAGATTAGATAGTAGGCGTTACCCGCTTTGGCCATGCTAGTATCTGGACGTGTACATACTGGACAAATAACATATGATTCGATGTATCTGCCCAATACATCATCTACTTGATCAGACATAAACTTCCCATTGAAGATAGCATTGCTCCCTTCGATATTGCCCGCTGTGGCTAGCTGACCAGCCACATATTTGAGCACCTCTTTCCCTGGCCGGTTCAGAATGTTGATTATCTCCTGAAAGTTCTGCCAAAAACTTCTACTGCCCTGAACCATCAATTGGACTTTCGGAACTTGGAATCTCTCTCCAGACTTCTTGAATGCATCTTCTGGGACTTGAGAACGCGCCCTTTCTAGTAGACTCTCGTAGTCGTCCATAATCCAAATCACTCGGCATTCGCTATTAAGCTGTCGCTCTGTACTTCGTTCAGGAGTCAGCCGGACGATAGACTCCGACTCTCACTTCTACTAGACTCCCCTGACCTTGAAGATCTAGGACCTTTAGCTGAATATCTGTCCGGTCATGTCCTTTCTCCTCAAAGAAATCAACAATAGATGCTATAGGAACACCTTCTTCCTCAGAATTCTCTTCAATGTACTGCATAATTTGCTTGTAGATCTTGCCAGAGAGGGGCTTTCCTTTCTTCTCCGGAGGCTTTTCTGCAACTTCGCGTTTCGGAGGCGGAGCTGATTCCTCGAAAAAGTCCTGCGAGTCAGAAGTAGTTTGAAGCGATACCCCGGTGCGAGTGAGCATTGCAGCATATCGTTCTAACTGATGGACTGTCATGTAATTTGGGTCGTCGAGTTCACGCACTATTTCGGGAGAAACGTAGATTTCACCCTGGTACTCTTTTACTTTCCCGATAATGAGTGCTAGAATATTCGCCTGAACCTTCTCGAGAGAGGATGCTTCGCCACCCCAAGCCTTTGCTCTAATCGTTTCAGTTCCATCATCAATTGTTATGCTTGCATAGCCTTCTTTCGAATAATGGTCGACTATTAGACCAACTAGGGCAACCCTTCGCAATTCTACGCCAAATGGAGAGATAACATGAGAGCCATTATCATCCCCAAAGGTTCCGTTCACAATATCACTCACTGCAGCTCGTACCGCAGTCATTCTCTCTCGACTCAGGGTAGTCCACCTGTCTGTACTTGTTTTGTTCACTCTTCAGTATTTATCGTTCTCTATGTGATTAAAACCCTCTAAAAGAAGTCTGTTAGTGAACTCTGATGAGTAGACTCTCTCAGCTCCTTTAGAGCTTCGCCCAAGCGCTCTAGAGACTTCTCGACACGATTTGAGCTGAAGTCGTGCTTTCCACAGAGAGTTCGAACAATCGCGTCACGATCTGGATCGGCCCATTTTGGCTCCTTAACATCCATCTTGGGGGGTTTCAGAAAGATTTCCCTTATCTCTTCGTAGGGAAAGTCCAGTTTAATCTCGCGTTCCTCCTCGATTTTCTCAAGACTTCCATACTGCTTGACCCATTTCAGTGCAGTCTTGGGGCCCACTCCCTCCAACTTGTCATTGTAGTCGGTGCCAATAAGGATAGCAATGTCAATGAGTTGTTCTCGAGTTATCTCCAAGTGTCTGAGATTCAAGTCCAAGTCAATGATTTCAGGACTGATTGTCCTATACTTGGAACGTCCAAATCTCCTTCTTCCTGAGATATTCAGATTTCTGATCATCCGAGGACAGTTGTATAACAGTGAGTCATTGTCCTGACTTGCACTTGCCCATACGATGTTAGCCCTGGTCATCTGCGCAGCCAGAGCCTCACCCTCAGATGGCGCTTGTATCACTGGAATCCCGAGAGCTTCTAGCAGCTCTTTACTCTCCTCAATCATTGGACTAGTAAGTCTAGAGCTGGCTTGCCCAGCCTTCCGTGCATCCTCAATTCGACCTTCTGCCTTGGCTCGTGCCCACTCCTCTCTTGCTGCCTCGCGAATTTCTTGTCGTCGTTGAACCTCTGCAGCCTTTAGCGTGGGAGCCTCACCATCGAATACAAAGACGGGACTTATTCCATTCTCAAGTAAGTTCAAGTTTCTATAGAAGAGCCCAGAGAGATGACTGGTCACACGACCTTGTCGATCCATGAGAGGAGTCCCATCTGGTTGTCTGATGCTTGCGAGAAAGGCATAGATTGTGTTGAAGGCATCAATCGCAATTCTGCGTCCACTAAGCTCTCTCAATGAGATTGGCTCGGCAGTCACTATATCACCTAGTTTGGTACCCATAAGATTCTCTCCAGACTTCCTAGCAGGTCTTCATAGCCCCTACAGCCATATATGGATTAAGCTCAATCGTGATGAGTTGTGCAAGGTATACGCTTCGACAGGTTTATAAAAACCGCACAGCTGGGCCCATGAAACGCAACCAGCGATAATACCCTCTGGTGATAATTTGTCCAATATGAGAGCTATTAGATGCACTTCATGTCACCGTTCAATCTCGCCACAGGAGAACAGCGTGAAGTTTCAGTGTCCATCATGCGGCGAATTCATGATCTGGCGGTGTGAGGTCTGTAGACGCTTCTCTGTCAAGTATAGCTGCCCCAATTGCGCTTTCGAGGGCCCATAGTCAGAAATGGAGTTGGTTTGTAATGGCAAGAGTTGTTGTCACATTAAAGGTAATGCCAGAAGACATAGATGTCAATCTCGAGGATCTATTGGAACGCATCAAGTCTAATATTCCGGATGGAACAGATGTTCGAGCAACTGAGATAGTTCCAGTGGCATTTGGCCTGAAGGCGCTAAGGATGAATGTTGCCAGAGAGGAATCGATGGGTGGCACTGACGATATCGAAGAAGCGATTGGTTCTCTTGAAGGTGTGGCTCAGGTCGAAGTCGAAATGGTTTCGCGCATGTAGAGGGATTCGCGCCAACTACATACAGTGTTGCGAAATAACGATTAGAACTCAGGGTTTATAACTAGTCTTTCATCGGAATTTTCTGTAAATCAACTTCTCTTGGAGCCTGATTATATCGGTGTTAAAAAACCCTTTATGGAAACTTGAGAGAGAGGAGTTGAAGGTTGTCAGTAAGCCGTCCTGTTTCTGAGCCATCAGAATCTACAACCAGAAGGATGTTGCCAAGCATTGGTCGAAATAGTACTAAAGGTGACAGAAGCCGAGCATCGGGATATTGGTCGATTCATTGTCAGAATCGATGCCATGTCTATGGAGAAACTAGGCGTAAGGACTGGAGACATCATCCAAATCAAAGGAAAGCGTGTGACTGCTGCAATTGCTTGGCCAGCTTATCAAGGAGATAAAGGCCGAGAGATCATCAGAATGGATGGTCGAATAAGACGAAATGCAGGAGTTAGCTTGAGCGAAAAGGTCACTGTTTCACGAGCGAATGAGGAACCTGCACGTAATATCACCCTTGCACCAACATCAGTACCGATTCGTCCTGAGCCAAGATTTGAGGAGTTCGTTAAGCGCAAACTTCTCAACTGCCCTGTCACCACAAATGATACGGTTTTCATTCCAATTCTGGGACGGGCAATTCCTTTCAAAGTCACCGGCGTGAAGCCAGCTGGGACAGTTGTAGTTCAGCACTCTACAATGCTCTCAATCGCAGAGAAGCCAACTGGAGATGTGGTTGGAGCCGCACAGGTGACATATGAGGAGATTGGTGGTCTTGCTGATGCGATACAGAGAATCCGTGAGATGGTCGAGCTACCAATGCGCCATCCGGAGATTTTCAAGCGTCTCGGTATTGATCCACCGCGCGGTCTGATTCTGCATGGTCCACCTGGGACAGGAAAGACCTTGCTCGCCAAGGCTGTAGCAGGAGAGTCGGAAGCCAATTTCGTACACATAAATGGGCCAGAAATCATGTCCAAGTTCTATGGGGAGTCAGAACAGAAACTTAGGAAGATCTTCGAGGAGGCAGAAGAGAATGCTCCGAGTATCATATTCATAGACGAGCTAGACGCCATTGCACCTAAACGAGAGGATGTGCAAGGCGAGGTTGAGAGACGTGTTGTCGCTCAGCTATTGGCGACCATGGATGGTCTCAAGGCGCGAGGGCAAGTGATTGTAATAGGAGCTACCAACCGAGTGAATGCACTCGATCCTGCATTACGACGGCCTGGACGATTTGATAGAGAGATAGAGATTGGAGTGCCTGATGAAACTGGTCGATTAGAGGTGCTTCACATACATTCGCGCGGAATGCCATTAACTGCTGAAGGGGACAATCGGGTTGACCTTCAAAACCTGGCTCACATTACACACGGTTTTGTGGGGGCAGACCTAAACGCACTCTGTAGAGAAGCAGCGATGAAGGCGCTTAGAAGATACCTTCCACAGTTCAATCTGGAGGATGAGGAGATTCCTCAAGAGGTTCTTGACCAACTCGAAGTCAATAATGAAGACTTTCTAGATGCACTCAGAGAGATACAGCCATCTGCAGTGAGAGAGGTATTCATTGAGGTTCCAAATGTCAGATGGTCTGATGTTGGCGGTCTTGAAGAGATCAAGGAAAAGCTCAAAGAGGTCGTTGAATGGCCACTGAAAACACCAGAAGCATTCAAGAAGTTTGGAATCGAGCCACCAAGGGGCGTGTTGATTTTTGGACCCCCCGGATGTGGAAAGACGCTCTTGGCTAAAGCCGTAGCTACTGAGAGTGAAGCCAACTTCATTAGTGTAAAGGGTCCAGAACTGCTCTCAAAATGGGTTGGTGAGAGCGAGAAAGCGGTAAGAGAAGTGTTCCGAAAAGCTCGGACTGCGGCACCAGCGATAATATTCTTTGATGAGCTCGACTCAATTGCTCCCTCAAGAGGCAGAGTTTCTGGAGACAGTAATGTGACGGAGAGAATGGTGAGTCAGCTACTCACTGAGATGGACGGTTTGGAGTCCATGAAGGATTTGGTGGTAGTTGCAGCAACCAACCGACCAGACCTCATAGACAGAGCCCTTCTCAGAAAGGGAAGATTCGATAGATGGATCTACATTCCACCACCCACTGCAAAGGGACGCGAAGCAATTTTCGAGATATACTTGGACAAAATGCCACTTGACAATGATGTGAAGACCAAGAAATTGGTGGAAATGACTGAGAATTTCGTTGGCGGTGACATTGAGAACCTATGCAAGGAGGCTGGAATGCATGCGCTTAAAGAGAATCGCACAAATGAAATCGAGTTTGTTTCTTGGAGACATTTCGAGGAGGCATTGAAGGCAGTGCAGGCCTCTATTACGCCCAAGGACATCGCAGACTACGAGAAGATGAATGAGGAGTTCCAGAGAACTGCAGCAAAGCCATCAACTGCGCCGCCGGGCTATATTTAGAGAGGGATAAGGAATGACATCGTGGAGCATCATGCCTCTCAGAAACATAGTGATGGATATACTTCAGAAGAGAAGAGGGGTCATTCTTGATGATGAACTCGGGAGATCTCTGAAGAAGGAACTTGGTCAAGAGCCAAGCGATGCTGAGCTAAACTCTGCGCTAATGGAGCTGGAGATTAACGGTCTCGTGCATGTGAGTCAAATCACAAAGACGAAGAGAAGAATCGAAGTTATAACTGAAGGACACGAGTTCCTGGCTGTTGATGAAGACTAGTAGAGGCACGGATGATGTCAGGCAAACGTGTTCTAGCTGCGGGTAAGTTCGATATTTTACACCTCGGGCATCTAGCATATCTTGAACAGGCCAAGGAGATTGCTGGTAAAGAAGGCGAGCTCATTGTTGTAATTGCCTTGGACAAGACCATTGAAAGGGAGAGGGGTGCTCCGCCTGTCTTTCCTGAGCATCAGCGTAGAAAGCTTGTGGAATCACTGGATGTCGTTGACAAAGCAATCCTTGGATATGACACATCTGATCATTCTCTCATCGTTGCAGATGTGAAACCAGACATTATCGCACTTGGTTATGACCAGACGACTAATGTTCAGTCATTAGAGAAGAGATTCCAAGAGAAAAAAATGAAGATTGAAATCGTGAGACTCAAACAGCGAAAGGCGGATGGTCCGTTCTCCTCAACTATGATACGAGAACGAATCATTGAATTCTACCGTGAGAATGGCAGGGCTCGGACCTAGCTACATCACCAGCTCGCCACGCGCTTTCGCATCTCTGACTAGAACCGCTTTTCTCTTCCTTCGGTCAATTGTCCATTTCCATGTACCGGTTGCGATTGCAGTCAATAGAACTAGACCAGACAGCCCCAGAAGCGTATACCAGCCAAATGGGAAATGTACTAGGAAATCTGGAAGAGGTCCAGATACAAAATAGGGCCAGTTCACCACAACTCCAAATGCATAAAGAAAGCCTACTATTGTTAGCTCTTTTAGATAGCCAATTCTGTGTTCGTCTTTTTCGAAGAGGAATATTGCAGGACCAAGCCAGAAGAGATACCAGGGCATCTCCCATCTGAAAACAAAAAGGATTGCTGGAAGCATGTAGATATAGAGGGGTTTCAGAAGGTTGATTTTTCCTAACAAGGAAGCATTTCGGAAGGCCTCGCGCTCTGGGAGGTAGAGTCGAATCGTGAATAGCATGAAACTAGCATATATCAGAACCGGGATTAGCGCAGGCGGCCAGAGATAGCTCCCAACAACAGTACTGTTCTCGACAATCGGGGAGTTTGTGAATAGACCCGGATACATCGGATTCACTATATAGGAACTATAGGTGGACGTATTCAGAAAGTGATTCAACAGCGAGCTGAAATCAACACTTAGAAACAGGAACGGTATGATTGTGAGCGCCATGGATACAAGGAACCAGATGAGTGACACAGGAGCTGCAAGAAACAATATTGGGAGAGCAACCACGGAATAAATCTTGGTCTGGACTGAGAGACCTAGCGCAAACATACCTTTCCCATATTGCTTCTCCTGGAGAAGAACTAGTGACATGAGAAAGAGGCAGTCTACAATAGGCTCTAGTTTACCCCCACCTGCAGACATAATCAGTCCATAAACATAGTAACCCGCGAAGAAGAAACGTGCCCAATTGTCCTTGAAGATACGGTCGCCTAGAAGGATTGCAACTAGAACTAGATTCAGATTGAACACGAGTGTCAGTATGAAGTTTAGCCACACTGGCTGTAAGCCTCCCTGCCCGGGGAATAGCCACGTAGCTATTGAGAAGAAAATCAGACCAAACACAGGATACTCGTAGGTTATGTTGCCTAGGTAGTCGGGAAGCACATGGTTGCCATCATTGTATCCCCATTCTGGAGGAAGGGCTGCCGCAAGCTCATGGTCGTTCATCTCGTAGACTTCGAACCCGTATATCCAGAATGCCTCTCCGTACATCTCATTCCGATTGCGGTCACGCTCTATGACCAACGTGTTGGCAAAGGGGATTGCAATCATAGAGATAATCAAGCTCAGTGCAAGCTCTCTTCGGAATCTCCAGATTGTGATTGAGATTGCGCGGAGCATTTTCGGTTTCACCAGAATCCATAGTTGCGGGCTACGATGGCCCGCTTCCCGATGTCCATAATTAAGGTTTTGTGAGCAGAGCGCAATCCTGTCATATATAATGACTAGCAATACAAGCTGTCAATTCAGGTAGGTTGGGCAAGGCCATGTGTCACACCTGAGACAGTTTGTGCACCTTTCAGAATCTACTGAAATCTTCTCATCATCAAGATTCAATGCATTATGGTCACACTGAGGGACACAGGATCCACATGCCTGACAAAAGAGCGCACGTTTCACCGTACGTTCCACTTTCTTGGCCAGAACCTCAACCTCAGACTCATCATTCCCACGAAGGACCAAGGATCCAGAGCTAAACAGGGTGATTGTATTGTCACCAGATCTTGCCCTGAGTGCACCGAGCTCTTCAGAAACCCTAGTTGTTCCAAAGATAGGCATCAGTTTCGAGATTCGATTTAAATCGACTCCTTCTGAGAATTGCCCCTCCAAGCTATATCCAGAATCTGTACATGGAGAAACTCCCTGTACTACTTCTAGCTCGAGGCGGTCAGCAGGTCCTGGACGAACGCCTTCAATGTCTAGCTCAAGTTCCTCTATCAACTTCAATTGACCTGGGGGAAGACTCTTCCATCTCCAGAAGCCAAGCTCAGCCCATTCCTGAGAATAGCCAAGCTTTTTGGCCCAATCGCCAATTGTCCCTTTCCATCTCACGTAGAGATCTGGATGAGTTTCGCGAAGACTCTCAATCTCGGCAAGGGGTGATGCAGGACAGAGGTAGCAACCCATTCTATGGTAGCCCTTATTGTACATAGGGTTGAACGGCTCTTCTTCTCTGAATATATAGAGCCAAACCTCCAATGCGTTCCACCTCTGAATCGGGCTTGCTGATGTTTGTCCAGGAACCCAAGGATTTGATGAAACTCTTGGCTCCTGTGAACGCTGAAAAGACTCGAGTTTTCTCTGACCCATAAAGCTCAGTGTATCGCCACCAATCTCCTCGCTGATTGCTATCGCAGCAGGACCAAGCTTGAGAACTTTGCAGCACCAACGGAAATCCCTTGCGGGGGGTCCAAAGGTTTCTATTGACTCCCAAAATTGCTCACCAGCTTCCTGAGTCACCACTATAGCCTGATGTCTGTCCGCAAAGCCATTCAGATACTCTATTGTTTCGGGAAGCTCAAGACCGGTGTCCATAAAGAACAGAGGAGGACTCTGATTCAGAGCCTTTTTCACGAGAAGATATGTGACCAGAGAGTCCTTGCCCCCACTGAACCCTACAACCACAGGTAAATGGTACTTCTCAATGGTCCGTCTTATGAACGAAATTGCCTCGATTTCTATTGCGTCAATGTCATTGGAACTAGATCGTACAGCATCGTCCCAAGAAGCCGTTGTGTGATTGATTAATGGCTGTCTTGGATCGTCCACGTCACGGATTTTGACTGCGAAGCCTTTCGACTCACTGGCCATCTCCGCGCCGCTCATTCTTGCAATTCCAACACCTATCACGGCCCCATTAGGATCAGATATCCAAACTTCATCACCAACCTCAATGGCTGAGTCGCACCCAGCCACTCCTGGAAGCATCAGATTAGCACCGTTCTTCAGATACTGCAGGACTCCCTCATGGCATGAAACCCATTTCTGCTTGCCATGTTGTGCGATTCTTCGGGCTCCTTCCAGCGAGAGAAGGAAGGTGTAGTTCCTCTGAGGGATATCATAACGATGCCGACCGATAATATAGCCGTCCACAACATACTCAAACATTGCATCTAGTGAGGAAACTTTGTTGATCACTATGGTCTTGTCTGCTGGCAAGACTTTCTGGCCTACTCCTTCGCCAAACTGTTTGTCAATAGTAGATATTGCAGACCGTAAATGCCCCTCCATCGCGGGATATGGATCTCCAGGTGGTGATATCTCCACTTTCCTTGGCTCTTGACCGCAGACTCCACAACTGGTTTCAGCTGGTTTTGGCACATTGCACTCATCACACCAGTATAGCCTGATTTTGGTAAGGAATGGTGCGTGAGACCTTCTGAACTTTCTACGGCCTTGTTTCTTTCGAGCCAGTTGCAGTCAACTCCACTTTCTGGTGCTGCAGCTAGACATCCATTTTCAGCTTTTTGATGCGGTCTTTGGTGGGTCGACCCTCTTCATCCCAGCCCCTAAGGGAATAGTATTCGGTAAGCATTGTATCCAGATGAACTACGCGATCTCTGGAGTTACCCTCTGGAAGTGGGCTGAAGAATCGAGGAGGCAATTGATCATCTTTGGTTGTTAGGCCTTCACGATTGTTGAACAAGCGCTCTAGAGTATAGATACGTTCGCCAATTTCAAGAATGTCTCGTCCACTTACTTGGAGGCCCGTGCCGGCAGCAAGGAATTCTGCGTAATCATCAACTGTCCAAGCAAAGTTTGTGAAACGACAGAGAACCATTGAGTCCATCACAGCAGAGAGGTTCTGATAGAGAATGACAAGATCAGCTTTCCCTCTTGGACTGTCTCGGTCAACCCTGACCGGACTCCCGAGAATCTCAGGGCCAATTAGGTATGACCGCAGGTGACAGCCGCCTCTATTGGACGTGGCATAGCCGAGGGCATGACCTTGAGCTCCCCGAGGATCATAGGCAGGAAGCTCCAGACCCTTTGCGTGCATTGCTAACTCTGGAGCGCCGTGTTTCTCTGCAAACGCTCGACTCCCTTCTCCTAGTTCAGCTCCAAGACCGCGGGCGTGTCCCATGTCACGTATTAGTTCAATGAGACCCTCTGTTTCTCCAAACCTCAGGGATGCATCAATCTTGCCTCTCTGCGCGAGTTCCATGGCACATCCTATAGTAGCACCAACCGAAATCGTGTCAAGTCCAAGTAGGTTACATTCATGATTGGCCAGGGTGATCCATTCTAGGTCGTTTATTCCACACTGGGGTCCAAAAGCCCAGATGGTTTCGTACTCTGGACCGCCAACCTCCTGATCGCCCACCCGGCTTATCCGGCCGCATCCAATTGGACATCCATAGCAGTTGTACCTTCCAACTAGCAGTCTCTCAATGAGTTTCTCCCCAGAAACTCCCACTGCATCATTGAAAGTCCCTTCCTGGAAATTATGTGTGGGTAGCATGCCGAACTCATTGGTCACATTAACAAGGACTGATGTCCCATAGATAGGAAGCGACTTGTTCGTCACGGCGTTCTTTTTGATAAGCCGTCTTGCCCGCTTGACAGCCTCAGTCAGTCTGTCTTTATCATCTACTCCAACGCTTCCAGTGCCTTTCACAACAATGGCCTTCAGGTTCTTCGAGCCCATCACGGCACCTACTCCACCACGACCTGCAGCTCTATGCTTGTCCGTCATGATGGCGGCCAGATTGACTTTGCTCTCTCCTCCTTGGCCAATACATGCCACCTGTGCCTTAGAATCGGTTTCTTCTAGAAGCATGTCTGTGGTTTTATACACATCTTTACCCCATACCTTCGAGGCATCACGGATTTCCACCTGCTCGTCGTTTATCCAGAGATATACTGGTTTGGTGGCGGCTCCTTCGAAGATAATGGCGGCATAGCCTGCGCGACGGAGCTGTGCACCTATATAGCCTCCAACATTCGAGTCGAATAT
Organism: Candidatus Thorarchaeota archaeon; assembly: GCA_048882485.1. GTDB lineage: Archaea > Asgardarchaeota > Thorarchaeia > Thorarchaeales > Thorarchaeaceae > SMTZ1-83. The sequence continues at coordinate 52,784 of JBHLRP010000020.1, forward strand.
TGTACCAGTGAGAGGAGACTTCGTAATTACCTCAAGTCTGCCTGCAGTAGGAACAGGCATTGCTGTGAGAGGCCCAATAGCGAACACAAGGAGGTTCTCAGGGGAGAGTGCGTCTACTCCAGGGGATAGCGTGTCGTAGAGAATCTTCACGCCTAAACCTCTGCCTCCAAGATAGTTTCGATACAAGTCTTCTGGAATTGACTCAGTGGCAATCTTTGACTCCGAAAGGGACACTCGAAGAATCTTGGCATGAATATATGATGTGGGTGAATCTGACATCAGTCATTCCTCCTAGTCATTGAATACATTTGACGCCTTGTCCGGACACACCAAGCAACGCTCCTTGTACCAGACGTAGACCTCCTTTGGTTGTTTAGCAAGGTTGGCGTGACGACTGGGACAGTCCCAGCATGGTCTGTCTTCCTGCATCCAGCTGTCGCTATACTGAGCCCATCGGAAATCTTCAACAATAGCGACACCGGCACTGGTTCCTAATCTGTCCGCACCTGCATCAAGCATCTTAATCGCGTCTTTGAAGCTGCGAATACCCCCTGCAGCTTTTATGCCCATATTCTTGCCTACAGTTTCTCGCATCAACCTTACATCATATGGAGTCGCACCCATAGGACCAAAGCCAGTAGAGGTCTTCACAAAGTCAGCCCCAGCCTCTTTTGACAAAAGACAGCCTTTCCGTTTTTGATCATCGGTCAGTAGGCCGGTTTCAAGTATCACCTTGGTGTGCGCATCACCAGATGCGGATACAACCGCCTCAATGTCACTACGGACAAAATCATAGTTCTCATCTCTCAGAGCCCCAACATTCACGACCATGTCTACTTCATGAGCACCTGCAAGAACGGTTTCTTTGGTTTCGAAAGCTTTGGTTTCAGATGTATTGGCGCCAAGTGGAAATCCAACTACGACGCATACTTTCACATCTGAATCCTTCAAAAGCTCTGCAGCATAGGCGACGTGAACAGGATTGATACAAACAGCCGCGAAATTGTAAGTGAGAGCCTCTTCACAGAGTTGGAGAATCTTGCTCCTCTTTGTTTCGGCCTTTAGAACAGTATGATCAATAGTCTTTGCCAGCGCCTCGACTGTTAGCTCCATAATAGTGCCACCAGACGCGGAATGCACTGTCGGGGGCTATTAACTCTTCCATAAGCCAGTAAACTAACGTGTGCCGAGATATGACTTAATGTCATCCAAGACTTCTTTCTGTAACCGAATAACGTCGTGGACCTCTATCTCCTCAGCCTCTTTCACGACTGAGTTCAGCTGTACTACAGTCCCAACGGTTTCTACCTTTGCGAAGTCTACAGGAAACTCTACTTCTGCACCTTTCACGATTAGTTCTGAGCGGGTAGGATTCAGTCCAATCCTAATGCTGCGGACTATCCCAATCCTTCGTGCTCTACTGTCTAGGACTTCCTTACCCAATAGTCGGCCGGGCATGCTTAGTTCATATAGCTCAGCTTCGATACTAGGCATTGGCTCACTAGTTGTCATCACGTCTGGCTCCTATTCTTCCTCTGGTTGCAGGAGTCTTTTTAGACCTAGTATTATCAAGAGGCAGTCATTTTACCAAACCGCAGAATCCTGTAAGAAGCGATCTACATTGACGATTATCAGCCAAGTGTTATTTCATCCATCATACAAGACTACTCAATGCAAACATCAGCACTGTTTGAGTGTCGAATAAACATCTGTCTTCTCAAATGAACATCACGAAGAGCGCGATATAGATTGAGCAGAGTATAATCTGAATGATGTTCACCATTACCGCATTGAGAAGAAACTGGCGCCATGACATTTCTGATTTATCAAAGCTTATCATCGACAAAATTAGCAATGGCACTGCTCCAAACGGTGTTGCCACACCACCTAGAGCCGCCCCGAATCCTACACCCCAAAATAGTGGATCTCGTATACCAGTAGGCCAGTTCATAACCGTGGCCATATCAACGACAAGGGGAGCGAACACCGTTGCTATGGGTGGTCCACCAATAATGAAGGTTCCAGCCCAAGCTCCCAAGAGTAACATCAAAGATGCAGGAATTAGTTGTCCGCCGCTTGCTGAAATAATGGCGTCTGAAATAACGCTCAGAATTCCGACAAGTTCCAATGCTCCTGACAGAATGAAGAGCCCACCGATGAAAAAGATGATGTCCCATTCTATATCGCGAAGACTTGTCCGGGGTTCAGAGTGACTGACAGTCATGAAAACAGTCATCCCCCCAAGAGCAACAACATACGGCTGAGGGAATAGGACAAAGGCAACAATTAGCAGAACAAACAATCCTGCGTATACCCAAAACAGTCGGCGATTTGGCACCATCATCCAAGGGTCCAAATCCATCAAACGATCATATGCCCTTGGGTCAACAACAGTCAGCTGACCACGAATTATGTAGTAAACAGCTACTAGTGATACTGCAATCACTAGTAGTGCAAATATCCCGAAACGTGTCAGGTAATAATCGAATCCGAATCCTGCGTAATCGGCAATGATGATATTTGGTGTAGTGCCAATCAAAGTGAACGCACCGCCAGCACCAACTGCTAACATTTCTCCAAGGAAGAATCCATGCGGCTTAATCTCGAGTGCATAGCATGTTAGAATCACTAGATAACCCATAATCAATATTACAACTGAATTCAGCAACACGGTTGATAAAACAGCAGTCAGTAAGAAGAAGATTACAAATAGCTTCTTTGGATTCCCTCGTGTCAACCGGACAAAATATACTGCAAGAAACTGAAAGACGCCTGCCCCACGCATTACCTCAGCAACTATTGTCATTCCGGCAATGACAAGAATCGGCTCTAAACGTATCATAGCCAAGATTTCTTGATCTGAAAACCCATTCATGATAAGAGCGATTGATGCTAATACGGCCCCGAATAATGCAGCTGATGTATGATGAATCACCCGTGCTGCAATTAGCAACACGGTAAGGAGGAAGATTATCAGAATCAGCAGCCATAGCTCCACCGTGGTTCACATACATCAATTATTTAGTTCTATGAGCAAGATTTGAGCTATTCAAATTTGTCTTCTTGATGCTTGTATTCATCAGACTACCTTTCTCTGTGAGTATATCGATGAGTAGAAAACCATAGGAGTCTTTTTACATTGAGTACTAGCACTGTAAGTCAGAAACAATCTATTCCATGGAGCTTTGGTGTTGGATAGGAACGAAACCTACGTGAATGGATCAATGATACGAAAAGATAGTGTTGATTATCGAGCGTATCAGGTCAATCTTGCTGAGGTCGCTGCCAGAGAAAGTACGATGGTAGTTCTTAGCACGGGATTGGGAAAGACCGTGATTGCAGCGTTAGTGGCTGCAGCACGTCTGACTCAAAATCCAAAATCAAAGGTCCTGTTTCTGGCACCTTCTCGACCTCTTGTGGATCAACAGGCTCGGTATCTAAGGAGGGTTCTGGATATCGATGCTGAACATGTAGTATGCATGACTGGACATGACTCCCCTGAGAACAGGCGCTCAATGTGGAGTGAGGCTAGAGTCTTCGTAATGACTCCGCAGGCTCTGCAAAATGATCTGGTGCAGAGGAGCTATGGGCTCCAAGAGGTTTCTCTGATTGTATACGATGAGGCCCATAGGGGTGTGGGTAACTACGCATACACCTTCGTTGCGGAGCTATATGAGAAACAAGGAAAAGACCAACTGTCCCTTGGTCTCACTGCATCTCCAGGCCACAAGGCAGACCATATCAGGACGGTCTGCAAGAATCTCCGTCTTGGTCGTGTTGAGGTTCGTACTGAGAAGAGCCCAGATGTACGTGAATATATTGTTTCCATTGATACTGACATTAGATATGTCAGATTACCGTCTGAGGTAGAGGTCCTAAAGGACATTCTCTATGGCCTGCTCGACGAATACAAGAAGCC
>JBHLRP010000021.1:0-56648 GCA_048882485.1 Candidatus Thorarchaeota archaeon
TGAAAATGGTGGGCCGGGGGCGACTTGAACGCCCGATCTCTTGCATTCTGTGACTTGAGGCCCTAGGTCCTTAGTCGCCCCAAGCAAGAATCATACCAAGCTAGACTACCGACCCTTGCAGTCGTTGTCGTAAACTGATATCAAGATAAACGTTATTGCAAAGTGTATTAGAACACGTGTTCTAATGGACTCGAATACATTGGGTCTGAGGTCTACACTTATCTAAGGGAATTGAACCAAGGAGGACCTGGGATGTAATAATGGTCACAGATCTGCTCTATCATGAAGTGTTTACTAAGCATGTGATATCACCAAGTCACCCGGAAAGGCCTGAGAGATTGATTTCTGCCATGAAACATATCAACGAAACCGGTCTTCTTGAGAAGTCCAAGGTCAGAATCGTAGAAGCCATGCCAGCAGATCTGGGATTGGTCCATTCCATCCATGATAAACAGTACATCGAATTGGTCAGGACTAAGTCCGAAAGGGGTGGTGGATACTTCACATTGGATACAGCTGTCAATGAATACACCTTTGATGCTGCCATGATGGCTGCTGGTGCTGGAACATTAGCTATGGACAGAATCATGCAAGGTGAATCTGACAATGCCTACATATTGTGCCGCCCACCAGGACATCATGCAGAATACGATAGAGCCTTTGGGTTCTGTTTCATCAACAATGTCGCGGTCGCAGCAAAACATCTTCTTCAACAACATGGGATCCAGAGAGTGCTAATTGTTGACTATGATGCTCACCATGGAAATGGAACCCAGAATACGTTCTACAGTAGTAACCAGGTTCTCTACATAGGGCTCCATCAAGACGGGCGAACACTTTTCCCCGGTTCAGGATTTCCGGATGAAATCGGTTCGGGGGAAGGAAAAGGATACAACGTGAATCTTGCGATGTATCCAGGAGCTGGTGACAAGTCCTACGACATTGCATTTACGGAAATTGTGGAAAAGATTGGTGAGTCATACAGACCCGAGTTTGTGCTTGTTTCATGTGGGTTTGATGGGCACTTCAATGACCCATTGACTGTCTTAGGTCTGACCACCTCAGGAATGGCAATGATGAACTCCCGACTAAACTCAATGGCAAAGAGTATTTGTGAAGGGAGAATCGCATTCTTCATCGAAGGGGGCTATGATCTCGATATAGTAGGGAAATGCTCACGCAATATAATCGAGGAGCTAAGTGGCACCGACGTTACAGTATACACAGACGAACATTCGGAGAGCGAAAACTGTACGAAGTATACAGAAGAGCTTGTTGACAGGCTAAGAAAGAACTTGAGTGATTTTTACTTCTAGTCATTCTCAATCTCAAAGTCTTCAATAAGAGTCTGAATTGAGAATGGATCTTGGTCATCATCAGCAGACTCGATAAGAGGGTCTGTTTCGTCTTCTGTCATCGGCATATCCACTCCGAGTTGTCGCTTTATTGATTTGGCCAAAGAAGTGCCAATGGTCGGTACACGGGCGATTTGCTCAATGGATGCATGATACAGATCAGACTGATTCTTCAAGCCATTTGCATATAGCATCCTTCCTCTTATGCGACCGATTCCTCTGAGTCTGACAATATCCAGCAGTTCTCTGTGCACCCCGTATTTCAGACGTGACCGAAGATTGTAGAAGAATGGAATATGTTGTGTGGCATTGACTACCCTAGCAATCTCTGATGCTGAGTAGGCCAACCATTCTGCTGTCTGGACGTACCTGTGAACATCACCCATTCCTACATTGAATCCCTCAGTGATTTCACGCTCCGAACTCTCAGAGGCCCATTCTTCCAGTAGTCGTGCGGTCTTCACCTCCGCAAGAAACTGCCCGTAGTCATCAAACTCATCTATTGGGGGTTCAATCAGGAAGTCATCTTTATTTCTTTCAACAAAGTAATCGTACTCATCGAAGTCCGATTTGGTAAGAAAGGTGGTTTGCTGGTCTGGAGTATGGCATATGAGATGGAGTGCACCAATAAGTGAAACCTCTTCGGCTGCAGTCAGTGTATCACGGAGCAATATGGCAGTGTAGGGATCGATGTATAGTCTGGACGCCCTCTTGCCCAATGGGGTTGCGGAGTATGATCCAGACTCAGTGTCAATCAGTTGACCCTCTTCAAGGAATATCAGAGCGGACGAAACATGATGCTGAATCTCCAACGGATCAAACTGGCAAGAGAAGAACGTTCCCTTAATCAATAAGTCAACTTCCTCTCTATTTCGTGTCATCTCTGTAGCAATGGTCGAAAGTAGATGGGAACGGAGAGCAGAAGGAGATGCAAGCTTGGATGTGATGAGCTCTGGTTCGGCTAGTACATACTCGTCCGTTAGTGCGTCACGTTCTTGCTCGGATTTGGCAATGAGTATTGCCTCTCCATACTTGTCGTATTTTGGACGGCCAGCCCTTCCGGCCATCTGCTTGTACTCAAGGACTGGAATAGTATAGCTTCCTCGTCCTTGTTCAAAGCGGCGATAATCACGGATGACGACTCGTCTAGCTGGAAGATTCACACCAGCTGCTAAAGTAGGAGTTGCTATTACAGCTTTTAGCAAATCGTCTTTGAAGAAGTCTTCAACCAGTGTACGTTCATTGTTATCAAGTCCAGCATGGTGAAATGCAACTCCTGAAACGATGACTCTTGCTAGGGTCTTCGTTGCTTCAGGAGCTGAAGGTCTTGCAGACAACTTCCTAGCTGCTTTCGCTAGACGCTCATGCGCATCTGTATTGACATAGGGACGTACAGATGAGGCAAGTTTCTTGGCTACTGCAACAGTTGACCTTCTACTTGATACAAACACGAGAACCTGACCCTTCTCATCCAAGATATCGCAGACCACATCACCGATTATCTCCGACCGCCTTCGGGGGATAGACTTTGTTTCACCTTCAAGAATGAATGCGATTTTATTGTCAAAGTAGACGCCTTCTTTCAATGGCACCGGTCTCCACGAACTTGTGACAAGATTTGCACTCAGCCATTCTGCGATTCTCTCGGAATTTGAGATGGTAGCACTCAATGCTAAAATCTGCACATCTGGAAGACTCTGCATCATCTTGGCAATGACCATTTCCAGTGTAGGACCCCGTTGTGGGTCATTCACTAGATGGACTTCATCTACCACCATGATTCCTACTTCTTCAAGCCACTGTGTTCTATGGCGCACTAATGAGTCAGCTCGTTCTGTCGTCAATACAACTATGTCTGCCTCTCTTAGACGGGTGCCCGGCGAGTCATAGTCCCCTATGGACATGGCGACTGTGATTCCTAGTGATTCGTATTTCTTGAATTCTGAATACTTCTCTCTTGCAAGGGACCGTAGTGGAACAAGATACAATGCTTTGCCGCGTCCATCTAGAATACACTTGAGCATGGATATCTCTGCCACTAGCGTCTTGCCAGAACTTGTTGGAACTGCCAGAACGAGATTGTTGCCATCCAGCACTCCTGTTTCAAAGGCTGATATCTGAGGGGGAAAGAGTGTGAGTATTCCAGTATCCCGAAGCAGATTGATGACCTTCTTATTTACGGACAAGCTCTCAAGCTGCGTTGTAGTCATCTCCAGTGTAAAGCTGCCTGTTACTTTGGCGGCAGTCGAATGGTACCCTCGCCTTTAGGCCTATATGCAGTACCCTCTAGTAGAAGCTTCTCTATGACCGGCCCAGCTCTTTCTCTTGAAATCTTCTTGATCTCTAGTCTCTGCAAAAGCTCAACCTCGCTATTCACACCGTCGTCTTCCATTTCCTTGAGGGTTTCGATAATTGCAGTTCTAATTTGTCTCTGACTAGAAGACTCTTCTGCATAGATTCGGTCTGCGTCAAATTCACCAGTTTCAACATCATAGAACACCATTTGCATTGATGCCTTCATAAGGTCAACAGCCGCTGATCCGTCCTCTCTGCTGACTTCGCGCTTTAGTGCCATTCTTGCTCGAGCTTCTGCAAGACGTACTAATGACTCCAGCTGCCGGGCAGTGATGGGTATAGGGGCATCTTCTTCTTGAGCCTTTTTTCGAAGACCCACATAGAAGTCCTTTATTGCCTCAGCAGCCTCAGGAGTCAGTTTAGGCTCGAACTCGCGGTGCGCAAATGCAATATACTTCTTCAAGAGCTTCTTCGGAATTGGGGCTGTTTCATCTCTTACCTTCCTCGGTTTCCCCTGATGCAGATCTAGAATGAATCCTGCTAGGTCTTTGTCGCGCTCTTCATCTGGAGTGTCAATCATGACCCAGATTAGATCAAATCTGGACAGAATTGTGAAGGGTAGTTTGATGTTTTCTTGTGGAGTCCATGAAATGTTATATCGGCCAAGTGAGGGATTCGCCGCAGCTAGAATTGAGGTGCGTGCATTCAATGTCGCAACAATGCCGGCCTTTGCTATGCTCACAGTATGTTGTTCCATTGCCTCGTGTATTGCTGTTCGATCATTTGGATCCATTTTGTCAAACTCATCTATGCATGCAATTCCTTTGTCTGCCAGAACTAACGCTCCAGCTTCAAGTGTCATAGCTCCGCTGTCAGTATCATGAACAACAGCTGCTGTCAGACCTGCAGCAGTGGTACCCTTTCCTGATGTGTACAGGGCTCTGGAGCCAAGATCTGCCACATACTTCAAGATCTGGCTTTTTCCAGTCCCAGGATCACCGACTAGTAGAATGTTTGACCGTCCCCTTAGCCGAATTCCTTCCTCTTCGAAAATCTTCTCGACTCCACCGAATAGAAGAAGTGAGATTGATTTCTTGATGTCGTCATGCCCTTGGATTGCAGGTGCAATTGATCTGTAAATCTTCTCATGAATATATGGATTCTCAGACAGCGCGAGTATCTCTTCCCTATCTTCAGGGGAAATATCAAGCTCATATTCCTTCTCTGCAACTTCTACCCCATTAGCTTCGATAAATACTCTGAAGGTGGCTAGCTTCCCACCCCTCCTCGAGAAGTCAGGTGCGGTTTGGAGCATTCCCGTCACATTGACCATGTCCCCAGGTCTCGAAATGTCTACTATGTCACCCTTGAGGACTGCATCGACAGACCTTGGCATTTGTCCTGGAGGGAGCTCCTCAGGTGATTCCTGTATTCGAACCTTCTGCCAGTCTATGAACCGTGATTTTCCTTGCCCAAGTAACAGCTTCATAGGGGTCTTTTTCCCGCAGCTAGTACAAAACGCAGGTTCGGTGTAGCGACCTTCCTCTTGTTCTTGGGGAATTTCGTCACCACAAATTCTGCATTCGAATGTGGCATTGACCAATAATGGCTTGACTTCGCTTGCACGCATCATGATGCCCTTGACACGGATTAACTTCCCGATGTGACGCGCCCGTATGTATCTAAGAGGAACAGTATCAGTATAGTTAATGATGCGGACATTTAATGCGTCATGCCCAATTGCTTCAACATACTTTGGATCTTCGATTCTAAGGATAGTAACCAATGCATTGTGAGCGTTCTTGAGAAATGACTGAGGGTCTTCTGTGGCGTCTGCTGTAAATTCATTATCAAAGCTGATAAGATCTTCAAAGTTTATGACTAATGAAGTTTCACCGTCAACGGACATCTCTTGTACTTTAGACCAGTAGACTGGATTGCCATGTTCATCTTTGAAGGTGCGAATGAATTCCTCGAATCTTCTCTCTTCGGTCTCCATTTCTGTTGTCATGATTAATCAGAACACTCCAGATGTAGTCCTAGTGATGTCACACGACTCTCACACTGTGTCTGTAGGGGTCAGATATTAAAACCCGTTCTCGTTAGTTGTGAGTTTGCCTTTTAACTCTGTCAGAGCTGTTGGACGTTCTTCAGACTATGGTCTTTTCTCTCACCATTTCGCGCCAAGCAGAGAGTAGAAAGTAGAGTTCATCTGCAAGCCACCTTTCTTCCCGCGACATTCTCTTACGGTTATCTTGACTTACGCCAGACTCGGGTTTTGCAGCGCGTATTAGTTTAGACAAACGAGTTTCGGTCAGAATTCTGAGCATTGTGCTCATCTTCTTGATATCAGCATAACGACGCGGTTCCATTGAGGTCTTGTCACTTTGTAGCTGGCTCATCTTTCGGATGAAAGCAGAATAAAGCAATTTGGGCCGCTCATTTTTTTTATCATAAAGACTCTGTAATTTGGGGTCCTCTCTCTCTGTATTATACAGATTTTGAAAGGACCGAAAAGAATCATACGCATCACTGACATCCAAGTCAATAAGATCATGGACAATGAGCTTCTCGATTGCCCAATTAGGAAGTTGCGCCGCAGTTTCGGCTTTGAAAGGACCTAGTTTCTCTCCTCCTATCGTGATTTCTGGCACATCCTCGCGAAAGAAACACCTACGGGTTTCGTTTAGAAACTGCATTGCAAACCGGTCTCCCACAGTCTTGGAGTCGCGTTGAGAACTCATTGTGCACACGATTTTCGATTGATTGGCGTACCATAAGAACTTGTGCCAAAGTACGAGTAATGGTGCTCCTTTTAGTCCAACAATGGTATTATCTAGTGGAGTTAGACTTCTGTTTCCAATTGACTGATGCTTCCGGAGAAGCTTTTAAGAACAGCAGAAGATTGTCACCGCAGCCTACGACTGGATGGGAATCAAATGGACTTGGACCTCTGGACAGAGAAATATCGCCCTCCCACTCTAGGGGAGATTATTGGACAGGAATCGATTATTGAGAGTCTAACCAAATTCGTGGAGAACAGGAATGTACCGCATTGTCTATTCAGCGGACCGCCAGGCACAAGCAAGACTACAGCTGCAATGGCGATGGCAAGAGATCTCTTTGACGACACTTTTGATCGTAACTTCATGGAACTAAATGCAAGTGATGAGAGAGGCATTGATGTCGTCAGGAATCAGATAAAGAACTTCGCCAGGACCATGCCAGCGGGAGATGCACCCTTCAAGATTCTGGTCCTAGATGAGGCAGACCATCTTACTGCTGACGCTCAACATGCGTTAAGACGGACGATGGAGTCGTATGCGAGCTCATGCAGAATGATATTGATATGCAACTATTCGAGCAGAATCATTCCACCAATTCAATCTAGATGTGCGATATTCAGATTCGCCCGATTAAGTGATGACTCAATGGCTGAGAGGCTCAAGTTCATTGCGAAAAAGGAGAAAGTTTCTGTCAACGCAAGTGGAACCAAGGCTATACTCTATCTCGCAGAGGGGGACATGCGGGCTGCTATCAACCTTCTTCAAGCATCTGCATCTGCAGGAGAAAAGGTAGATGATACAATAGTTTACTCAATAGCTGGAAGAGCAAACCCTAGGGCAATTAGGGAGATGTTGGACTCAGCTGATGCGAACTATGAGGACTCTCTAGAGAAACTTAGAATACTCATCTACCAGCAGGGAGTGTCTCCCGTAGATTTGGCAAGGCAACTGCATAGAGAAGTGCTAAAGCTGGACATAGCAGAGGATCAAAAGATGCTGATTCTTGAGAGGGCTGCAGAAGTCGAGTTTCGAATAGGGGAGGGAGCAAGTGGAGAGGTCCAGCTGAGCGCACTATTAGCGCATATAGGACTGGAACGGGGTAAATCATGAATCACAGAAATCTGCCTTGGCCAGAACTCCACCGACCTACAAGTCTCAAGCAGGTAGCTGGCAACGTCGATGCAATAAGAGAACTGAAGAAGTGGATTCAGTCCTGGATTGATGGATTGCCTAGTAAGAGAGCTGCATTATTGATTGGCCCTCCAGGTGTGGGAAAGACTGCTTCTGTTGGTGCGCTCTCTCATGACTACGACCTAGAACTGGTAGAGTTCAATTCAAGCGATAAGCGAAACAAGGGGACTATCGAGAATCAGGTATGGAAAGCGGCAACGCAACAGACCCTGGATGGTAGACTTCGTCTTCTTCTCCTAGACGAGGTAGACGGGCTCTCCGGGACTAGTGATCGAGGAGGGGTGGGTGCGATTCTGAAAATCGTCGAAGACACAGTCCATCCCATTATAATGACAGCAAATGATCCAAACAGCCCACGCCTCAAGGATTTGGTGAAGGTCTGCAAGGTGTTCATGTTCGATGCAATTGAATCAAGTGATATGGTAGCTGTCATCAGAGAAATTGCAGCTGTGCATGAATCTGCGTTCTCTGACGACGTGTTAGAGGGAATTGTTGATAGGGCTGGGGGCGACCTTCGAGCTGCAATATCAGATCTTGAAACGCTTTCTGTAAGCGGACGCACGTCTGATGTGGGACTGCCATCACGTGATGTGCGTCGTGAGGTTAGGGAAGCCTTTGGACGGCTGTTTATGACTACAGACGCAGAATCTGCCAAACGTGTTGTTTCAGAATTGGATATGGACCACAATCAACTGCTTCTTTGGCTTGAAGAGAATGTACATCTTCATCTCACAACCCCGGAAGAACTAGACCGGGGTTTTGAATTTCTCTCGCTTGCTGATCTATCACTTGGACGGATTTGGAAACGTCAAAACTGGAAACTGCTGGCCTATGTATATGACTTCTTGGCGGTTGGAATTTCGACAAGCAGAAAGGTGACTCCATATAGAAATGTTGAGTATTCTCAGCCAGCTTGGCCAATGCTGGTTTGGCGGGGGAACAGAAAGCGTGACAAGGAATCAGACCTTCTCTCAAAACTCTCTAGAATCGCTTCAATCTCTGGAAGGAGAACGGTACCTGCTTACAGGAGTGCAATATTGGAGATAGTCAGAAGGAATCCTCGATTGAAAGGAGTCTTCTCGGACTGGTTAGAAGTCAAGAGGGGTTTCTTTGATGAAAGATGAAGTCATCACTGATTGCATTTAGTGTACGTCTGAATCTCTTGAAATAATTCAAATGGACTCTTAACTCCTTCCGGACCCTTGAAATTGCATACTTACTGGTGGTCATGCGAATTGGTATCACTGTCTCCACTAGTACCAAGCATTCTGGTGGAGCAGGCTCAATACCTCCTGGAATTATATTATGGCCATTGAGATGGTCTGAGAATGTTTGAATGTCCATAGTGCCAGATCCAATCTGTTCAAGCAGTGATACTGTCTTTCTGATTAGCTTCCAAAGGAAGTTAGTACCAAAGATGTCCAGAGTAATGCTGTCATCCGATTTCAGGAGACTTGCATTGATGATCGTGGTTGTAGTTGGTCTATCACCATCTGGCTTGGAGAGATGAGAGAAGTCGCGGGTTCCTGACAATAGCTGTATGGCAGTTCTCATCGCTTGGAGATTCACATCAGACGGATTTGTATCAAGATAGTATCTATAATGTCTCATAAGTACATCATATCGAGGATTGAAATTGGGTGGAGCTATGGCATATGCCCACAATGCAATATCAGGTGGTAGGTATCTGTTTACTTTATCTATCTCGAGCTTCCTTTCCCCGTTTATCATAACAATTTGACCTATGCTATGCACTCCTCGGTCGGTACGACCCGAGAGTTGGACCGTCTGAGTAGCATAGCCGTTTTTACTCCCCGAGTCCCAACGATTCAACGCATCAATGAGTTCACCCTGTATGGTTTTGAGATTCGGCTGGAATTGAGACCCATGATAGGCATCTCCAAGATAGAAGAGACGTGCGATATAGGAGTGCAATTAGCAGACCTCTTAGTCATGACTGCCATAGTCCAAACAGGTTGCGTAAGGCTCGTGCCCTGTGGTCCTCTATCCGATAGCGGTAGATTTTGATTCTCCCAAACATCTTCTCCTCGACTAGACCTGATTTGATAAGTACCTCGAGATGCGATTTGGTCGAGCTATGATTCAAGGAAACTCTCCGGCAGAGTTCGGATATATTCAGCTCGCTTGAGGTGGCAAGTTCTTTTATTATCTTGATTCTCCCTCTTGAAGAGAATAGTTCCTCTATTGGTACTCGAAATCCGTCATCAGTATCAGTAGAAATCATGAAACCCCCCTTCAGGTAAGTAGGTCGAGCAGATGTTGTTCCAACATCTCAGCTGGTACATCAGAGAGACCTATCAGGGTTGTCTGGCCTCTCTGGCCAGCTCCTGAACGTTTTGTGTCCAGAAGCCCATGCGCATTTAGATCCTGTACCCATTCCCAGATCTGGGTGTGCGCCCTTGGTTCTTCACCATACTCCTCGCATATCGGACGATACATCTCTTCGAGCTCACCCATTGTGATATAGGCGCCTCGATTCACCTTGAGTTGTCTTGCAGCTGCTAGGAGAAGAAGTATATTCTGTCGTGGGATAGTTGCAAACACCTCCTTCCTCAACTCGGGATGTGTGTCTGCCTTGGCCTTGCGAGCATAATCAGGAATCACCTTTCGGGAATCAGCACTGTCGGCTTGTTTTCCTGCACGCCACAGGAGCTCGATTGCATAACGGGCATCCCCCCGTTCTGAGGCAATGTCGCAGATAAGCTGCAGTGTTTCATCCATAACGGCATCCTTCTCGAATGTCATATCTACTCGCTCCTTTAGAATATCATATAGAGCGTTGGATGCATATTGGTCAAAACGAAGTATGTTTCTTTGAAGTGTGCTCAATGTGCTTTGATCCAAGATGCTCTCATCAAGGGGTATATTTCTCCCCACTCCGATTACAGACAGGCGCTGAGGGGCATTCAATCTGTCATCCATCAGTCTAGTCAGATCATAGAGAATGTCAGCTCCTCGTTGTCTAATGAAATAGTCGAGCTCATCAAGTATCAATAGAAGGTATCTATCTTCTTCATCAAGTACTTCCACAACCATCTGTAGAATTTCTTCAGGTGAATGGCCTCGTCGAGGAAATCTTGGTTTAAACTCCCTCAACATCCGCAAATACACAAGATAGGTACTCTTACTCACTCTGCAGTTTATGTGCAGCTTGTGCAGTTGTATGCCACGGCGGGTAGCTGCTTTAACCATTTGTTCCGCAAAACGCTTAGTCACAGCTGTCTTTCCGGTTCCCACTGGACCCTCGATAATGAACTTCTGACTTGCGCGACCGGGAGAAGCGATTAGTGTCTTGAAACTCTGGGCAAGCTTCCTCAACTCAGGCTCTCTATGTGGGAGAGTTTCTGGAACATAGTCGATGGACAGCAATTGCTCCGACTTGAATACGCTCTGTCGACTCAATTCGTCTTCCACATAGTCATACGTCATGAGTCATCCCGGTCCGATATAGAAACAAATCAGCAACTTAAAAGAGTTATGCGAATTGTTCGATTAAATGTATGCAAGAAGTGGTGCTAGCCGAAAGTAATAGTGGCGAGCTCGTTACTCAAGATCCATATCATCGTCACTCCGGACTCATTGGGGTCATGGCAGTCATCACTCGCCTCTCTAAACTTGGTCTATTTGTCCTTAAGTCTGACGAAAAGAATGTGCGGCCGCCGGGAGTATCTCAGCAGACGATGGTCGTCTGCTGATTCGAACCCGGGTTGGAGGCTTGGGAGGCCTCCGTCCTAACCAGGCTAGACTACGGCCGCTGAAGAGAGCATCCTTGTGGTACATGATAAAAGACTATCGGCAAAATGCTCCAAGTCAATGCTTATCAAGGACTTGTGGGACAGCCGCCCCTGAGGATTATACTTCATGGCCGGTCGCGATTTATCAGTCAACTTCTGGCAGGGAAATCAGGCATGTGCCGAAGCTGCAATTGCAGCAGGATGTCGGTTCTTCGCTGGCTATCCAATTACTCCAGCCTCTGAGATTGCAGAAATAATGGCAGAAAGTCTTCCCAGTGTCGGAGGGACTTATCTCCAAATGGAGGATGAAATAGGTGCGATATCTGCAGTAATCGGTGCATCATGGGGCGGCACCCTGTCAATGACGGCAACATCCGGTCCTGGTTTCAGTCTCATGCAAGAAAACATAGGATATGCAATTATGACTGAAACTCCTTGTGTCATTGTGGATGTCCAGCGTGCAGGACCCAGCACTGGGCAGGCTACAAAAGGCGCACAGGGAGATTTCCAGCAATCAAGATGGGGTACACACGGTGACGTTGAGAGCGTAGTGCTTTGTCCTAATTCTGCACAGGAAACATTCGAACTCACACTGCGTGCCTTTCATCTCTCGGAAAAGCTTAGACATCCAGCGGTAATTCTTTCAGATGAAATCGTGGGACATTCTAGAGAGAAAGTTGTTGTGAACACCAAGGAAAGCCTTGGGGTTCAGCGAAGGTATGCAAAGGCGGGAATTCCTCCATTTGATGGATTCAATGAGAATGGATGGATACAAATGCCAAGGTTCGGTGAGGGCCACAACCTCCTGGTCACTGGGTCAACGCATGATGAATATGGCTATCGAAGGACGTCTGATCCCAAGGTGCATGATACACTGATTCGTCGAATCTCGGCGAAAATTCAGAATGAACGTGCCTTTCTCACAGATGTGGTAGTTTCAGGTCAAGAGTCAGCTGAATGGGGAATTATATCGTATGGGTGCACATCAAGGTCGGTAGAAGAGTTGATTGCTAGGAATTCAGGAGCCCCTCCTGTGAGATCGTTGCGTTTGAGAACAGCATGGCCGTTTCCAGACTCTGAGATAAGAGAATTTGCCGAATCAGTTGATCGATTACTAGTGCCGGAGCTTAGTCTAGGACAGCTCTCCAGAGAGGTTTCAAGAGTAGTTGGCAACTCCGTCGACGTGGTTTCACTCACTAAGATTGGTGGAGGATTGATGATTGAGCCTGATGAAATCGTGGAAAGAATTAGATCCGAGTCATAGTCTGTAGACGGGAGAGATGTAGGTCCAGGAGGGTTGGGGTCCCCAATGATTATCACGATACTAGTTCTCATCCAGACAGTCACAGGTTGTGAGATATTTGCTTCTTCACACCAAGGGTTGCTTATGTACAGATGAAGAATGTGTGATCCAGGATAGATATCGAGCAAAAAGGGAACATCTATTGGTGACATGGCATTTGCATTGCTGATTGTGAGAAAGGGTGTAGGGGCTGAATCAGCATAAATTCTCAAATCAATGAGTCCAACACTCTGGCCATTATCATCTGTAGCATTGATATCGATCTGAGCAATCTCCCCATAATAGACTAGATTAAACTCTACATCAACATCAATGACTCCATACACATTGATTTCCAAGTCAAGACGGTTCTCAATGCTGTACGCACTGTCGAGTATTCCAATGGACGCTGCATGAGGGCCTAATGATACATTACTGTTGATAGGGAATGTAACTTCCGCTTGGCTGTTTGCAATGACTGATACGGAGGCATTGATTTCTCCGATTGAATCAAGGATTTCTATTGGAATCAGTTGGCTCTGCAGTAAAGTAGAATTGATGCTAACAATCAAGGTGACGTTGTTTCCTCGCTTGGCTGACCACGAAGCATTTGTTGCTGAAAGCTGAATAACATAAGGAATCACATCAATTGTGACCGATTCAGACTCGTTTCGATAGAGAGGGTTAGCTGCTGTAAGATTCACACTGTAAAGGCCTGGTTCAACAGTGAATGGGATTGACACGCTGTAAAGTCCGTTACCAAGTGTGTTCATTATGCCTGAAGAAAAGGTCGTGGTCCACAGAATCGTACTGTCAGAAATCGGCTGACCGTCTCGTGTTTCCTGATTTACCATTATATCAGCGGATTCAATTTGGCTGCCATCTGGTGTTTGGCAATGAATTGATGGTGGTGCAGACAAGACCGTTAGATTGGAAACCGCCCTTGTTACGACGAGAGGAAAGGAATCTGAAAAGGGAAGGAAGCTCTCCGTTCCATTACCTGCTATTGTGACTGTATAAGCACCAGGAGGGCCTGTGGTTTCAGTCCAGTTAATCCATATTTCTCCATCCGAAGATGTTGTTGTATTAATTTGTAGTATTGAATCAGATGTCGAATTGAGAAGTGTGACTGTCACAGGACTGTTCCTGTATGGAATGGATTGGCTATGTGTACTTGCAACTTTGAAGGCAAGAGTGGAATTCTTGTTGAATTCAATGTTCAAAGGTGATAGCGGAAGAACACTAAGATAACCCCTTGTTATATTCACAACAACAGTATCTCCCTCGCCCTGTGAATAGGAGTCATAGATCTCGACATTGAAGATTACATAGGCTTGGGTGCCATTTACTCCTGGTGAGGTGTCTTCCGGGAGGATGGTGTAGGATGAATTGAAATGTCGTATGTCAGTTGAGGGTGAGAGGTAATAGAGGTCTGAGAATACCGGACCTTGGTCGGTCACTACTGCAAACGACACGTAGCACCACCCATCTCCACTGAAATCAGCAATAAGTTCAGCAACCATGTTTATTGTTTCACCTACTTCATACACTAGCTTATCAGTTTCGAAGTAGTGGAATTCGAAGTAGAATGCAGAAACAGGTGCGACAAGAGCGAATACAATACATGCGCAGGCAATGACTGATACTAACGTCCTTTGGCTCAAGAAACCCACCAAAACCCGGTCAGTATGTTGCCTAAAAAACAGCACACGAATAGAACGACAACTTTAATTCCAGACTGAACGCCAACCAAGCGCCGAAGAGCGAGAGTGTGAGAATATGGTAATCAGGCTAAAGAATGCCATAGTTGACTCAATTGAAGACACCGAAACAAAGAGGCTGAAAGTTGTCAGGATGATTGCCAAAGAAGAAGGTGCACGGATTTCATTAGAGCTTCCTGAAGTCCTGTCTGGTACGATAAAGCTAAGGGACGAGGTCACTGTTATTTTCGATTCGAAACCAATTGCACGAGGAGAGAACGCCAAGCTGTATGCAGAAGGCAAGGTGTTTCAAATAGGGGGCGAGGATGGGATTGAGGTCACTGGCACGATAGGAGGGCTTAGAATGACTCTTGATCTCAGCAATCCTACAGCTGCTCAACGAAAGACGTTTGATCAGAACAGGTTTCTGGTAGCTATAATTTGAAAATGTCTTCGAGAATTCATACTCCACAGAATAGTTTCGGGCATCTCTCTTTCTGTCAGTCCGGACTGCTAACACCCTCTGTAAAGCACTAGGAATTAGCTCTGTAGAACAGCATGTTCTGAAGAATGGACTGAAACCTTCCTGAAATCTAGTTAGGACCGGGACCCACGCGGTATATGGGTGTGGTCTTTGATTGATGAAACATTCGAGGCTATTCAAAACTCGTCTTGGTCTTGCCCCGACTGTTCCGGTCTGATAACGGCAAACCAGGGCTATATTGTATGTATAGAATGCGGTCTAGTAATCTCTAGAGAATACGTATCACCTACCTACCAGATGGGTGAAAAGGTATCTGACGGGGCACCTGAAGCAAGTGTATACGTGTCTCTTGGTAATCGTATGCATATTGTTGACGGGTTAGGGAGCTATATTGGCTTCCATAAGGACAGATATTTCCAAGATGCACAAGGTCAGACTCTCACAGCACGATCGCAGAAGAAATTCAAGCGGCTTAAGATGATATACAGCACGCGAATACGGATTGGCAGAAACGAGGCAAAGTATAGAGCCCTCAGAACCCTCAACCATGTTTCTAAGTTGCTTATGCTAAATGAACAGGTCCGTGATCGCACTGCCTATCTCTACAAGAAGATATCCTCTGAGTCTTCGGAGAAAATTAACAACAATATCCTGCTCATAGCTGTATGTCTTCTAATGGCTGTTAGAGAATTCAAGGATGGAGCACCAATCACCTTGGATGAGATAGCCAACACATTCGAGAAATGTGGTCATCGTGTTAATGTCAGGGCTATTGTTAGAGAAGCATTGAAACTTAAATCACTAACAGGTGTTGCCCCCGAAATTCGACGTCCAGATGACTATGTACCAAGAGTCTTGTCTATGTTGATGAATAGTGAAAAGGTGCTCAAAAAGGTGATAGCTCGTGGATGGGAGCCAAAGAAGTATGAGAATGCTCTCAGAGATAAGATCCTTGAAGTTCTAGAGATGATACCGGCTTCAAAGAGAGGAGGAAGAAATCCCTTCATATTCACTGTTTCAGCCGCCTACGCAAGCGATCGTCTGGTTGCAGATGAACATGGAAAACGGTCTGTGCTTACTCAGAAGCTTGCATCGGAAGCGACTCAAGTTGCTGAGTACAGCATTCGGGATCATTTCGGAATGATGAAGAAAGTGATTGCATCGGTTTCTCTAACCTAGATGATCATATGACGCCGATTTGAATTATATTCCCAAGGGCGAGGATGTGAATGGAAGATACACTCGAATTGATTAGATGTCCAGACACTAGATGCAAGGATTGTTCTGAGGTGACCGCTTCAGAATGCACCAGGCTATCTATGCTATTCGAAGAAGAGAATAGGAAGAAGGTACTGATTCTGGAGGGTTCTAGAAGGCTTCTTCATCTGAGTGGAATTTCTGGTCCAATCCCAACAAATCCTCCATGGAAAGGAGATGGATGGGAGTCGGTCTATATCGGTGATCACGAGTATCCAGACGAGGATTGGATTCCAATAGATGCTTACTTGGTAGGTCCATATCTTTCGTTCTACTTCTCAAGAGCGGGTGGAAGGGAGGTTTTTCATCGGTCGTATCCACTAGTGAGGACTTCGCTCGAGTATGGACTCATGCAGAAACTGAATGAGGCAATTGGATGTAATCCCCATCCGTCAATAGGAAGGTCCGATATTTCAACTCGAATTCAGCAGGTTGCTGACAATGTTTGTAGAGACCTTCTGACATCGTTACCTGAGATAGGCAGCACGACACGAGAGAGAATCTCTATGATAGTGGCAAACAAAACAACTGTGTTAGAGCCATTCCTGCCAATTCTATTGGATGATGATGTAGAAGAGATGTACGTGGATCGTCCAGGAAAGCCAATCTATTTTGACCATTGTAGGCTAGGAAGATGTATCTCAAATCATGAACTTCATCAAGAAGATGTCCCTCGTCTAACCACACTGTTACGTGCAGAGAGTAACCTCCATCTGGATAGGAGAAATCCTTCTTTGAAGACTGACTTGAATCTCTTTGATACGAATCTGCGAGTATCTGCCAGCCTGCCTCCATTAAGCCCTGATGGGTTGCATATGGAAATTCGACGAGCGCGGAAGAATGCTTTCACCGTTTTGGATTTAATTCGCAATGGCACACTTCCAATTGAGGCAGCGGCAGCACTTCTTCTGGCACTGGGGTGCAGGTTTAACATAACGATAACTGGAGGGCCTGGGACAGGTAAGACTACTCTATTGAATGCACTTGACTTGGATAGCCCAAAAACCTGGCGAAAAATCTACATAGAAGATGCAGTAGAAAGCAGAAGTCTTCACGATCACAACCAAGTTCGTTTCAAAGTCGACCCAGTTGATGAAGTAGATGGGCATTTTGACAAATCATTGGAGATTGTGAAAACTCTCCATAGGTCGCCAGACTATCTTGTGCTTGGTGAGATTCAGACTGCGGAGCACAGCCAAGCCCTTTTTCAAGCTATTGCAGCAGGTCTTCGTGCAATACAAACCTGCCATAGCTCTTCAGCAGCTAGTCTTGTATCCCGTTGGACAACTGGGCACAATATCGACAAATCTAGTATAGCTATGATGGATTTGATTGTGACAATGGTACGACCAGTACCTGGAGAGTCGATTAGGCGTGTCAGTGAGATTGCTGAAGTCCAACGAACAGTTTCAGAAGGGGTACTCAAGTTCGTAGGACTCAGTACAGTCTACAATTGCAATTCATCCCAAGATTTGCATTGGGCAGCAGACGGCGCGTATCTTTCTTTTGCACGTGCAGCTGGGCATGAAAGTCATATTCAAGCATACAACGAAATAGTCAATCTTCTATCTGAAAGGTTACAGACGTCAGATAATAGCGATAGCCGAGCTTAGGAAGAGAAATCTGGACTAAAGGACAGTCGTTGTGGTATGCACGCATCTGAGGCTATCCTATTTCGTTTTTGAGGGCAGTTAAAATACCATTCCATGGACGGGTAATCAGGTGGAATTCTATGCATGACCCGATAAGGGATGAACAGGGCGGCCCTCTTGTCGAAGAGAGCCTCCTGCTTGGTATTGCTGTGGTTACTGTGTCGATAGTCATTGCTGTAATACTACAGGCAACAGGTTGGGCGCAAGACGTTGTAGCAGGACTCTTTCAGATTCTTGAAGACAGCTGGAGTAGCTTCACGAGTCTATTCCCGTGACTAATGATTTAATGCTGCTTGTGTGATTTTGGGAAAGATTTGGGGAAAGCCTTATTTGTAGTCTGGAGTGAGCACACCCGCTCCGGACTGGTGCGTCTTAGCTCCGGTAGATGCTTCATGAGGTCATGATGCAACCGTATGTAGTCCGGCCCAGCATGAGGGACTCTCGATCCCTCGACCCGGGTTCAAATCCCGGCCGGAGCACCAATTCTATTATCATCCTATTAGACGGCGTCGCCATAGAATCGGTATGCTAGCAAGTGCAACTGATATGCCAAGGCTGAGTACAATGAAGGGAATTCCTACACCTTGACCAGCCATTGCTTCTGCGCTAGAGATGATAATGATGTGGTATCCAGTGGAAGATTGTGCAAACGCGGCTTCCTCCGTTTCATAATACAGATTATAGACACCTGATTCCGTGGGAATGCGAAGGCCAATCTCTACAATACCCGACTCGTGACTCTTAACAAGACTTCTTTGGCCTAGCCACTCATAAGACAGATTTACATCTTCTAGAGGAGTGCCATTCAGTGCTATGATGGACAATTGAACTGCAATTTCTTGAAGAGATGGATAAACCGAATAATCCATCATATTCACAGCTACCGGAACGACTCTGCTGACAATGATTTCATATTCTAAGACTGCAGGTAGTTCGTAGTTTAGTATGCTACCATTATAGCTTATGACTAATAGATGGGGACCTTCTACTGAAGAAACAGGAAATGCGGCTTCAGCAACACCATCGTTATTGGTGGTAGAAGTAGTCACCAGTTGGTTTCCAATTTGCCATGCAATTGGTCGTTCTGACATATTTATTCCACTTGCATTTAGCTGAACTTGGAATGTCACAACTTGAGAAGGCGATGCATAGCCTAGTATGTTTTGATAGGTCATGATGATATTCGGTTGCGACCAAACTATAACTGGGATTATTCTAGTTTTATCAGTCAAGAATGAATGTGAAACCTCGAACTGTAGATTTCTGGGTCCAAGAAGGCCATTGAATGTAATGCGTGAAGTGGTTGTGATTTGTCCAAGGGAGAATGATATCAAATGCGACTCGTGAGTAAGTTCATCAAATAGCGTTATAGTGGCATTGGGAATCGGTCTCATAAAGAGATCATGGAGCGTCACTTGGACTTCAGATTCTACTCCTACAGGGATTGAATCTGGCAACTCGATGTAAATTGTTGCGGGGCTTATCACAGATATGTCAACTTCGATGTATGATGATTCATAACGGAAGGTTCCCGAATATTCTATCTTAATGGTATGCATCCCAAGCATATACCGTGAATCAATATCCAGACTTAGCTGTGCAATACCATCTATGTCGCTCACGATAGCATCTATTGGATTTTCATCAAGAAACACAGCAAGTGATGCATCGGAGTGATTCTGACCCTCAGCCCGAACTGTCATCTGCAACCAGAATGAGTCATTCAAATGAACAGTAGAGTTGTAGAAATCTTCTATTTCAATAGACGTTGCTATTTGGTGAACGTTCACAGATATCGGACTCTGTGAACCGTTTAGAAAGCGTACCATATCCTGTTCAAAGACTATTCTCAATGTGTTTTGTCCAATGATGCACCATGTGTTATTGCAATCTATAATGAAAGCTGCATAGCCGCTAGCATTCGTTGGGGCAACTGCTAGAAGGGTACCTTCACTATAGACAGCCATAGTGACCCCACTAATTGATGAATTATGGTCATCAGTGATTTTGGCGGTAAGAACAATTTCATCCTCTGGGTGAATAGAGTTCTCATCGACTTGAACCTCTATGACTGTCATAGAAACCACAATGACTGAAGACCATTGGCAGGAAGGAGATAGAGAAAGGGAAGTGTTTCCCTCAAATGTTACATTTAGCATGCACAGCCCCAAAGGGTGATTAATCGAAATGTTCCAAAGCACTGTTGCATAGCCATTAGTGTCTGTCAAGGCAGATCCAATGAAGATATCTTGCGTCTGATCGTAGAAGAGAAGACGCTGGTTGATTACTGGATCTCCGAAAGTGCCGTTTTGAAGGAGTCTTGCAGTGATAGGCACCAATTCTCCGCGCACGACAAGGATTTCCTCTGCCGATGCTACATCTGCAGTCAAACTAGATACTAAGAACAGTGCTGCCAATATCATTACTATTCCTGTGCAGACTCGCTTCAAATGCAGTCACCTCGTTTATTGTGAAATAGATTGCAGCTATGCAAAAGGCTCATGCATAGTGTGTTCTGAATTCTCTCATGAGTCTGTATTCGAGTTTTTAATCTCCTACCGAACTATCAGATTCTGGAGGAGTTCATATGTAATTGTAAATCACCAAGGGTAGACTGTGAATTTGCAAGAGACATTCACAGTGCTCTAGCTCCGAACGGGTGATGACGCAGTGTCCAGTCATGAATTGAGCGAGGGAGGTCGATTTAGAGTGCCATCTAGGAAGAATCATCCAAAGCGATGGAAATGGATTGAGCTCGGATGGCTTACTGGCATTGGTATCCTAGCTTTCTACTTTATAGTAGTCTACATGCTCCCGCTACTAGGACTAATCACCCCAGTTTTGATCCCATTGAAACTGCTTATTGAGATCATAATCTCCATAGCTCCAATATTGATGGGCGTGCTA
The DNA here is from genome assembly GCA_048882485.1 of Candidatus Thorarchaeota archaeon. Taxonomy (GTDB): domain Archaea; phylum Asgardarchaeota; class Thorarchaeia; order Thorarchaeales; family Thorarchaeaceae; genus SMTZ1-83. The sequence goes on from JBHLRP010000021.1 coordinate 20,665, forward strand.
GTGGCTCGCAGAAAGCTAGTTTCTGAGCAGACATTGACTGCAGTCTTGGATGATGATTTGGTGTCAATGGACATTGGAAACCATACTGTGGCGGGATGCTGTCTTGATATCATGTCTGCACCTGGCTCAGTCCATATTGCTCGGAACGATCGGCCGGAGTATGCTACTGCATTCCTTCTAGCACTTCGTGCAGGAATGAATGAGAAGGTAAGTATGGCATATGAAGTGGGTGTTTCGAGGGGTGAGGCTTTTCTACGGATTTTCATAACTGGAATAGGCAAGAATAAAGAAGAGGTTGGGAGTATTCTTAGACATGAGGCAACTCGAGCCGAGGCCATTTTGATATCCTCTCTTAACAATGTGGAACTCCATCAGCTTAGAGGAGAGAGCCTCAGGGAAGCGGTATCGGGCATCCTTTCTCTTGACTTGGAGGGAAACTCATCCAGAGATCTGCATACTGTATTGTTGCTAATTAATGGAGAGCCGCGAGTCGCGCCCAGTCTGGAAAGCTCTCAGATTGGGACTTTTCTCTCGACTTCACTTCGGCAAGGATACGACGTAAGTCTCACATGCGTTTTTTCGAAAGCCAAACCTGGACGTGAACAGAGAAAACTGGAAGGGCAATGGAAATCAATTCGCGAGAAAGAAAAACGTAATGAAGACTCCCTGGCAGACCATTCAGAGAAGAAGAAGCTGTTACGCGATTATGAGGAGATACAGGGGAATACCAGTTGGTTTGATTCCTCAGTTTCTCTTGCGATAAGAACAGATAGTTCCGAACATCTTTCAAGCATTCAAGAAGCGGTGTGTGGTGTCGTTCACTCAATATGGGGAGGCGATAGCAAACTCAAATTGAAACCTAAAGCCATAGGGAAGGGTATAGCTTACAAACTCCTTCTTAGAAGACATATTGAGTCACAAAGGACTCATGTGAGTAGATTGGCAGCTTTCTTGAATACACCGGTCCAGCAGTTACCTGTCATTGCCGCATCCCCCGTGCCCACCTTCTCAATTCCATCAAGAAGATTGGTGAGTAATGAGTTCGTCATTGGAAGAGCTGTCTTTGGCGGGCGCCGAATAAATGATGTCGGTTTGAAGCCTGAATGGCTTCGGGAACATGTAGCGGTACTGGGAGCAACAGGTACTGGAAAGACTACTCTTGTGAAACACCTTATTGCCGAACTAAGTAAGAAGTCGAGTGTTCCGTGGTGGATTTTTGATGTAAAGGGATCTGAGTATCAAGAATTAGTGGGCCTCTGTGACGATGATGTCCTCGTATTGAAACCTGGAGTAGATCCATCATTCGTGATTGATTTCATGGACCCGGAAACTGATTCTGGGGAGAGGCATGCATATACTACCTTTGCAATATTGAGAGAACTCCTAAACGAGAGGGGTGTTTCTTCAGAACTCTCGCCTGCAATGGAAAAGCTTCTTCGTGAAGCAGTTCTAGAGATTGCGCGTGCATCAAATAATGACAACTCGATTCAAGCACTGATTCGTGAGGTATCAGACCTTGCAGGAAAGGATCGGACAGCTATCATGACTAGAGATGCACTCCTTAATCGTCTGGAGATTCTATCCAGAGAGCCCCTTGGGACTATTCTAAGTGGCGGTCGAGATGCAGTAAAGATCTCGAACCTTATGGAGAAGCGGGTGATTCTTGACCTGCAGTATGTTGCTAGGACGGGTGGAATGGATGCCGCTCGTTTGCTGTATAATCTCATAGCTAAGCGCATCTTTGACTACGCATTGCACAGGGGGATAAAGCCAGGTCTTCATCATTTAGTAGTCCTCGAAGAAGCCAGTAATCTTGTACCTGAAAGCTATACGAGGCATACAGCTGCAGATATCACCACTGGAGAGTCGATGGTTATGCTCCAACGAGCAACAGGGCAAGGTGTAGTTGTGATATCAACTAGACCGAATGTGTCTTCGAATATTCTGGCAAACACAGCCACGAAAATTGCTTTTCGACTTCCCTATGATAGTCCCATTGGTGCCAGATTCATGTCTCTTGATGAGGAACAGGAGCGGTACCTTAAGACACTAAAGCGTGGAAGAGCGCTGATTGTCTTACCCGGGACAGAGCCGTTTGAGATCGCAACGCGACCATTTGAAATAACCAGCATTCTTGAGAGACCGTCTTTTGAGTCAAGACCTCATGATGAAGGAGCAATTCTAGAACACAAAGATACCTCTCTAGAACATGATACAACAGTTCAGTCTGGAAGCTTTGGCTCTTCTTCGAAACCGATGGGAGCGGTGTATGATCGATTGGGAGAATTGGGGTCGCATATTGTAGCATTTCTTGCCTCTCGGAATATGGCAAATCAAGCTGAAATGGAGGAGATTCTGACCGCAATCGATTCAAGAATGGAAAGTGACGACATAGGTGAAGTCATTCGTGACTTGGTATCCTTGGGGACAATTGATAGAGAAGCTTTGCCAATTGTACCAGGCGACTTCATTTTTACTTTGCCGGGAAAAGGACTTGATGCAGTAAGAATGGTGATAACTGACTATATTATCGAGAAGCTTGGCTTGCATGATGTCACATGGGAACGAAATTTAGATGATGGACCAGATATCGTTCTCGACGACAGGGCCATTTTGATACTTCCTCAACATCTCAAAGCATCATCAATGAAGACAACAGTCACTAGAATTCGGAATTACATGAATAATCTGGGTAATGATTTCATCGAATTGATTGTTGTCGTCAGAGGGAGTGTTGCAGCAGCCAAGCTCAGGGAGGTGATGAGTGAAACAGATGAGTTTGACGCAGTAGGCATAGTTTCGGCATTTCCCAGTTCACTTGACGCAATGATTGAGAATCTAGCAATGGGAACCTCAACTAATGTAGACTTGACAACTAGCGAGGATAAGGCCAAGGCGGATGCTGGAGTGAATCTCATTGGCGCTATGCATGACGTTGGAACAGCGACAAACCGTGCAATACAGATGCGACTATGGTTTCAGTTGATACAGGATTTCGTGGATTTGTCGAATGGTAGAACCGAATGGAATGTCTTACTAGAGTTCATTGAAACAACCGCCCTTCAATCGCTTAAGGGGAAAACCACTCCAATGAATATGGAGGAAGGAAAGCGTGCATTGACAGAGCTGCTAGCGGATGAAGTCCTGATGGCTCTGCGTGTTGGGAATGGTCTTGATTTCATTGATTTGGAGGAGGGGCTCTGGATTGTGAACTCTGGTGAACTAGGAAAGCTCAAGGATTCAGCTGTTAGTGCTCTCGAAAAGGAACTACGAAAGCGGCAGAATTCGGTTTCCCGTAATCATGGCTACTATGATCTTTGTACAAATGGCGTTTCGTATGTTGTCTTTCCAAATCAGCAACAGCTAAACACGTTGCTTCACCTTCAAAGTGATATTGCATGCAGGACTTGCAAGTCAGGAAGAATTGTCTGTGTATTAACTGCCGCTGAGTATCTGGAAGAAACGGTGGTTATGCCGAACAATATTCTACTCTATGACTTCTCGGAGTATGTTTCTGTGGCCAGTGCGGCAGGATAATAACTATTGAAGTTAGAGTCGTATTCTTGTGCATCGAGTGGTCTTTCCAGAAAGCAAAGAAGACAATCGATTTGGCACTCCAAGATTAAATATTGCTATGTCTATTTCAAGACCAGCCAGTGTGAAGATATCGCCAAGTTTCTTTTCCATTCCACCTGTGACGTCCGTAGCTGAGGATGGACCAGCTCCGTCAAGAATGGTATCTATGTTTGTTGCATCGATTACTTCTATATGCGCTGCTTTTGGATTGATCTGAGGATCTTCCTCAAGAACTCCGTTTACATCCGTTCCAATGTAGAGAGAAGTGGCTCTTAGCTTTTTAGCAAGATAGACAGCAATTGTATCACCACTGAGAATCGAAGCACCAAGAGATTCGTCAAAGCAGACATCTCCATGTGTGATGACAGTGAGGCTGGACCGAATTGCCTTCTCAATGAATGATGTTTGAAAGCTGACAATTTCCTTGTTATCTAGGCTGGCCATAAGAAAGGGTGGTAGTACGACTCCCTGAATGCCTGCATCATTCAGACTTTGTTCGACCGCAGTTGAAAGGACTGACATATTGTGACGTATTGATGGGATTCCCTGAAGTAATTGCTCTGATGAAGTTGATGGATTGCCAAAGCCATGTCTGTGAGCCGCTTGATGTCCATGTGCACCGCCGCCTAGAATTATAATCAGCGGCTCGCTCGAGGTCTTCAATTCTTGGACAATACGAGATAGGTTTTCCTGATTGACTGTGGGAGGAGACATACCCTTGTGAGTTATGACTGATCCTCCCAGCTTTACTATTGTAAGCCCATTCACATCCAACACTCGTTTCGTTTGGTCGCTTTCATACTTATGGACATTGTCATCTAGATTGTAAGAACACGTGTTCCAAGCCATTACACAAGACAACCTTTTTATCCGAATGAAATTCCGTTGCGTCATCTACCTCGAAGACGAGGCTGAACCTATAATGACCCAGAAAGCACGGATTCGACTGTCAAGCACGAGTACAGAACACCTAGACGGTGTCTGTAATCAGATTAGACGCATAACTCGAAAGACAGGGGTCCGAATGTCAGGTCCAATTCCGTTACCTACACGAAGAATGGTCATTCCCACACGCAAGACTCCATGCGGACAAGGATCTGAGTCATGGGACAAGTGGGAGATGAGAATTCACAAACGTCTGATTGACATCGATGCAGATGAACGTGCGATTCGTCAAATTATGCGTGTACGAATCCCGGATTCTGTCTATATTGAAATCGAACTCACTGGTTAGGACATTTGTGTCATCTACACAAACTCTTTTTGGTGTAGGGTTACTGTTGTGCATCCATAGAGAGCCTGAGGACCTTGTAGATGTGTGGTATAATAGGTGTCGTTCAGAAGCGTGGTCAAGTAGCTCCGTTTCTGCACCAAGCATTGAAGCGCCTTGAATATCGTGGATACGATTCTGTCGGCGTAACAACCATTTCAGACAACAAGCTGCACATGAAAAAGGACAAGGGTAAGATTGAGGAGGTCCACATGAAGCTCAACCTTGATGAGATGCCTGGTAGTATCGGGATTGGGCATACTCGTTGGGCGACTCATGGAATACCGTCAATGTATAACTCTCATCCACACTTCGATTGCAGTAATCAGGTTGCTGTTGTGCATAATGGAGTCATTGACAACTTCCTAGAGCTTAGAAAGGAGCTTGCATCGAAAGGACACAAATTCGGCTCTGAAACCGACACTGAAGTTATTCCTCATATGATTGAGGATTATGTCGCTGATGGCATGAATCTGACTGAAGCAGTTACGAAAGTCACTAAGAGAATCGAGGGCACATATGCTATTGTTGCCATGATGATAAAAGAGCCAGGCAAGATTGTTTGTACTCGTGATGGCAATCCCCTTGTTTTAGGGAGAAAGGAGGGGGCAACTTACGTGTCATCTGATATCCCTGCATTCTTGCCGATGACTAATGACATGATTTTGCTCCTTGATGGAGAAGTCGCAACACTGACTACTGATAATGTTGAGATTAAGAAGCTCTCTGATGGAAGCATAGTGGAGAGGGAATCTATCGAAATCAGTTGGACTGCAGATCAGGCGCAGAAAGGCGGGTTTCCTCATTTCATGTTGAAAGAAATACATGAACAGCCTGATGCAATCAGAAACACATTGAGACTGAGACCGGAAGTTCTGCAGCATGCCGCCAAATTGATTCTTGAGAGCAAGAATATCTACATCCTAGCAATGGGTACATCTGGACATGCAGCGATAGCTGGAAAGCATATGTTCGCGTCTCTTGGTGGAGTGGTACCTAGATTTGAACTTGCCAGTGATTTTCCTGATACAGTATATAATGCCTTGTCTGAGGATGACTGTATAATAGCCATTACACAATCAGGAGAAACGACTGATACTATTTTTGCTGTGAAGTACGCGAAGACATTCGGAACGAAGGTGCTAGCTGTCACTAATGTTGTTGGGAGCTCAATAACACGAGTAGCCGACCACACGATCATCACTCAGGCTGGTCCAGAAATCGGAGTGGCCGCTACTAAGACTTTCATGGTTCAGCTCACGGCATTGGCCCAGATAGCTCTGGTGCTTGGAGAGATAACTGGGATTGTAGATAGGAAACTGTTGGAGAAGAAACGTGAGAGTCTGAAGAAACTTCCAGAGATTATTTCAGAGGTCATCTCAAGAAATGAGGAACAAGCTAGACGTCTTGCAGGAATGTTCTATGATAGGCCGAGTCTTCTCTTTCTAGGACGGGGTATATCTCAGGCTACAGCTGAAGAGGGGGCTCTCAAACTAAAGGAGATAGCATATAATCATGCTGAGGCTTATTCAGCCGGACTGTCTAAACATGGACCTATTGCATTAGTCCATGATGGATATCCTGTGGTTTTCATCGCGCCAAGAGATGAAACCAGAAGCAGACTCATCGGGAATATCATGGAAATGAAAGCTCGGGGGGCGGCAATCATTTCAGTTATCGAGAAGGGTGATGAGGAGCTGGAAAGTCTCTCTGACTATCTATTCACTGTACCCAAAGGAGTCGATTCTGAGTTTTCTGTAATGCCCTACATTGTACCACTTCAACTCTTCAGCTATTACATGGCTCGGAGGAAGGGCTATGATCCGGACAAGCCTCGGAACCTGGCAAAGTCTGTGACTGTTCTTTGAGGACTTTAAATCTACACTTCATTGGATTATGTAGTGTGTGAAACCAATGCTTGCATATTTACTTAGTCCGTTGGCTGACTTTGCAAACCTGATAGCAGGCTACTTTGCAGAAATATGGGACTTCCTGATTTTCATAGGTGGAGTTTCTGCAGCGATAGTCGTCCTCGCGGGAGCAATTCTATGGTTCACAGAGGTAAACTCGAAGCGTGGGAAAGGTCTGGTGATGAGTGGAGTACTTCTCGCGGTAATCGTGCAGTACTTCATCATGTATCCTCCCGTTTTTGGTGTTGGCTAAGCCCTTTCCTGGAATCATAGGAGTTCCTTGATGATCATCCTGAGCGACTCAGTCAGTCGATCAATATCCTCGATAGTGTTGTAGGCGTGTAGTGACACTTGAACAAGTCCCTCCTCTGAGAATGGCTTGATGAGCGGATGAGCGCAGACCAGACCACTTCTGACCGCAATATTGGAGTCATCAAGGAAGAGAGCGATCTCGTGGCAGTTGATTCCATTCTCATCGCGGATGTTGAATCCAAAAATAGTGTTCTCCTTGGTAGGATTACCATAGAGAGTTATTCCCTCTATCTCGCTGAGCGCGTTATAAGTGTAGGCGGAAAGTTCTTTCATGTGCTTGAGCTGACCCTGATTCCTTAGTTCGCGAAGATAATCAAGTGAAGCACCTAGACCTGCTATCGCTGGGAGGTTAAGGATGCCTGATTCGAATTTGTCTGGTTGAAGGGCAATCTCGAATGACTCAGCTTCAACATTGGCAACTGCTGAACCACCAATCACACCAGGCTTATGGGCTTCTCCGAGGTCCTTTCTAATCCACTGTAGTGCCAATCCTGGGGGGCCCATCAGACCGACATTTGCGGAACATACTGCTACGTCGGCATGTAGAGTCGAGAAGGTTGTGTCTGTCACGCCCATGGATCGTGTTGAATCCGTGAAAAGCAATGTTTCATGTTCTTGACAGATTTTAGCTACTTCTTCAAGGGGGTTTCTTATACCAGCCCCCACGGTCACATGACTGACTGCAACAATTCCCGTTTCTGCATTGACTGCTTTGTCGAGTTCCGACATATTCAAGGCACCATCAGGGGATAACGGAACAGTTTCAACTTGAAGGTCCAGTATCTCAGCGACCCTCAGGAGGGTGACAAGAATTGAATGCTCTTCGCTCTGAGCAATTACAATCTTGCTCCGATTTGCCTCTTTCCAATCAAACCCGTATGCAAAAGAGGCAACTGCGGTCGGGATAGATTTCTGAAAGGAAACTTGTGACTTGTCAGTAGCCATGAATTCTGCCAATGACCTGCGGACATTCTCAGTCATGGAACTGGCATCAACAGTCAGTCTATAGGCGCCTCTTCGGGCGGATGATACTGTTGTGTTGAGAAATCTATGCGTGGCATCAGCAGCAGTCCTAGGGACTAGGGTGGTACTTGCTGAGTCGAGATATACCAGTTCTGGTTCTGCATCATAGACGCCGAAATCTGCCTTGATATTCATTGCCACCACAGTCAGTTTGTTAGCGGAGGTCTCTTTAATTGTTGGCCTTGTGTTCAGAAATCGATGAGTCCTTTGAGTGTTACACCTGTTGAAGGTTATTTCATAATGACCGACGATGATCTTCTGTTCGAAGTAAAAGGAGTCGTCCATCCCAAGGACAGAATCATTGCTTACCTGCGTTATATCCAGGATAAGCATGGAGATCGCCAGTCAAGAAGTGGGACTCGATTCAGAAAGGTGTACAGCTTGAAGGAACGAGATGAGATTCTTCACAGAGAGTATCCCCAGTATCTCTGGATGGATGAAAACCGTGGACGGCAATTTCAGGCGGTTCCGAGAAACCGTGTTTCATTCGTTCTGAGTCCGATAGATGGACTGCGACAACTTCTCGATATGGGAATACATATCACTGCTTTGGAAAGAGCGGCCCGAGCTCTTGCTGAACTCCTTGTAGATAGGGCAGGAATAGAATGGTCAGACATTGGACTCACAGGGTCTCAACTTGTAGGCCTTTCTGGTGAGAAGTCTGACATTGACCTTGTTGTCTACGGATCAAAGCCCGCAAGAAGGATTCATAGTGTTCTCAGGGAAGATTATGACTCGTTGCCTGGAATAGAACGATATCATGGAATTCGGTTGAAAAGGCATGTGAAGTTTAGGTGGGATAAACATGATCAATGGGAGAGATCATTGCAGGAGATTGAATCTCAAAAAGCCCTCCAAGGATTGTTTAGGTCATATGACTTCTTCATCAGGATGGTCAAGATTCCTGACGAGGTAGAATACAAGTATGAGGATCTAATCATCCGGGATAAAGGCATCCAGACAGTCGAGTGTTTAGTCATAGACGACAATGATTCAATATTCACTCCATGCACCTACATTGTAGAATCCGATATGACCAGCCTGCGGAGATTGGTCAGTTTTCGAGGGAGGTTCACTGAGCATGTCTTTGCTGGTGAATCCGTTGAGGCACGCGGAAGAATGGAAACTGTGACGAATGTGAACACGAACGAGTCGTTCACTCAGTTGGTCCTCGGTGAGGATCCATTGGACTATTTGATGCCAATTCAATCTATCCAAAAGAGTTGACATGTTCACTTCATTAACAGGTTTTCACAGTGAGTATCTGTGAATGGCGCCTTTTTTGTGAATCATTCTCATGAAAGAGCCTTTAAATCGCCTTAAGGAGCCGAAGGACAGCCCATAAACCCTCTTAGGCCTGTGAATGAAGCCACCCCTTGGTTTCCAGTGGAACAGGACAAGAAGAGATATGAAATACTAATCAACTCATTCACAAAGCACATATTCTAGTGAACAGCAGAAGGTTTGAACATTTCCCTTCTTTTCAAAAAATAAGGCCTCATAATGCTTATTTTCCCCAAAATTGACCGCACAAGCTGCCAGCACATCGATATCAACGTGGACGTGTTCTGAATAGGTATAGACGCATTATGTTGCCATTATCTCCGTATTGTTAATTCACATACTCACACTTATTTGGTCGCGGTCAGTTATTCCGTGTGAATATTGAAATGGGTATGAGCTACCCGAATACAGGTCTTGGTGGAATACTTGAAGTCTGAAGGTCGTACAAACTATGTCTATCGGTTCACCTACAACTCGGGACCAGGACTTCGAGAAGTGTTCCAGTGTAAGTATGTCAGGCCTGATGAGGCGTTGACCAGGTTTCAGAGAATTCTGTCCTTGACCAATGAACCCTTTGATTTCAAGATAGTAGTGATTGATGAGGCAAAAAGGGAAGAATCTAGCTTTGAAGTCGAGGGTGGTAGCGTAAAGGAAATGATTGAGAAGTTCCGAGTCTTCTTGGAAGCAAGCACAGGCATCTTGTTTGTCCCAGAACAAGAGAGTGTTGAAGTAGAGTTTGAAGAAATCAGTTTCGAGTCAATGAGTAGCTTTGAGAAAATGCACATAGTGATCTACGCGTCATTCAAACATGGCAAGTTCTCCTCACTTGATGTTGCCGAGATATTTGAAGCAACATTCAATGAAGACTTGCCAAAGAGTACCGCATCTACATACTTGGCCAGAATGTGGAATGATGGCAAGGGACATCTGGAACGCTATGGCAATCGTTCTGGTTACACCTATAGGCTCAAGACGGAAATGGCTGAAGTTCAAAAGGAAACTGAGAGAGCCGAAGATATCCTTGCATCGATTCAGATACGCGTTGGCAAATAGAACGGCTCTCTTTGGTGATTCTCTATAGTTTGACAGTATGTTCCTCCAATTTGATGTCCAGCGTTTCCAATTCCTTTAGAATTGGTTCATAGACTTCTGGCATGACTGGTCTGTGGACTCCAACCAAGTCTATGGATCCCTCGAGAACCATCCTACTGGCAATTGCCACAGGAAGTGCAACAGTTCTAGACATGGAAGAATCACCGTTGGGTATACCATAGTCAATCAGTGTGGACGTGATTTTCTCCTTTCTGTCAGGATATTCTGCAATGAACTCGTGATGCATGACAATCATATCACGTTCACCAGGAGCATACTGTAGCTTCTGCTCAAACAGATAGCAGACAGAATCGAGATATGTTGTGACATTGGAAGGAATCTCTTGGTCGCTGAAAAGCCCCAGCCACTCAAGACGCTGCATTATTGATTCATCGCTCTTAAGACCAATCGTCTTTGCTGTAGCATCTATCGAAGATTCAGAGCTTTCTGCATTGGTCAACTCCCTCATCATCTCAGCATATGTCATTCCATCAAAGTTCTGCTCTTCAATGGACAGGAGACCGAGGTCCGCCACTTTCTTGAGCGTGCTACACCAACCTAAGTTCCTGAACGTGCCTCTCTGCATAGTATTGGTTTCTTGGATACCATAGTAGTCAATGAATGGCATACTGTCACGATTGGGATAGCCTTCGAACTTCCCCATCCCGGGCACTTCCATTATCTCATAATGGTCAAAGAGTTCAGGACCTGGAATCTTGACCACTTTCCCATCAAGCAGGAATTGAGCATCGTTGCGACCGGCAAGGAGGACTCCCCGTGGGCTCCAGGAGAGCTTGTACCCGAATGGGTTATCATTGGCATCTGGAGCTGGTAGACCTCCGGTAAAGGATGTGAAGCTAGCGATTTTTCCATCTTGATTGTGAACATGATCGATAATCTGCATTGCACTCATGTGGTCAATACCTGGATCTACTCCACATTCATTTAGAATTAGGATTCCTGCAGCTCTGGCTTCTTCATCCAGTGCTTTCATCTCATCTGAGATGTAGGATGTTGTACAGAATGCCTTCTTGTACTTGATTGCTACCTTAGCCGCTTTCACGTGATAGGTGTAAGGCAGAAGAGAGCAGATTAAATCAGCTTGCGAGGTCAATTCGTCAAGAAGGTCGTCATCTGTCTTTATGTTGAAGGCGACAGCCTCAGCATTCTCGCACCCCTCAATCAATCGTTCTGCTTTACTCTTGGTCCTGCTGGCGACCACAACATGAAAGCCGTGATTACTCAGATATTGGACATATGGGCGGGCTACGAGGCCTGCACCTAGACAAAGGACTTTCTTCATTGCTATCTCTCCTCACCTGATAGATGTTCTTTCAAATACTCGTAATCTTTCGTCAGTTCTCCTTGATATACAATCACGGCATTCTTGAGCTCTCTAGGTAGTTCGAGGTTCTCAAAGGGAACCGTGAAATCTGACTTCGCCAGCGCGGGTATGTAGTCCAAAAGGGTTTCGCTAAACGAAGTTGATGACTCCCGTGGAAGTTCAGAGGGAAGATTGTCAACAGCCATCACCACTGGTCCTTTTCCTTCTACACCGACTTCTGCTCTATCTTCTTCCACTAGGTAAGTGAAGGCAGGACTTCCAGGGTTGGCTGTTCTGACTGTGAACTCAATAGCACCATCGACGTCACAGGAGATATCACCAACGACCTCGAGCCGCCTATTCTTGTCTTTCCAGTGACCTTTGATGAAGTCCTTTGTTATGAGACGGGGGTATTTCTCAGTCCAGTATATGCAGTTCAGAATAACAGGTATGTAGGGAACATACTCGTGGAAGACTCCCCGATACTTTGTACCACCATGTTTGTAGTAGTCCTGGAGATTGAACTCAACGCCTTGTTCCTTTGGTTCTACCATGTGTTCCTCCTTGAAGACACATTTGTACAAGATGTTCGATTTCGGACTTGATATCTTGGATAGCTGAAGCGGTTCCACCTCTTCATAGGGCAAGATATCGAACATCTTTTGTGCGCCGCGTGAAACATTTCCATATCCAGCAAATCCGACCACAAAGGGGATCATGTTCTCTGGCAGACCCATATTCGTTATTCTCTCACCAAGTGCTTCGAATTGTTCTCTGACTTCTGAGAGATCCTTGCATTCTAGAGTGGGTTTCATACCAGCAAAAGGATTGGGCATGATTCCTTTGCAATCCAATCGTTTCCCCAAGACTCTGAATGTGTCTGAGATCCCGGCCATTCCAGCCCAGTTTCCAAAGAAGATTAATCGTCTGCCTTTCTCATCGATGACACGCTCATAATCTATCAATGTCGCACCCACATCGATAATCTGTTGGAGCATGTCCATGTTGTCTTCTTGTCCCTTGATTGTATGACTGAAGAAGACATACACTTTCCCCTTTTCGAAGAAGTTGATTGGCATCTCCTTGATTCCTAGAATTACAGGTACGTCACTGCCTTTCAAAGGCTTGACCTCTGCCCCTGCCGCAGTGAAATCTTGGGCGGCAAAGGTACGTTGATAACTAGGCTCGACAACAAATCGAATGTTATACTGCTCTGAAAGATCTGCAATATGTTTGGGTACCAGAGGTACTCTTGACTCGAATGGCTTTTCTTCACTTCGTAGGCCGATGATGTTCATTTGCGAGCTCCTGCCTGGCCGCAGACGTTGCCGCGTGGAACAATTCATCAGCATTAACCTTTCCATCTGGGACCAATTTTGTATTACTAAGGCTGAAAATGTGAACATGTGTTCCAATTTTATGCCATTTTTCCTCTATTTGTATGATTGTCGACGAGCTCGTGAAACCAATGCTCGACGTGTTTCATTCACAAAGGAGCTCTATGGATATTCCTACACTTGGAAAACCAAGACTGGAATTAGACAGAAAAGGAAACTTGGTCTCATAGATACATCAGGTGCATATGCCGTGGCTGACTCGGCAATATTGGTACCAGGAGAGTATAGATCTCTCTTCGATTCACTGTTTGCATCCTATTCTGACATATTGAAGGCTAGAGTCTTTGAAGTCGTGAGAGAAGTCTAATGATTGGAACACGTGTTCCAAGACGTAACACACCCCTTGATTTCCATTAGAAACTTTTGAAAGTTTCGATACTTTTCGAAAAAGGTAAATATAAATATCGGTTTGCAAAGCTCGCATTCATCTCCATTTTATCATCATCATTTTTTCACCGCTCTTGATCCTTCCATTTTATCAGTTCCAGTGGAAATGAAGGGGTGCCAGACCATAATATCTGGATATAGGATATATTAGTATGTTAGAACACGTGTTCTATGGTATTATTTGTAATACGATATCATGTTTAAGGAGTCTTTCCAGTACCACAAGGTTGATAGACCGAGTTATCTCCGGACGATTTGCTCTTGTCATTTACGGAGATCGGAGGCCAGGTGATTGACCAAACCCAAAGAACTACTAGAAGACAAAATAGGAAAGAGAGTTCTTCTTCTTGCAAATGAGGCTATTGCTCGGGGTGTTCTTGAGGCAGGCGTACGACTTGTCGCACTCTATCCTGGAACTCCAAGTAGTGAGATTGGAAATAACCTCACACTCATGGCACCTCACATACCAAACTTCTACTTCGAGTTCAGTGCCAATGAGAAGGTCGCTCTAGAAGTTGCCGGTGCGGCAGCAGTAACAGGTGTGCGTTCAATGATGGTCTGCAAGGGACCAGGTCTCAATGTTGCAGCTGATCCTTTCTTTTCATTGGCTTATATCGGCGTTCGTGGGGGTATGGTCATCGTGGTAGCAGATGATCCCAGCATGTGGAGCTCCCAGAATGAGAACGATAGCAGGTACTATGCTCTGATGGGAAACATGCCTATGGTTGAACCAGCTGACCCTGCTGAGGCTAAGTCGATGCTTCTTGAGGCATACGAGATATCTGAGAAACTAGAGCTTCCTGTACTCCTTAGGACGACTACTCGGGTCAATCATACCAGAGCTCCAGTAGAGTTTGGAGAAATAAGAAAACGTCCTGCTAATATGGAATTTGAGAAAGAACCATTTCGATTTGTACCAATTCCATCAGTCGCTAGAAAACGACATCCTATACTCCTTGAAACCATGAAGAAAGCAATGAAGGTTTCTGAATCAACTTCCCTTAACTTCATTCACGGTGATGGAGATCTTGGAATAATCACCAGCGGGGTTGCATACAACTATGTCCTTGAGGCACTTTCATCGATGGAACTCCCAGCAGAAGTTCTCAAACTTGGTATGACCCACCCTGTTCCGGAGGCGAAAATTGGTGAATTCCTCAAGAGTCACAAAAGAGTTGTGATTGTTGAAGAACTGGAGCCGTTCCTAGAGACTCACGCCAGAAGAATTGCTCAGCTCAATAAAATCCCTGTTGAGATCCTTGGAAAAGAACAAGGATACTTCTCACGAGCTTTTGAGTATAGCCCTCGAATTGTCATCACAGCTCTCTCGGAGATTATTAATCGTAATACAAGTATTAACTGGGAAGAGATAGACAAGAAAACCGCGGAGCTTCCTGAATTACCTCCGAGACCTCCTCTCCTTTGTGCTGGATGTCCTCATCGCGCAACGTACTATGCCATCCGAACTGCCACACGAGGCAAGGCGATTTATCCTTCTGACATCGGATGTTACACACTCAGTATAGCACCACCCCTTGAAACTGCTGACATTCTGTTTGACATGGGATCATCAATCACAACAGCCTGTGGAATTGCCCGTGTGACCGGTCAAGATGTTGTGGCAACGATTGGTGACAGTACATTCTTTGCATCCGGACTACCCGGTATTGCCAATGCTGTATACAATAGCCATCCAATCAGTCTAGTAGTTCTGGATAACAGAACTACGGCAATGACCGGGCACCAGCCGCATCCTGGTACTGGAGTCACTGGAATGCAAAAACAAGTTGAACCTCTGAATATCGCAGAGATCTGTAAAGGACTTGGGGTGAAGTACGTCAAGACCATACAACCATTCGATTCCATGGCGACCATTGTCGCGGAAATCAGGGAAATGGTGACATGGGTTAGAGAGAACCAGACGCCAGCTGTGATGGTGTCAATAGAACCATGTGCTCTTCTTACAGCTGCAGATAGACAAAGAAGCGGCGAATTTTCTCCAAAGTACTACGTTGACGAGGAGTTATGTAATGCATGCAAGCGATGCCTGAACCGCCTATCATGTCCAGCCATGTATCAAGATCCTGAAACCGAAAAGGCTGTGATTGACGAGACCTTGTGCAATCTATGTGGCACTTGTGTTTCTGTATGCCCTCAGGGCGCAATCAAACAGGAGGATGCATAGAAGTGACTGGTAATAGAAGTAATACAATAAATGTGGCAATCACTGGTGTTGGCGGTCAAGGTGTTCTCACTCTTGCTGAGATTCTAGCAAAGGCAGCACTTGCAGACTCGTTGAATGTCCGTGTTGGTGAGATTCACGGAATGGCTCAGCGTGGAGGTCATGTTGTTTGTACTGTTCGGATTGGTGATGGTGCAAAAGGTCCAATAGTTGATCCAGGTACTGCAGATTTACTGGTAGGGTTTGAACCAATTGAAACCCTCAGAGAGGTTCAGATTATTGCAGAGGATGGATGTGTACTACTAAGCTCCCATATTCAGTATCCTGTGGCCGTATCGATGGGCGAGGCGGAATACCCCGACCATGAGGAAATCATCAGTGGCATCAAGAAGTTTACTGATCGAATTCTAGAGGTGGATGCAATGGCTTTGGCCCAAAAGGCGGGAAGTTCCCTATCACTGAATATGGTGATGTTGGGAGGCATTATAGGAACCGGAATCACGCCAATTAAGAAAAAGACAGCACTTGAGATAATACGATCGACATTCCCAAAGAAGTTCGAGTCCATCAATGTAAAAGCTCTCGAGCTTGGAATGGAAGCTATAGAATCATTGCTTTAGTTTTCATTTCATTCGAGCCGCGGCAACAGCCACCTGACCTGCAGACACTCCTCCATCCCCAGGTGGTATATGCTTGTGTATCAGAGGCTGCTTTCCTTTCGAACGAATTACATCAACTAATGTTTCAGTAATAATTCGATTCAAAGCCACACCACCAGAGAACCCGACATACTTGACGCCTTCGTCATTAGCAATTCTGCAGGCCATCTCAGCGAGGGCTTCCCCAACATGTCGATGCACAGCATATGCAATCTTGTGTGTGGAATGTCCCTTTCTCTTTAGTTCCAGAATCTGGTCAAGGGATTCTGCTGAATTTAACTCGATGACTTTTCCACTTGAAATGAAGTCTGACTCGATATTGAGTTCGGAGCTAACTGAGTGTGCCTCGAGTTTCATTGGACACTCGCCATCGTAAGAGTTCTCAGAACAGATACCTAATGAAACTGCCACAGCATCAAGGAACCTACCAACACTGGTACTCTGTAGGACATTGATGTCTTGGTCCATAGCTTGTAGTAGGACTGGCAATGTTTGCTCGTCCAGATTCTCGTTTGATGCAATAGGCTGTCCTAATATGATTGGTAGGAACCTCTCAATTGGAAGTCTGTTCCCAAGAATCCCCACTAGAGACCGTGCTGCATACCTTGCCGAGAGATCCCCTCCAGGGAACGGACTTGGCTTCAATCCTCCCCTTCTCACAAACTCTGTTGCATTTCCGACTAGTATGTCGCCGCCCCATCCTCCTCCATCAGGAGAGTATCCATAGCCATCTGCTGTAATACAAACAATACTTGTATCAAGGTCCATACTATTGTCTGCCAGTATTCCTGCAAGATGCGCATGATGATGTTGTACACGAATCAATGGAGCGTCAATCTTGGAAGACAATCCCTCAGCCAGTTCTGTGCTCAGAAACTCTGGATGCAAGTCACATGCAATAGCATCAACCTCATCAACCCCAAGCAGAAACATCAGATGGCCGATGCTAGTTCTGAGGAAGTCAATGTTCTCAACTCGGTCAGTGTCGCCGATATGCTGAGTCATGTATACTTTCTTGGACTTGAGGACCGCACCAGTCGCTTTCTCTTCAGGTCCTACTGCAACGACTTTCAATGCAGGTCTGCAATTAATGGTCAAAGGTTCAGGCACATATCCTCTAGCACGTCGAATGAACACTGGACTGTCATTGCCTACAAACTTAATCACTGAATCATCTGATCTCTGATGAATCCGGCGATTGTGTAGCAGGAAGTAGTCTGCTATCCCACTCAGCTCAGTGGTAATCACTTGTGGATTGATGTACATCGGTACACCTGTAGGATTTGCACTCGTCATTACCAAAGCCTCCTCTTCGAGCTTTTCGAATAGAAGATGATGAAGAGGAGCATAGGGTAACATGACGCCTAAGGTGTCCAAACCTGGAGATATCTCATCAAGTGACTTTTGGGAAATTGTTGAACCAGTACGTTTTCTGACTAAAACAATGGGTCTTCGCCAAGTTTTCATTAGTTTCATTTCATTCTCAGTGGGTTCGCTGAATCGGAAGACTGCATCTGCGTCCTTGGCCATAATCGCAAAGGGCCGTTGAAACCTGTTCTTTCTCTCTCTCAGAACTCTAATCGGTCTATAATCAGAGGTCTTTATCACAAGATGTGTTCCGCCTATGCCTTGCAGAGCTAGAACAGCGTTCTTCTCTAATAGATGCGCCGCTTGAAATATACTGTCAATATCCTGTACCAGCTCTCCATCTTCACCATAGAGTAGATATCTTGGTCCGCAACTATCACATGCTGTTGTCTGGGCATGATACCTACGATCCATCGGACTTGTATAACCTGTATTACAAACATTACATAGAGGAAAATCCACCATTGTAGTATTTGGACGGTCGTAGGGGAGGCGAGTGATAGTTGAGTATCTTGGCCCGCATGCGGCGCACGAGGTAAATGGATACTGATACCATCGTGAATCCGAACTCTTCAGGTCCAGAATGCAATCATCACAGATAGCAATATCCGGAGGCATTTCTGGTGCTGACTTTTCACTTCTCTCTGTTGATGAGTTTCTTATTGAGAATGAGTCAAAGGAGTCGATTGCCGAATCCCACTCTACGTTGACTGAGTCAATGCGAGAGATTGAAGGAGGATTTGATTGGAGTTGCTTAATCAGTTCCTCTATTCTCTCACGATCCCCCTCGACCACTATTTGTACACCTGCATCTCCGAGGTTTAGTACATAGCCTAACAGTGACAGGTTGTTTGCAACTCGATAAACAAAAGGCCTGAATCCAACACCCTGGACAATTCCAGTGACATGGATATCAGCTCGTTGTTTCAATCCAAACAGTCCTCTCTACGTGGACCCCTATAAGTCTGGAATATTAATCCAACTAAGTAGCACGTTTGGTGTGTCGGTGCAATATATGACCTATTAAGGAGCCAGTTATCACAGAATCTTGAACTAACGTGCGTGTCTCAGGTGATAATAATCGGCCCCTATTGTTCGAACCCGAAACCACCCCTTCTATCTTAGCCAGTATTCCGGATTGCTTCAGGAGCATTCTTCTGGAAACCGTTGAGAAGCTAAGGAAGAAGGAGAAATCCACACTCATATCGAGCAATAGTCTCGCCAATAGATTCATCCTTGAGAGATGGGGCATTCGGCCTTCTCAGAGGAAAAGGTATCGCAACCTATTCGCACAGGTACGGAAACAATGTCGCGCTATATTCCAGCATTATCTCGCACGAGGCAGAGTCGAGTGGACAACTAACAACACGAACTATGTCTTTGGCGTTTTCAAATTCGATGAGATACGTGGCAATCTAATCCTCGGGTTTGTGTTAACCCCTCCCGAGTCAGAATGGAAACTTCGATTCAGGTAGATCTTTACTATTAATTGTTGTATTACAGGCATATCACGAATCTTCACCGGGAAGGTTTATGTGTTCAATTGTATACAAAATTGTATCCGTACAGATGTACAAGACTTAGGTCTGGAAAAAGCATTATGAAGCCTCTTTTTGCAGTTTCCATCCTTATGAGGCCTGTCAAATATGAGTCAAAAAAGGTCCAAAATCAAATGGCGTGGTACTGTGAAACAACTTGCAGATGGAGCACAGAGGGTCTTACAAGAGCCCATCTTGAAAGCACTGCTCGATCAATCCACACTTACAAAGGTCCAACTAGAAACTCTTCTGATAGACCTCGTTGTAGAAGACGAACATGGGAGTCATATTCCATATGATGAGAAGGCATCTCTCAGATTGAAAAGGAAGGGAAGTGGAGTTTCGCGTGGTTCGTTCAACAGAACCCTAGGCCAGGCGCGAAGAAACGTGACGCGTTGTCTATACACAATGTTACTTCTAGCGTATCTTGGTCTGTTCGAATTCACACTTTTCAGGCCATTTGAGGAGATAGCCTCGAGGATTGGTGATTATCGGAAGATTCGTGATATACTAGCAGGGAAGGCAGATCTGTCCGACGAAGAGATCGAGAGCTATAGCACAGCAGAACGTACAATTCTCTCGGCGTTGGAAGAACTCACTTCATCAACAGTGCTAAAGTCCGAGTTGTCCAAACGCAAAGCTGAACCAGGAGTATAGAAAAGAAACGGCACGAGCATGTCGTATCTGTGGCAAGTCGCTCAGGTTTCCAAGCACCGAACTCTTACCGGCATTGGATCTTCTTGGAGGTACTTTTACTTGAGGAGATAGAGATGCCAACGACGGGCGTTTGAGGGTGCCAAAGGATGGAAATCCCGTAGCATTAGTTTGCCATCATTGACACAACATGCTCATACTTTACAAGGTCACAAGTATACATAGTTCTAATCTTAGAACGCATACTTTTTCTTTGTCTTGCTTCACTAAATGTTGTTTTCATATGTGAAATATTCATTGTATTACAAAAGATACAAACAATACAAGATAGCTCAACAAAGTCTTATCACTCAAGATAATGATTCTAGTCATGCTATAGGAGTAAGACTGAGTGTGTCCGAAGAAAGAGATGCCAAGTGGTTCCTGAGGGCTAGTCGTGAGCGTGCGGAAAAAGCTGAGATGGAAAGTTCACTGAAGGACATCGTTGACGCAATAGGCGAGAGAAGGTCCCGGGATCTGCTTGATATCGTTGCAACTGTAGAACAAGACAAGGGATGGAACACAGCCCTGGAATATCTCATTTATGTAGGCAATATGGAGTATTCTACTCCAGCTGGCTTTGGAAAGCAACAGAAGCATATTGAGCCCCTGAAGTACCGCGAAATGATCTTTGACCTGTTGTCATGCAATGGATTTGAGCCTGTACAGACTGATACTGCAAGCCTTCTTCGAACGCTGAAATCGAGTAAATCTCTAGCTGAAGCATCACAGTCGTTCACTTTCCATGTTCAGGAGATTGCTATGAACCAAATAGAATCCGGTGACACACTATACTTCAATGTCCTTCCAGATCCTAAGTTTGAGGAGTTCAACAAACAGCTTGAAGCAATCCGCGTTGAACAGATAGCTAATCTCAATCTAAAACGAACTGGCGAGCTTGTGGAAACTACACAATTATGGTATTCTGAATACGGTCGCCTTGCTCTGTCCGACCTTGGGATAAAGGGAAACAAAATATCAATTAATCAGTTTGATATGGTATTATCAGTAATACAAGTATCACCAGAGGTCAAACAAAAGATAACAGTGTCTGAAACAGTAGAAGCTTCTGGGATGGACTCCATCGGACCATCAAATCAAATGTACAAAGAACTTCATGAACACATCATGCATCAAGACATTGAAGGTCTTATCTCCAAGGGCAGTATTCACTCCTTGCCAACTCTTAATGCAATACTAGATAATGCAGTTACTCAATACATGAGTTCTAAATCAAGCGAGGCTTATCGACAGCTTCTACAATGTGTCAATGGCCATGTTGCCGTCCGTCATTTGAACTCAATCACACACCTTGAGAAGCTATTGAGGACTGATGACCAAAGAATTATCACGCCATCGATAACAGCTCTTGGAAATCTCTACCATGAATCGTCCGCTCATGCCATTGTCGACCTGATTTGCAGGAGTATGGATAAGCGAGTCATCGATGCCTCATTAACTGCTCTTGACAACATCTTGAAGAAGTCTCCTGAAACTATGGCTGTGATCAAAGATGCTCTGGAATCTGAATGCAAGAACCGTAGGCATCTTAGACGCTTCCAAAAGAGAAGCCCTTCAGAATGATATTACTTGTAATACAATGCTCATTCGTTTCGCTCGGTAGACATAAATCAAGTGATAATTGGTTCAGAGTCATGACCAGTTTGGGCCCAAAGGGATTCGATGAGATTGACTCCTTTTTCAATCCTTCACGGGTCGCCCTTGTTGGTGCATCATCCGACTATCGGAAACTAGGCAATTCCATTCTCATGAACCTCCTCACGTCCGAGATCGATGTCTATCCAGTGACTCGCAGCAGAGAACAAGTCCTTGGAGTCAAGACATATTCAAGTCTTGCCAATATTCCTGAACCTGTCGACTTGGTCATAGTTGCTGTTGCAGCAAAGTATTGTCCGGACTTGATGAGTCAGGTCCGAGAGGCAGGTGCGAGATCTGCAGTGGTGATATCGGGCGGTTTTAGTGAAACTGGGCCACAAGGTTCGCAACTTGAGGACGAGCTTGTCAAAGCCGCCCAGGAGGCTGGAGTCAGAATAATTGGACCTAATTGTGTAGGTGTTTCCAACAGCAGATTGTTCAATGGCACATTCACTATGACGCCTGAAAGAGGGAATATCTCACTACTCTCCCAGAGTGGAGCACTTGGTGGTATGCTCATCTACAACACACGTGTCAAGCGTATAGGTCTCAGTAAGTTTGCTAGCATTGGTAACTCAGCTGACGTCAGCTTTGGAGAGATTCTGGATTACTTCACTGACGATTCAAAGACCGCTGTGATAATGGTCTATGTAGAGGGGGTTGATGACGGCCGTGCTTTCTTTGAGTCCCTCAGCAGAGCCGCTAGACAGAAACCGGTCATAGTGCTTAAGGGTGGGAGAAGCGAGCCTGGTGGTCGGGCAACCCAGTCTCACACAGGATCCCTAGCGGGTTCAACAGCTGTATTTGATGGTATGATTCGACAAGCCGGCTGTGTAACAGCTCCTTCTCTTGATACCTTTCTTGAGATTGCCAAATTGTTTGACTATCAACCACTACCAAAAGGACGTAATATTGGTATTATCAGTAATACAGGAGGGGCAGGTGTTCTTGCCACAGATGCATCAGCTGGTTTCGAGCTAAACATCCCTTCACTAGAACGAGAAACGAGCCAGGAATTAAGGCAGGTTCTATCTCTCATGGCTTCAGTAGAAAATCCGGTAGATGTTGTAGCAAGTGCAGGGAGAAAGGAATATCGAATTACCACAGAACTGATGCTCAAAGATCCTAACATAGACATGCTAATGGTGATATGCGGAGTTCCGACCTTTGCTGGAATGACTCAGACAGAACATGCTGCAGGTACTCTGGAAGGGATACGAATTGCAGATGTCAAGAAACCCGTCGTTGGAGTATGGCTTGCGGGTGACGTTGGAAAACCCGGAAAGGATCTACTTGAGATGAATCGTATTCCTTGCTATGATGACCCGGCTCTAGCTGCATTGTGTATTGCACGAGTCACGGAATACTCGGAGATGCACGCATCCAAAAAGGATTGAGCAGATTTAGTTACGACTAGACATAGTTGTATTACACGTATTATAACGATAATGCAATTATTCTCATGCTGAGAGCATTCAGCCCTCATGATGCTTGTCGGCTATGTCTGGGAACTCCTCAGTCAGTGCTTTCCAAAGTTTTCTCTCAACCCACATACTCAGGTTGATTGCCCTTTCATTACGCACATCCTGAAGACAAGATCGAAGCTCGGTCGTGAACGAGAATGACACGATTGGACTCTTCCTTTCCTTATTGGGTACAGCAATCATTGCCTTCGGTTTCTCTACTGCAACTCTCGTTCCCGACTCAGCAACCGATTCTCTTTCCTCTTCACCAGCATCCCTATACTTTTTCAGAACACTCAAACCTAACGCACCTCTCTCAGTATTGTCGCATAGGCATCCGATACAAGTTCTGCAATTCCTCTGCTAACTTCCGGATTGCCATTCTGCCTGAAGTTCTCTGCAGCCACCTGTTGACATCCTCTTGATAACATACGAATGTCACGTGGATTACCCTTGGCTGCTCTATTGATGACTATCACAGCATCATCAACGAATGGGTAGATATCGTAGCTGTTCGCATCAAAGGTGTCAATCTGCCCCTTTGCATATGCGATTCTTCTGCCAATGAACTCCTTGGCCTTCTCATCGTCTAAAGCAGGAACATCAAGTGGCTCAGTCCTATCCGCAATTTGCGGCAAGAAGCTTAGCATTGCGTTCCAGTAAACCGCCGTCCCTGACATTATCAAAGTGATAATTGGCTCATCTAATACCTCTGGATTGCCCTCTTTCATCTCCTGAGTGGGCAGGTCTGCAAGGTATCTGAGCTTGTGGAATGCTGCTTCTTGGTTATCAGCAACATCTTCCACAAATAGGGCTGTACGGCTTTTCTCTTCACTATATCTTCTCACACACTCTTGGGCAATTGATTCTACGATTTGACTTGATTCCCAAGATCTACGGTATTTCACTCTCAACGAGTCTGCTATTGCTGCTGACATCTGTTTTTCATAAAGGCCAGTCATCCCAACATATCCGGTGACGAATTTGTTTCCTCGACGGTCTGCTAGGGTAGGCAGGTCTCTGAGAGCCAGCAACATGAGAGTACTCTTTCCTGAACCCACCGGCCCTCTGAGAAAGATGTGTCTCTCATTCGTGATTATCAAATCAACAATGCTATCGAGAAAATCAGGGTGTTCCACATATAGTCTGGAATCAGGCATCTTGTATCCCCTAAATGGGGAAAACCTACACCCAATTCTTTCCTCCCAAGCTCGCAAGACTTCCTTGCGCGTGTTGAAGTGGCGAATCAATGCACTTTCGTGAATTGCTATTGTCATGATGTGAACCTCATGGTATCACATGTACTTCTTGTAATACAATCACCGGGATGCTGACTAATAAGTGGTATGGTGGACTTTCAGTCTGGCGCCTCCAAGACGCAACCTTTTTGAACAAGATGAATAGGCAAGAAGGCAAGTCCCGGCATGACCGGTCAATCACACAGGAGAATCCTCGAATGGATGTCGATCGAATACGGCACGTCCTAAACTCTCTGATGATACTCAGTTTCCTAATCTTCGGAGGTTTAGCAGCAATAATCCTAATCGCAGATGTGGAGCTAACAAGCCCAGCAGTGGCACTCCCCTTCGCATTCCTGTTTATCTCCCTCACGACACTTATCACAACTGGACAGATAAACGACAGGCCCCGATTGGTTAAGAAATATCTCCGAAACTGGTTGATCATCTGTGCTTTTGCCATTCTTGTCAGTGCCCTAGTCATTACATTTGCATGATATGCATCACAAGAGTTTTAGGACATCAATATAGCACGACTGACTGTACCAATCTCATCCGCCGAAGTGAAGATCAATGAGCAAAATTCTGCCTGGAACAAAGACGACTCGCATGGAGCTTCTGCGACTGAAAAATAGGATGAGACTCGCAGAACGAGGTCATAACCTTCTCAAAGAGAAACGCGACTCACTAATCATGGAATTCTTCAACTCAATTGAAGAAATCAAGAAGACTCGGGCGGAGGTTGAAGCGGCTCTCGCCTCAGCATTCTCCGCACTAACAAAGACAAAGATGGTCATGGGTCCAGCTGAGGTCGTTGAGTTTGCCAATGCAAGCAAAGTCCAAGCTGACCTGAGAATCTCTACGAGATCTATGATGGGTGTAGTAGTCCCAGTACTGTCCGTAGAACAACACATACCCGAGCTCCCCTACTCTCTTCCAGATTCAAGCGTCCAGCTTGATGTCATGTCGACCAGGTTTAACGAGGCCATGAAAGCTGTAGTTCGTCTTGCCGAGATTGATTCAACTGTCAAAAGACTGGCAATCGAAATCGAGCGAACCAAGAGACGTGTTTCTGCTCTTGAAACCATTGTGATTCCTAGACTGGATGCAACAGCACGGTATGTAAAACAAGCTCTTGAAGAGAGAGAACGTGAAGACTTCTTCAGGCTCAAGTTTCTCAAAGAACAGATGGAGTCTGAGAGCTAGGTTATGTATTAGCTGTATTACATCTACGTATGCCGTAATTTCAAAATTGCTGCCGCAAGATCTCCCTGTGTTTCCCGTAGAGCCTCTTTTGCTACTTCGATATCAACTCCAGTCTGTGCTGCAACAAGTGCGGCATCTTCCATTGGAATCTCAATCTCCTTCACTGGTTCTTGAGCAGATTCTTCGCTACCTTCTGCAGTTGTAGTCAGACCGCGTTCCATCTTTGTGCCTGATACTTGGAACGACTCACTACCAGCTTGTTTCACCAGCAACACCTGAGGATCATTGACTACCCATTCTTTGTCTGCAAAACGGAATATCACTTCCTTGACACCAGGCACGTCCTGCTGTTCGATACCCATCTGTTTCATCATTCGGGCAATGGCTCTAGGTGACATCCCGCGTTGACCACGTCTGCGTGACATTGTTCAATCCTCAAGTCTAGATATTCAATCTGACACTCGAATGAGGAGATAAAATGCTTACGCTTGAACAGTATTTTCCTGCCCCACTAGGATGTCAAAAACGTAGTGGATGATGTTCGGGGCGTACATCTTTACTTGACGAATTGAAATTTGAGATGCAAATCTCTGACTTACACAGATCTCTTTTACCAATTCAATAGTTCTAGACAAATCATTTTCGGGTAGTGCAATATGCATGTGTACTATCCCTCCCTCTGGCACCAGAGCTTCCAATGCATGAATCAAGTACTCCTGGGTGTCATGAAGATATCCCATTATCACACGATTCATGCAGTTGTTCGGATGTACAACACGACAATCACCTAGAATCGCACTTACTTTGTCAGTGAGACCGTTTAGACTGATATTCTCAATAAGCAGTTCATATGCTTCGGGATTAATCTCAATCGAAGTCACCTCAGCCCTTCCAGTCTTCGCTGCATGCAGTGAGAATTGTCCAACACAAGCAAACATGTCTAGGACTCTCTCTCCCGATTCTATAACTCGGCCCATTCTGATTCTCTCAGCAAGGTTTCCTCCAGAGAATGTAAATCGTAGTGGATCGATTCTGAAACTCACCCCTCCCTCGACATGTGTTGTGAGAGTGTTGGAATCTCCTGCAATCAAGGTATAGTTCGGTTTGCGAACCTGTCCCTTTGTAGGACCAGTCTTTACAGCAACCGATTTAATCCTAATATCATACTCTAGAGTCGCTTTTCCAATCGGGCTAGCAAAAGAAACAGAATCATGGTCTAAGCTCAGAATAGCCACATGTCCTATTAGATGGAACCCTGATGGGAGTCTAGTATCCTCAGGAATAACTCCATGAAGTCGAGTTCTGAGAAATTCCATATATTGCATTGACTTTCTCTATCATAGCCAACCTCATAAAACATTGGTGCTAGGATGACTTATCCTACGATATACATTTCCTACGTTGTATTTCTCGTATTACAATATCTTGGATGTTAGACCACATATCAGCAATACATGCTGCCAGGAGCACCATCGCCTCTGCCGCGGCTTTGGACCTTGGCTATTGCCTTTCTAAAGTCATCTTGCTGCACACAGACTCTACTTTCGCGGATGGCAAACATGCCCGCTTCAGTGCACATCGCCTTGATATCGGCACCAGTCTTCCCAGCTGTGGCGGAAACTAGTTTGGCAAAGTCAAGCTTTGAATCCAAATTCATACCGCGAGTATGAATCTTGAATATCTCCTTCCGACTGTCATCATCGGGGAATGGGAATTCGATTATTCGGTCAAAACGGCCCGGTCTTAGTAATGCAGGGTCTAGAATATCCGGCCGATTAGTTGCACCAAGAACTGCCACCTGTCCTCGATTCTCAAAACCATCAAGTTCACTGAGGAGTTGCATTAGAGTCCGTTGGACTTCCCTGTCACCCGAGGTAGCTATGTCGAGTCTATGTGAACCTACAGCATCGAGCTCATCAACAAACACGATGGCAGGTGCTTTCTCTTTAGCAAGCATGAATATCTCTCGTACAAGACGGGCCCCCTCTCCAATGAACTTCTGTACCAGTTCGGATCCAATCACACGAATGAAGGTTGCATTTGTTTCGTGTGCGACAGCACGTGCACAAAGCGTCTTTCCTGTCCCTGGCGGTCCAGTGAGGAGAACTCCTCTTGGTGGTTCAATACCCACCTGTTCGAAAAGATGGGGTTTCACGAGAGGTAACTCTACAGTTTCCTTGATTTCAAGAAGCTGGTCTCTGAGGCCTCCAATATCAGTGTATGATACCTCAGGAGCTTCTTCAATCTCCATAGCTCTGATCATGGGGTCTCTTGATGGAGGCAGCTCTTGTGTGACTGCAAAAGATCGTTGATTGAGGGCCACTCTCATACCAGGTTGAATCTTCTCCTTGACTATAGATGAAGAAACATGTACTACGAAGTTTGGTCCTGTAGAGCTCTTCACAACAGCTCTACCATCCTCCAACATCTCAATCACTGTCGCAGTGATTAGAGGTGACTGCCTAAGCTTCTCAAGCTCAGTTCGGAGAGTTTGCGTTTCCTTCTCCAACCTTGAACGCTCAGCCTGGAGTATCTGCTTCTCTGTTTCAAGAGCACGAAGACGACGTTCAAGATGTCGAGTGTAATTCTCAGTTAAGGATGAATCATCCATGCCATCCTTTTTGGCATCAGTAGTTCCTGGCAATCAACGCGCCTCGCAGCTCAATTCCCTGTTGATGTTAAAAGGTTTATTTTGAGGGTCTATATGTACCAACTTATACCCACGTCCAGTCAGTTACTTTTATCTACATATCCGATTCTGAAGGACTTGAAGAGGGATAATAACGTGCCCAGCTGCGAACTTTGTGGCCGAAACATGAAGGGTCGTGGACGGAACGTCGAGATCGAGGGCGCTCGAATGAACGTCTGCCCTCAATGTGCTAGTAGATTCGGCGGTTCTGAGTCTGTTTCTGGTCATCGGGACTCATCCGCGCCAAAGATGAAACCGTCCTGGGTTGGTGAATCAAGGAAACCGGCTCCAATGACTCCGCACAGACCACCATCCTTTCCTAAGAGAAGACCCAAACCAAGGTCAAGTGGAACTCTCCTTGATGATATGATGCTGGTAGAGGACTTTGCAAGAAGAATACAGATTGCAAGGCAGAAGAAGAAACTGAACCAAGAGGAGCTTGCACAGAAGGTAGGGGAGCGCATTTCAACACTGCAAGCCATAGAAGCAGGTCGACTCAAACCCACTCGTAAGACAATCAGAGGTCTTGAGAGAGAGCTGGATATCTCCTTGCTTGAACCAATCGATGCCGTTCCTATCAAAACATCTCGAGGAAGCTCTGGCACTGGTCCTACATTAGGAGACAGGGTAGTTGTCAAACGAAAGAAGTCCCAGAAGTCTGAATAAGATAGGACCCAAACGAAGTGAATAAATAGTCTGTTATACTATAATATAATAGTAAGTGCAAGTTCTAGTTTCCAAACGCAGGGCTTTTGGTTACATTAAGACACAGTCGACTTCCCAGCTACCATTCGCTAGGGTGATTACTTCAAATGGCACATGCGAACATAAATCATGACCTTTTCCGCCTTGTAGTTGAAGAGATATCAGGCAAGGAAGGTGTGGACGTTGCATCCGTCCTTGTAAATGCGGAAGAAACCACAGATGAGGAAATTGCAACCAAGACCGATTTGAAATTGAACATAGTTCGTAGAATTCTTTACAAATTGCACGATAATCACCTCGCCTCTTACCGTAGGATTCGTGACACTAACACAGGCTGGTTCCTTTACTACTGGAAAATCGACCCGAAAAAGGCTCAAGCTCTTGTCAATCGGAAGAAACGTATGGTATTGAACCTACTCGAACAGAGACTAGAACACGAAACCAACAATGACCTCTATGCTTGCGTGAACCGTGATTCATCTCCAGTTCCATTCGAAGAGGCAATGAATCTATCATTTCGTTGCCCCTCATGCAACGAGCAGTTAGAATATGTTGACAACAAGAGGGCCATTAACTTTCTCAAGAAACGCGTAGAGGAGCTAAAGGCGGATCTAGAAGCTACATCTACAACATAGAGAAACTTGGCCTTTTTCAGAAACCTACTTAGCAAGCAAGTAATAGCCAGCATCCGGAGATGGACTGGTGAAGCGTCTAGTTCTCAAGGCCCGTGCCTATGGGTCATTTAGAGGAAGAATCCTTCATGCAGTAGAGTCGGAAATCTCTGAGATGACAAGGGAGCTTGATGTGAGTCTGTCACGACTAAAGACCGACAACAGAGACCGCATAATCATCGAGGTCAATGGGGAAGACGAGGAATTTGTTGCTAATGTACTTTCCAAAGAATATGGCACAGTAATCGCTACTGATGCTATCTCAGTTGGGTCGGTGTATTACGGACATTTTGTAGATGTTGGAAAGGTCGGGTATGGTCTATACGTCGATATTGGTATAACCACACCACTTCAAGTCGATACTCTGATTCCCCTTTTTCGTCTTCGAGAACAGCTTTCAATGGAGAAAACCTCACTACGTGCAATTGCCAAGACAGTCGTCTTTGTAGACAACCTACCCGTCAATGTCAGCATAACAAGCATCGACAATCGAGGTCCCAAAATCGAGGCCGAGCTTGCTGAGTCGTTTCTCAATCAACTCAATCGGTGGGTGGAAGACGATCATGAACGATTGCTCATTCTAGGTTGTACTAGAAAGATGTTAGATGACGCATTGAAGAAATCCAAGCACTTGGAAGACATCTATCGAGTGGAAAGACTCGGCAGTTTCGAGTATTCGCTCAGATGTAAAAGAAGTACACGGGCATCTGGGATATTGGCGGCCATCGGTCCAAAACTTAGGGGCGTGCCAATGCACCTATTTATTCCAGACGAGGTGGGAGAGAAGTATCATGCCAAGACTTGATATTTGGCTCGTGGAAAAAGGCTATTTCTCTTCGCGACAGGCTGCAAAACGCGCTATACGGGCGGGTCATGTCAAAGTAAATGGAGCTCTGTCAAAACCGTCAAAAACCATCAAGAAAACAGACTCGGTCGTTGTATCAACTGTAATACAAGACAATCCAATTGGATATGCTAAACTCAAAGAGATTGATGATTATTTAGAAGGAAACCTACTGTGGGATATCAATCTGGCCCTCGACATTGGCAGCTCCGCTGGGGGTTTTTTAACCCTTTTAGGCGAGAGGAATATTCGTGCTGTAGGTGTCGAAGTTTCTGATGAATTTGCAGAAACCCTTGAAGAACTTGTGGAAACCTATCCAACCATTTCAATTCTAATTGATGATGCTTTCACAATGGACCCATCCATTGTCTGCAATGAAGGCACATTGGATTTGCTACTTGTGGATGTCACTACTGATCCAGACGGCACAATCAACTTGATTCAGAGATTCTCTTCTCTCATGAAGAAAGGCAGTCGACTTGTGGCAGCCTTCAAAGCAAGAAGCACTCCTGAAACAATAGAGGAGTTGCGTAGACAAGTCTCTAGACTGGGTTTTGTCGAAATTCTGAATCTCACCCTTGACAAGACCCGTCAGGAGATACATCTGATAGCCACTCGACATTGAGCAATTCTTTTATTTCAATTGAAACTTCCGAGAATGCTAGGGGCCGGTAGTCTAGCCCGGCTATGATGTCTCGCTTACACCGAGAAGCTGGTTGAGATTTGCTCTCTCCAGATTCGAAGGTCGCTGGTTCAAATCCGGCCCGGCCCACCACAATTCTAGAAAGATAAATCACCAAAGAGTTGAAGAGCTGTTATTGTTCCTGCAAAATCGTGCGGTGAGTTCCTACGAGCCATCAAAGGGGTCAAAATAGCCTAACCGGCTTAAGCGGGAGTAGCCAAGCCCGGTCAAAGGCGGAGGACTTAAGATCCTCTCTCGTAGGAGTCCAGGGGTTCAAGTCCCCTCTCCCGCACCAACTCTTTCTATGATGTCCGTTGAGCAACCCTTATCGGGAAGATTCCTTGCGCTGAACTCGGAGATACAGCAGTGTATGAGGACCTAAGATTTCCAAAAGGTTTCAGATGGGGCAGTGCCGCGTCAGCTCATCAGACTGAGGGCGGCAACT
The DNA here is from genome assembly GCA_048882485.1 of Candidatus Thorarchaeota archaeon. Taxonomy (GTDB): domain Archaea; phylum Asgardarchaeota; class Thorarchaeia; order Thorarchaeales; family Thorarchaeaceae; genus SMTZ1-83. The sequence continues at coordinate 52,279 of JBHLRP010000021.1, forward strand.
ACAACAGCTGGAGCGAGTGGGAAAAGATACCCGGAAAAATCAAGGATGGATCAAATGCAGATATTACATGTGACCACTACAACCGTTACGAAACTGACTTCGACCTAGGAAAGGAATTAGGCCATCAGGTCCATCGATTCTCAATTGAGTGGAGCAGAATTGAACCAAAACAAGGCAAATGGAACAAGAGAGAGATAGAGCATTACCGTTCAGTAATCAAGGCGCTCATCGACCGTGGCATCCAACCCATGATGACTCTTCATCACTTTGCTAATCCAATTTGGTTCCGGGATATCGATGCATGGCTTAATCCTGAGAGTCCTGAAATGTTCGGACAATACGCAAGAAAAGCTGCTGAAGCTTTCTCTGACCTTGATATAATCTGGAACACAATCAACGAACCAATGGTCGTGGTTGCATTAGGCCACCTATACGGTGAGTTTCCACCCGGTGTCAGTGACTTTGGCAAGGCTCTAGACGCTGCTAAGCATCTTTTGATGGCGCATGGGCAGGCAGCAACCCAGATTAGAGAGGTCTATGATGATGCAGATAAGAAGCAGCCGCAGATAGCTCCAGTGGTAAGCACGACATATTTCATGCCAGCTGACCCCTCTAATGATGATGATGTAGAGATGGCAACCTATCTCGATAACCTCTACAATCAAATCTGGATTCGTGGGGTTGTGAATTCCCAAATTGAGGAAATCGATGGCAGCACAACCAACTACAAGCCACTAGAGAACTCAGCCGACTTCATAGGTGTCAACTATTACAGTCGGATGGTTGTATCTTCAGAAATGGACATACTAGCCGGTGAAACGCCTCCTAAGGACCCCAACTTGGAACGATGTGAGGGGTTGGACTGGGAGGTGTATCCTGAAGGTTACTATCATATACTCAAGTCATATTGGGAGAGGTACAGCAAGCCAATCTTTCTGACGGAGAACGGCATTGGAACACTCGATGACTCCCTCCGCAGAAGATATCTGATATCTCATCTTCAGCAAGTTCATCGAGCCATCCAAGATGGAGTGGATATCCGTGGATATCTTGTCTGGAGTCTGACAGACAATTTCGAATGGGCACACGGTTATGAGAGTCATTTCGGTCTTATCGAAGTAGACTATAAAAACCAAGAACGCATTCCACGTGAGAGCGCATACATGTTCAGAGAAATCATAGAAAACAATGGTCTGACAAAGGAGCTTCAGGAGAAACATCTACGCTAGGGGACTAAAGATGCCAATTCAAGGACTGCTATCCGCATTTGGTCTTGTATTCATCACCGAGATTGGAGACAAGACAATGCTGACAACTATGTGTCTCAGTGCACAGTATAGGCGTCCCGCAATCATTCTCCTTGCAACAATGTCAGCACTGGCAATTGCGTCAGCAGTAGCCGTTGCTGCTGGTGTTATCTTATCGGTGGCTATACCGATTGATTTCATTCTCTATGTTTCAGGAGCCCTTTTCATAATAATGGGCATTCACACACTTGTGAAGAACGATCCAGAACCTGATGACTGCAAACAACCTGCAACATTTGCGAGTATGATATCTCTAGTCCTATTCTCAGAGCTAGGTGACAAGAGCCAGATTGCGATTCTAGCTCTTGCAGTTCAATCCACTTTTCCTATAATGGTCTTCATTGGAGCCATGGTTGGTTTTCTAATCGTCAATCTCATTGGGGCATACGCTGGAGACCGTGTTGCCGAAAGAGTCCCTGTGAGTATGATTCGAAAAGCAACAGGCCTAATATTCATCGCATTTGGAATTCTGGTTCTAACTGGCATTATTTGATTCCCTCTTTGCGGGCGAAGACTTTATGACTCAGCCAGCAGCGTTGAACTCTGGAACCTCAAGGTGGGATATGATTGAGTCTAGACGGTTCTGGTTATAGTGGACTTGTTCTGGAAAAGCTCTCTTCAGCAGGTGTCAAGATTGGTGACACAATCACGATTCGGCATGACGGCGAGGAACATAGTGGGGTCCTAATGCCTCGTGCCCAGATAGGCAGTGATCCAGACCATATCGTTGTCAAATTGTCTACTGGGTATAATTTCGGAATCCGCCTCACGAACGATTCAGAGGTCATGTTAGTCAAGAAACGTAGAGCAATCAAACGTGCAGCCTCAGAGGATGTGCCAGCACACAGCGAAGGTCTTCCTGCGGTATCGATACTTAGTACTGGAGGGACAATTGCTAGTAAAGTGGACTATAGGACTGGCGCCGTCAATCCTGCACTGACCGCACAGGATCTGTATGACACAGTTCCAGAACTGAAAGACTATGCCAATGTCAGAGCCAAGGTCTTGATGAGTGTGTTTTCTGAGGACATCAGACCATTAGACTGGACTAAGATTGCAAAAGGAGTAGCTAGTGAGATAAAGCAAGGCGCAGACGGTGTTATCATTGCACATGGCACAGACACCCTTGGTTTCACTTCAGCTGCATTGTCATTCGCACTTCAGAATCTTCCAGTACCTGTAGTGCTAGTAGGATCCCAAAGGTCGTCTGACCGCCCTTCCTCAGATGCTGCGATGAATCTTGTCTTTGCCACGGACTTCGTGGGTCGTGTTGATGCGGCAGAAGTAATGCTAGTCATGCATGGTGAAACAGATGACACCTTTGCCTATGCACACCGTGGTACTCGAGTGCGAAAAAGCCACACAAGCAGACGTGATGCTTTCCAATCAATCAATACCTATCCTCTATTCAGGATTGACTCTTCCGGCATAAAGGAGATGAACCCGCCTATTCTCAGACGTGATACAAATCGAACTTTGAAGTTGAAGCCAAAGTTCGAAGAAAAGGTCGCTATTGTGAAGACTTACCCGGGACTTAGTCATGATGTAATCGACCATCTTGTTGACAATCAATATCGAGGAATTGTCATTGAAGGAACCGGCCTCGGACATGCTCCCAATTCTTTACAGGCATCTGTGAAGCATGCAGTTGATACTGGCGTAGTCGTTGCAATGACTAGTCAATGCATTTCAGGCCGAGTTGATATGGATGTATATCGAACGGGCGTGGAGTATCTGGAGCTAGGTGTTGTAGCATGTGAGGACATGCTGACTGAAACAGCATTTGTCAAACTATCTTGGCTCTTGGCAAACATGAAGACCACTGACAAGGTGGTAGCTGCTCTCGTCGAATCAATATCCGGTGAGATAGACATGCGTTCAGAGATGGCTGAATATTCCACCACTGCGGAGGGGACCTAAATGGAAGAAACAGACCGCTACAAGAAGCTCGGTCTGATGGTCGGTCTTGAACTCCATCAACAGCTCAACACATCTCGCAAGCTCTATTGTCATTGTTCCCCGGTAGTCCGGGATGACGACCCCCAGGGCAGATTTGTCAGACGACTAAGACCCACACAGAGCGAAATGGGTCAAGTGGACCCTGCTGCCCTTTTTGAGTTTCAGCAAAACAAACGATTCTGTTATGAGTATTACAATGACACCACTTGTCTTGTAGAAGCCGATGAGGAACCCCCCCACAATCTCTGCGAGGAGGCTATTGACATCGCTCTGACCGTGACAAACTTCCTAGGCTCTACAGCGGTTGATGAGATTCATCCCATGAGGAAGCTTGTGATTGATGGAAGCAATACCACTGGATTTCAACGCACATGCATCGCTGCTACTGGTGGGGAAGTTATGGTGGGAGAGAAAGTAATCGGGATTCAAACAATCTGCTTGGAGGAAGACGCCGCTAGAAAAGTGGGTGAAGATGACAAGGAGAACATGAGAATCTACAGACTGGACAGACTTGGAATACCCCTTGTCGAGATTGCCACAGCTCCTGACATCAGCACTCCGGAAGAGGCTCAAGAAACAGCTCTTGTCTTAGGACGTCTTCTTAGGTCAACTGGTAGGGTGAAACGGGGCTTGGGGACAATCCGTCAAGATGTCAATGTGTCGATTAGCGGCGGAGCAATCATTGAGATCAAGGGCTTTCAACAGCTAGAGATGCTTGCTGAACTAGTTGAGCTTGAAGCACTGCGACAGGAACGGCTGTTGGAGATACGAGATGCTTTGTTCGAGAGAGGAATCACAAGTGACTCTATCAGTGACAGGATTCATGACGTCAGTGAGGTCTTTACTAGGACTGAAGCCAAGGTCCTGAAACGCGCCTTGAAGTCTGGCGGAGCAGTGTTTGCAACCAGATTGCCTGGCTTTGCAGGACTAGTTGGTCGAGAACTCCAACCTGACCGAAGGCTAGGAACCGAGTTGTCAGACTATGCAAAGTTCTGGGGTCGAGTAGGGGGTATCTTTCACACCGATGAGCTGCCTAAGTATGGCATAACCGAGGCAGAAGTCGCCAGCCTAAGAAAGCATGTCGGAGCATCAGATCAAGATGCA
>JBHLRP010000022.1:0-50852 GCA_048882485.1 Candidatus Thorarchaeota archaeon
AAGATGCAATCAGGGGGGCGGCTCACATTTGATGAATTCATACTAGCACAGCGAAGCGTGACTGATGACAAACGTGGTTCAAGGAAGCGCGGCGGTCGACGACGTGCTCCGGTTGAAGCCGAAACCCCTGCTACAGAAGAGGATGCCACCTCGCCCGAGGAAGACATGGAAGATGATCTTGAGCGATTAGAAGCCGAGATTTCTGTTTCACCCACACCGAAAGAAGACGAATCTCCAGGAGAAGACACAGAAACTGTGGCAGAAGAGTCATCTAAAGAGACATCTGCAACACAATCGAAAGATGAGCCAGACAAAAGCGAATGAAACCAGGGTCCACTCTCAGTCGTTTGCATCCGCTAAAATGAGTAAGAGGTGTTTTCATGAGTAGTGCTAGTGAGCGGCCTGTAGGACGCCGTTCCATCGTGACAGTGTTCTATATTCTTGCAATTGGCTCTGGCGTAATGAGGTCCTTCTCTGTGGCCTTCGACATAGTTGCCCTAAACACACTCATCTCTGATCCCCTTGCATTTGGATTCATGTCACAATGGACAAGCTTCCTAGTGACTGTCATGCTTCTTTTGGTGCTCAGCATCCCTCAAACCAAAAGTGGCAACCGAAGATCAGTGGGTTATAATCTCGACCCAGATTTTGGTCGGCTGCGGGTTCTGCCAAAGAAACCTACATTGTATCTACTTCTTGCAGGTACTTTTGCAGGAATATCGACTTTCTTTTATTACTACCTCGCAAGTAATACAGATGCTTCAGTGGTTTTGCCTTATGGGCAACTCGTCATTATCTACCTGCTGATAGGTGATTTGCTAGCTGAGAAGGACACTCCAACTGTGGTCGAGATTCATAGTATTATGTCGGTAATGATTGGTGTTCTTTTGATAGGAGTTACGCCAGGAGGATTTGATATTCCAACTCTGTTCATTGTGTTAATCCCAATGAACATCTCTTCAGCATTCTATACATACTATCAGCGAAAGACAAAGCGTTATGAACTCGAGCCTGGACTGCGAGTTGACTCTCTCAATATGCGGCTATGGTCGTTGCTCTTTCTAAACATCTCTTTCAGTGTTATCGCTGTTCCCTTGATGGATGAAGTGACATGGAATATAATTGCGATTACGTTTACATCTTTGGTATGGATGATGGTTGGATCATCAGCAACCGCCTTTCTCTCGATTGTAATGTATGTCCGAGCTCTTGGTCGAGGAACAATGTCAGTGGTAAATTCTCTTTCAGCGATTTCAGTAGTGCTAGGAATACCCATTACGATTATTGGGAATCTTATGATTCCTGGAGCATTTGGGATTTTGCCAGGTGATGCATTCCTCTGGACACTCAAATTCTTTGGAATTGGACTTGTGATTATAGGAATATTGACATTACAAGCTGCTGACGTACGCTCATTAGTTATTATCAAGGTTAAACCCCAGACTGAGGACATTCTCCCAGCACTATTCGACATCAAGGGAGTTGAGAAAGCAGCAGCCTTGGCAGGTCAATATGACTACATGTTGAGTATTAAGAGCAGAAGTCTTAGCAAGACTCGAACTGGGATTCTGAAGAAAGTGCAAGCTATCCCTGGTGTAGAAGACATACAAACGATGATTGTTTTGAAGGATTACAGATAGAAATGAAATAGGAGGAACATGAAATGGCGAAGATTCAAGCATATGTTTTGATGAAGATCGAAATAGGGCGAACTGACGAAGTCATTAAGCAGCTAACCGCTATTAACGAGGCTACTCGCGTTGCTGTTACTACAGGCGTCTATGATGTTATTGCACTCCTTGAGGTGGAAGATCTCGAGGCTCTCTATGACATAACCGTTCATCGCATTCATAGCATTCCAGGCATCAAGGACACTTCGACAGCAGTGGTGGAGAAGATGATTAGCGTATGACCAGCATCAAGAATCCAATCATCTTAATACCAGTATGACTCATTGAATACTGTGGTATCATTTGAGAACACACCGATGCCACTATTGGAGGAGTCAAGAGAATTGGCGTCTAATGCTGAAGTAGCGATCACTGGACTTACGAAGAATTTCGATGAGATCATGGCTGTAGATCACATGAATCTAGAAGTGCCAGCTGGTTCGATTTTCGGCCTACTTGGGCCAAATGGAGCAGGCAAAAGTACGACGGTTAGATTGCTGTGTACACTACTTAGACCTGTGGATGGCACAGCGAATGTGGCTGGCTATGATATTCTCAATGCCCCAGTTCATGTTCGTGAAGTAACCGGAATTTTGCCTGAAGAAGGAAATCATACTCTCTATCCGGGAATGTCTGCGTATCAGAACCTAGAGTATTTTGCTCGACTCTATGGTGTTCCAGACGATGTTATTCCTGGGCGCGCTCAAGAGCTCTTGGAGTTCATGGAGCTTTGGGAGCGAAAAGATGACAAGGCTGGAGAGTTGTCGACAGGAAACAGGCAGCGTCTTGCTCTATGTCGAGCTTTGCTTCACAATCCCAAGGTTCTTCTGCTGGACGAGCCAACTTCTGCTCTAGACCCAATTGCAGCCAAGCGTGTGCGAGAGCTAATCCTTAATCTTTCGCAGAAGTATGGACAGACCTTCTTTATCAACAGTCATAATCTGGCTGAGGTTCAGCGGATTTGCGATAGAATTGCTATTATTGACGAAGGCAAGATACTACTCAGCGGAAAGACGGCTGAGCTTCGTCATAAATTACAGGCTCAGCAAGAGTTTAGGATTAGAGTGGCTGGCGATTTAGGTGAGGCGGAAGCGATAGTAAAGTCAGCAGACTATGTCGAGTCAGTTCAGTCCGATGTGGATTCGCTTCTTATGGTGATTAAGAATCCTATAGACAACAACTCGAGATTAATGCGAACCCTTCTGGATGCAGGTGTCAAAATCGTTGAGTTTGCGGAAGAAGAGGCCACTCTGGAAGACCTCTACCTTGATGTCATTAAGGGAGGTGCCCAATAATGGCTCGCAATAGATCTTGGGTAGTCGCTATGGCTGACTTCAAGGCCGCAATGGAACTACGTTTTGTGAAGTTTGGTATCCTTGGCTTGGGATCTCTTGGACCAATTATGGTGACTATCTTGATTGTAAGTACAGCGCTGCTGATGCCTCCGGGACCTGATTATGAGCTTTTTATGCTGTTCATGGCTCCGATGGTGGCAACGATGCTTGCTCTATTCTCCGTGATACCGGCTTCAATGATATCAGCTAATTCCTTTGTAGGTGAGAAGGAGCAGAACACTCTGGAACCGCTTCTCGCGACTCCATTGACGGATGGACAGTTGCTATTGGGCAAGCTTCTGGCTTCCTTCATACCAAGCGGCATCTTGCTCTTTGGGGGGACCGCGGTGGCGATTGTAGCAGGAAACGTTATTCTAATGTCATTTGGTCGTCCATTCTTATTAATCCCTGATGTCCCTGGTTTAATCTTCATATCACTAGCTGGACCCGCAATGATTTTGGCAGTCGTGTCGGTTATGATTCTGATTAGTGGAAGAGTCAGCCGTGTTTACGAGGCCTACCAGGTGAGCATGCTTGTTGCTCTGGTTCTCATAATCCCAATGATTGTGCCGTCTTTCTTTATAGGATCAGGACTCGACCAGTCGCTGGTTTGGATGACATACATAGTTACAATTCTGCTGGCCGCGGCTATAATGGCTGTGACTATGGTGCTTGCAGTCAAGCGATTCAACAGGGATACGATGATAAGAATGACCTAAGGGAGAAAGAGCAGGAGGCTTTGTTAGCTCTCCTGCTACTCGTCCAATTTCTTCAATCCAGTAGGGTATCTGTGCGCTAAATCTCTGTAGATTGCTTTGAATCTAGTCAGCTCTTCTTTATGATGCTCCTGAACATCGCCAATCACTTTGGCTGGAACACCCACTGCTATCTTCTCCCTGGGAACCTCAAAGTTCTGCCTGACAACTGCTCCCTCGCCCACAATTGCCCACTCTCCAACCACAGCCCAATCAGACACAATCGCACCCATGCCTATGATTGCTTCGTCTTTCACAGTTGCATTGTGAATAATGCATCCATGGCCGAGAGTCACATTGTTGCCGATAATCGTAATCTCATCTGGCCTTGCATGTATAATCACATTATCCTGAATACTAGTACCATTTCCGACACGAACTTCTCCGTAGTCGCCTTTCACAACTGCTCCGGGTGCGATATAGCATTCATCACCAATTTTCACTTTTCCGATGACTGATGCTGTATGACTGACGTAGGTATTCTTTCCTAGCGAAGGAATTCTCCCTTCAAACTCATAGACTGTCATTGTTCAATCACTTTTTTTCTTCAATAACTAGGATATTAGGATGCAGGTAGATGAGCTTCAAGTGTCCAAAGGCAATCTCGGAAACATTAAAGGCCTGCCCTACTGATGTTTTGGCGGGGAGATTAGACCAGTCCCCCATGGATGTGTTCGCTGTGGCGGCTGAGAATGCTGATGATATGCCTCTTTTCCCAATTCTTCGGGGAGAATCAGTTGGTGAGAGTGGGGAATTCAGTGGCAGAGTTTTCATTGTCTGCAAGCCTGAGGATCTAGATCGCGAATGGTCATCTGATGATATTGCAGTGTTGGACTCAAGTCTTAAGGAGTTCATACAAGATGACCCGGGTGCACTTGATCGCCTTTTCAAGAATGTATCTGCAGTGCTATCAGAGTTTGGAGAACCCATTGGAGAATTCTCATCTTCTGCTTATGAGCGCGAAGCAATCTGTGTAGTGAAAGTGGCTGATGCCAGTCATGTCATGGAAAATGATATGCACATTCGCGTCATCACTTCGGAGAATCAGGGAGACGTCTTCTTCATCGACTGAAATCATCAAGGCTTTATGCCACTTCTAAGACAAACCTGGCAATAATAAACCGGATTCATTGCGGAGAGGAGAGATTGTCCAAAGATAGAATCTACCAAGTCTTCAATTGGACCGAAGTTAGAATTGTCCAGATTCTCATCTTTCTTGCCAGTGCCTTCATCTTTCTACTATATGCTATTGCTCTCATTTACTATGGACTAGCTTTCGCAGGGCTACTGTTGTATATCGCCTATGTTTCCACGCAGATTCCACTTGGCCTGCTGCTTACTCGCCATTATCATATCCTCGGCATGCATACAAAAAAAAGATTGAAGCTTATCGATCCTGCAGATGTTGACAAGAGTTGGAGCATGTCAAATCAATTAATGCGCTTGGACGAAATATCTCATCTCTTGGATGAAATCAGTGTTGAGCTTCAAAAGCAAAGTCCGTCTGTTGATGATATTTTAGACTTAACATGGTTTGTTGTCATTGTTTGGGCAGCAATATCCACAAGTGTATTAGCTATGTTCAATCCTCCTCCGCCATTCCTTGCTAGTGCTGCACTCGTCCTCGCTGGGCTCTGTTTTGCATCTCTATACAACGGCTACCGAATTGCACCATCAGCACCTTTTGATGAGAATATGGAGCATTTGAGGCATCTTGTTTTATCCCGATTCTCTGCGCTACACGCAGTCATAGGGAAGCGATATTTCCAACCAGGAGTCAGTTTGCTTGGCAAAGGGAAGAAGAAGATCATTAACGACTTCTTTGCACAGATGCTCAATCAATCAAAAGACAACGGTCCAGTTCTCACTTATTGGACAGGGATATCTTCTACAGATGCTGAAAGAATCGATTTCGCTATTGAGAATGACCAGGCCAGGGCTGTTCAGGATTCTTTAGAGCAACATCCAATTGTAACTGAATCTGGATGGAGTGTATCTGTTTCAAATGACACTAATGAACCAGGAGTTTTGCTGAGAAATGAACAGAGCGAACTAAGAATTGATGTTCAATCAACAATGGTCCTATCACCGTCATGGATTGCAGAAACCTCCAAGAATCTGGCTGATATGCTTAGCACTGTTCTACCTAGGCTTGATATCTAGGAACTCGTGAGCCAAGGTGTCACTTCATCGGGATTCATAAGGTTATTAGATTGTGACAGAAACGAAGGTTGAATACCTCAGAATTGGACGTTATGCTCAATGAAAGTCAAACTGAAAATCGAAACTCAATGGCTTGACCTCGAGAGAGAGAGCATGATGAGGATGCAAGAGAGGTACAAATCTTGGGAGCAAGAGACCCTCAAGAAGGCCAAAGATGCCAAAGACCTTCGAGGATTAAGAGAAGTCTTCTATGAATTAGGTGACAGATGGGAATGGAATCAGACAACTGGAGCATGGTTGGAAGGCGGTGAACCACTAGACACCGTTGGACTAGTTATCAGGATGCCGGGACTTCAGGAGGGCAAGGAGCGCTATGTCGTGTACGCAGTGATGGCATATTCAAAGGGACTTACGTCGAAGTTTGACCATCTCGGTGATAAGGAACGGGTTATCATCGAAAGTGACGTTGAAGACGACAATATTGTGTGCTGGTCAACCACCGGTCATGGCGCGGTAGATGTTGTTCCCATAGATTTGACATCCTATTCAACGATAGAGAATGCCTTGGGGAGATGTTTCGTGGTTGCTCAGCCTGGCGATCATGCATTGCGTTTGGAAGACCCGGAATCAAAGGGATTCCTCCCCAAGCTGGCAAAGCGATTGTGGGAGATAGCTGGAGGCGACATGCAGTACGCTGTTCGAGAGATTGAGGTTCTCAGCTACAAGGATGTTGAAGAGCACCTCAATTTTCGCTTTCATCGATATGCAAAAGCAGTGATTGAACTCGAGCGAATCTGGCTGAATCTCAAAGGAACAGCAGCAGAGAGAGCCAAAGAGATTGTACTCGATGAAATTCCAAAACATATTGAAGATAGAGAGAAGACCACATTACGTACCATTGAGGGGCTGCTTCACCTTCTCTGGTTCAAGCCTCCAATGGACCAGCTTAGTGCTATACGCAGGACATATGAAGAGATTAGTTCTGAGCCCACCCCCACAAAAGTCCAGCTCGAGATTCGACCGTATCTTGGAGAGCTTCTCTATAGCCTTTCTGACATTATTGAAACAAGCAAATACCTGAAATGGAAGAGTGTAATCGAGAAGAAGGAGTTCAGAGAAAGCGATGTCTTTCACGGTCTTGAACTCACGGGTCTCGCGAAAGAAGCAGTGGCGGTGGCTCTTGATGATATTTTGAGAGAACATACTCTTGCTTATATTGGCTATCCAGAGCGTGCGACGATTCGAGGCAAGACTATGAGAGTTCTCTTTGGTGTTGCAGTTCTTCCACTCCGACTATTTCTCTCGTTTATGAAGAGTGTTGTGAAGACTCTCCTAGGCATTGCGATAGCATCATACCGTCTTCTCCTTTCATTTAGCGATAGACTGCAAAGAGGACGTACCAAGGACGAAGGTCTCGATGCTTAGCTAATGTCTACTCCACTATCTGGTCCGTGAAAGATTTCCAGCAGCTCCAATGGAGATGTTCGTACAATAGTCCCTTCTGGAGCTAGGTCGGCTTCATCAGGATTTGCCCATGTGATGAGGATAGGCAACATTTGTCCACGATGGGCAGCCGTCACATCAGCATTCACTAAGTTGCCCACATATGCACATAATTTGGGATTAATCCCAATCTCCTCTGCTACCTGAAGGAGTGTATATGGAGAGGGCTTCGCATATCCAATAACGCCAGACCATTGAATTGCAGAGATATATTCACTCAATTCTACTTTGGCAATCAAGTTGTGAGGGTCATCATATCTCCGAGTGGCGACGCCAATGGGATATCCTCTTGCATGGAGGCTCTTGATAGTTTGAATCGATTCATCAGTAAATTCCTCCGTACTCAAAAGTTCATTCTTGTAACGTCGCTCTACATCAAGCAAAGTGTCATCTGTAATCCCCTCTATCCCCAATGCTTCATACATCACTCGGTTCTGGTCAATCCAATGCTCAGGCGAATCACCATAATGGAGCTCGACATTATTCTCAATCTGATAACGTTTGAACCAATCATCCGCTTTGAGATGAGCTTTCTCCAACTCCATTTCCGAAAATCCTGAAAGGTCGACTCCACAATCCTTTGAAACTCTACGAACAACCTCGAAAGGATGTTCGCGGAATTTGGTCAGGGTGTGATGTAAGTCAAAGAGGATTGCCCGGATTCCCATATGTCTGCTCGCAAAAAACTGTCTTAGATTTGTTGTGGTCAACATAGGGTCAAGTTCATATAGCATCAGCCCAGACCAGCTATTCGCGATTGAAATGACCAGAGTAGGTATCATAGGCAATGGCGTGGCTGCGACTTCAGCCATTCGCGAGCTGAAGAGTCTGGATAGCGACATAGAGATCGATGTGTTCGGCGATGAACGTCATGCCTACTATCCGAAACCAAACCTTATGGAGTATGTAGGAGGAAAACGGACTCAGAAAGAAGTCATTCGCTACGACAGGGATTGGTATGAGAATCAGGGAATCACTCTTCATCTGGCCACACCCGTGACACATATTGATGCAGGGATTCGCTCCCTGACTACTCCGTCCAAGATATTCACAGGTTACGATTCTTTGCTGATTGCGGTGGGCAGCTATCCCTTTGTTCCACCCTTCGAAGGCCTTGACAAAAAAAACGTGCACGTCCTTCGGACTTTTGATGATGCAATTGACATTAAAGAAGCCGTCGCTGGTGCTGGTCGAGAGATAATAGTTGGCGGAGGGATTTTGGGTGTAGAGCTAGCAGCAGGGATCAAGAGGATTGGAGGCGATCCAATTGTTGTTACTAACGTGGATCGGCTTCTTCCGATTCAGCTCGATGGCGGTGCCAGCGAGATTCTTCGAATGCACTTAGACAAGATGGGCATTACTACTCTGATGGGCTTTACATGTCAGGGCATTCTTGGGGATGATACTGCTTCTGGTGTCATTTCATCAGCTGGTGACTCAATTGATGGAGACCTCGTTGTCATCGCAACAGGCGTTCGGTCGAATGTTGAGCTGGCACGTAATTCGAACCTCACAATTCGTCGAGGAATTGAGGTTGATAGATATATGCAGACCTCTGCTCCAAAAATCTATGCTGCTGGCGATTGCGCGGAATGCGATGGCGAATGGTATGGAATCATCCCATGGGCGCTAGAGACCTCAAGAATCGCCGCACGAAATATGATTGATCATGGCAGTGCTCGGTTTGAGAGCTTCAATCCAGCTAACACATTGAAGGTCGCAGGCATAGACCTTACGTCTGTTGGCAAAGTTCATGTCGAAACTCCAGAGTTTGAGCAAATCATCTCTGTTGATAGAGATAATGGCACCTACTATAAAGTAGTGATCAAGGACACCAAGGTTGTTGGAGGAATATCATTAGGCAGTAGGAAGGTCGCAATGCGAATACGACAACTTGTTTCACAAAAAGCGGATGTCACTGATGTTCGAGGCAGCATATTTGAATCAGAATGAGCAAGTTCTATTCACTCACATCAACGAGGGGTTGGCGTCCTTTTCCTTGGGGCGTAAGTGAAATCACCCTGTCGGCAGCCTCCTTTAGCTCTTCCATATGAGTCACAACTATAACTTGCTCAACAGAATCAAGCCCCTGTACAGCCTCTGGTAGCCATCGTCTTCTCTGCGCATCCAATCCTGCACCAGGTTCATCCAAGATTATCACTCCTGGTGCGGGTCCCGCAATGGAATGCTTTTGTAGAGCAGTGTTCACTGCTACCCGAAGTGCAAAATTGACACACACATCTTCACCGCCTGATGCTGCTCTAAGTGATACGCGATTGCCCCGCAAGTTGTATAGCGCAACATCGTAGCCATCATCAATGACAAAGTCGCTGTATCGGTCTCCAAATATCCTGAGGAATATCTCTCTAGCCTCATGTCTGATGTGTGGTCTGAGCTGTTCCTCGGCGACTCCAGGAATTGAGTTCAGCAATTGCTTCAAGTGATTTGCAATGCTCGTATCATCCTGAAGCTCATCCTTTCTTTCTGTCAGTTCAGGGGAGGCTAATTCCTCCTCTACCTTGGCGACTGAGTCCCTCACCTTCTGCACTAAAGTTTCCAGAGGCTCGATGGCGTCTGTATCGCTTGCACGCTCTCTCAAAGCATCCAAGGATGCAATAGCACTGTCAACCTCTGCAATAGTTGGAAGCCGGTCTTGTATCTCAATCAGCCTGGCACGATTCTCCTCAATGGACCTGATCTCTTTCATCATCTCTCTCAGATGTTTCTGGACCTTCCCCTCAGTCTTGCTGTAGACTCCCAGCCCCATCATGTCATAGAGATTTTCCTGTCTGTCCTTAGGAGATAGCCTTGACAACAAATCAATCTCTCCCTGCCTAACATATGTTAATGCTGCAAAGGCGTGTCGGTCCATTCCCAGCAAGGAGATTATTTCGGCATCAACTCGTTTTGCTCCACTCTCGACCGGGTCCTTTTCCTTCTCCATATAGAGGTCTGCACTAGTTCGTTTCGGATGGATTACTCTGACGACACGATAGGTCCGTCGGTTTGTGGGTGCAACGAACTCAAGCTCAATGGTAGCTTTCTTCCGTCCATGCCGAATGAGTTCCTCAATCCCCTTGATTGTCTTCTCCTTTCTAGTGATTTGCCTGAACAATGCAAATTCAATTGCTTCCAAGATGGAAGTCTTTCCTGATCCGTTGGGTCCTACGATGGATGTTGTGCCACGCATCAGTCTAAAGGTCTGATCATGAAAGACTTTGAAATCTTTGAGAGTGATGCTCTTTATCATCCTGCTTCACTCCCAATGATTTTCATGAGACCTCCAAGCAGCTTGGCAAGATCACCTTCACCAGTCTGTTCGACATAGTCTTCGATAGACTTCTCTACATTCAGCGGCTCAGAAAGTTTGATGGCTCTGGGTCCTAACGAGCTCCATCTGGGTTCAATATGAAAGAAGAGTGGCTTCAGTAGGTCCTCGCCGTATTTCAAGAGGTCTGCACGGTTCAGCTCATTCTCAGTTTCGGAGTCGATGAGCCCATCAACCTCCATGATTATAATCGGTTTGCCTTTCTTTGGCGAAAGCGCCTGTAGCCGATTGCGCATTACCTCTTCAGCCTCGGCTGGGCCCATCCCGGTTATGTTAATTCCAGTGAGATACTTGAATTCTCTCACATCATTCAGCGTTTCGGTCGTATACTCGTTTCCTGTGACACTCACATCTGCAACAATTAGCTTCTTTTTCCCACCCTGTTCACGACGCCAATCTACTATACAAGTTGAACCAGGTCGACCCATGTCTAGATCTTCATCCAACCAGAAATTGTGCTTATGACCAATACCTACATAGTCGAAGTGAGAAGGTACAAGGTCTCGAGAGCTCGGGATATTATGCGCAAATAACAATGATGTGTTGTCCGAGGCTGGAATGTACTCAATGACTCCTTGGAGTTCTCGGGGGCGAGTCCAAGAAATCATATGAATGTCCACTGCTTCACCGTCAAACTTCTCAGTCGTTGAGAGGTGTGTTTCAGAGCCTGTGGAAACAATGAATCCCGCATTCTGCAGCGCTAGAACAGGACTCTGAGTTCGCCTGTAGCCATATGGGAGATCATGATTCCCCTGGAGGACTATTGTGTAGACCTTGTCTTTGAGATTCTTGAAGAGATCCAGAGTAAAGTTGGCATCATCCCATGAAGGATATGGACTATCAAATAGGTCCCCTGTGTGCACTAGAATATCAGGTGAATGTCTCATCGCCATATCAACGGCTTTCTTTAGGCATTTTCGCGCATCTTCTCTACGCTCAACGAGCTGGAACTGTGAGCATCCCAGATGGGAATCTGAGATGTGGGCGATGCGCACCATTCCGATTTTCCCTCTACCTTGTCATTTTCAGGGCTGTTCCTACGGGTCTATGCAGGTTCTCTGTCTGAGGACAAATTTGCATACTTGAATTTAGGTATTTCTTTGGAATTGGAATCTGAGTGATTTCTAGGTGCATAAATGCAACCAATCCGATGGATTTACGATTAGATAATGAGTTGATTATATGTTAACTATTGCAGAAATCACAGTGCTCATGAGCTTCTCCACAATGATGCTCTCCTTAATCCTTAGTACTTACCTGATCACATTATGGCGAAATCAAGAAACCCGCCTCTTCACAGATCTGCCTCTAATGCTTGGTGTGATTTTCTTGGTGACGGTTTTTTCTCAACTGATGATGGTATTGGATCTATTGGGAATTGTAGAGCTCACAACTACTCTGTTTAGAGTCAGAGCTGGACTTGTCCTAGGAATGGCCCTTCCTATGCTAGGTGTCATGCTGGCGATATGGGCTCCACGAAAGGCCAAACATCATAGAAAGGCGGGATTCGGATTCTCTCTATATTGGATTGTTGCAGTGCTCCTGGGGCGCACCAGTGATGAGATTATGCTGCTTGTGATACCTCCGCTTCTGATACTTATGTTGGCTTGGCTTGTCACATTCACAATAACATGGATAACAGGACGACTGAATGAGATTCGCAGTGACCTCATGGTCCTAGCGACAATTCTCTCCATAGCAAGTCAAACCGGGCGGCTAGCATTCACTAGTCTTGGTATGGGGTATTTGTCTGATATTCTTACAGCAATGGGTCTGGTGATCTATACCCTTGCTTTGACTAATCCCTGGTTCAATGATGATGTTGATATCTCTCCCACTGAATCACCCGCTGTGGGATTAGTGGCTTGATACCTGGAGAAATAGAATGATGGAGCCAGGAGTTGCACCTGGCTCCTTGAGGTTTCATGCAGCTTCTTCACACAGCTCTAGGACGCCTGCATCCATTGTAAGTGGTATTGGTTTTGCCTGAATGCTTCCTGTCAACCGGATCTTCTCTTCTACTGGTGAAGCTCTTAGCTTCCTTAAGATAGTCGGGCCAATTCCACCCATCTCTCGGACGACTCTGAACTCTTCATTTATTGACTTCATGTGGTCTTCAAACGTATTCACAAACTCAACAACATCCACTTCGTCATTTCTGAACAATGCGGCAATTGTGTAGTAGCCCTGACCGGTCTCTTGACCAACTTGACCTACGACTGAGTAATCAACAAGCTCGGCACCAGTCTTTCCGCAAGCCGCAGCCATTGACTTGATCACATGAGAGTCACTGATTTTCTCACCTGAGAGGTTAGAGATTTTTCCCTTTCGACCAATATGTCGGACGGTGTATGGATCCAAACTTATGAAAGTCATCATGTCGCCTAGGCGGTAGCGATAGTATCCTCCCAAGTTCGTGAGAACCATTTCATACCTGAACCCCTTCTTCACGTCAGATAGTGGAATGGTTTCTGGTGCATTCTTTTCCGCCTCATGTTCCGGGATGAATTCGAGATAGTTGATATTGGGAAGAATTTGGACACCTGGCTCCTCAAACATCTGGCTTGCATACCAGCCCTCTGAACTTGAGTACACCTCACAGAACTGCATGTTCGGGAGAGTCCTCTTCATCCAATCTCGGTAAGGGTCTGTATCAATACCTCCAGCAATCAGCTGTCGAAGGTTTGGCCAAAGCTCATTCAGGTCCAGTCTTCCATAATCATCCATGACTTGGCGGACTCTTTTTTCATACTTTGTTCCTTTCAGTCTGTCCACTAGCCATGGTCCGTATTCATCTTGCATCCTTCTCACGAAAGCGAGACAGAGGGTTGTTATTCCAATCAAGGCTGTGATATCATGCTTCACGGCGTACTCTGCATAGATCTTCAGCTTCTGGTCCATGTCCATGATATTGAAGACATCCTCGCCTGGTTTCAGCAATCGCTTGAAAATTGGATTCGCCATTCGAGGACTGACTCCACTGGCATAGCCCAGAGGAATTCCATTAATGCGGTCCAGCTCAGCCGCTGCGCCAAACATCAACATGGTTCCGTCGAGCACTTTGGCATTTTGCGAGTTCTGATTGACATAGGCCATCCATAGGAGTGTGCTTCCAGTGCCATAGTCTTTGTATCCTGTCTTGGTTATGGGGAGCTTCTTTGGAGATCCGCTTGAACCAGAGGTCTGGATATACCAGAAAACTGGATCTGAGGTCAGAATCTTTCCGTTGGGATTCTCGTAGACCGTCTTCAGCCATGGCTCAAGAGAGTAATAATCAGAGAGCGGAACTCTTTCTTTGTATTCATCGGGAGTTCGAATCGAGTCAAACCCGTGTTTTCTTCCATAGACTGTATCTTGATGGTGATTCAGAATGGACATGAGTTTCTCATCCATGACCTCCACAGGATTGTTGAGGATATGGTCGATCTCCCTCTGCTTTCTTGCTGCTATCTTTCTGAATAGATAACTCATGATCGACATCTGCTTTTTCTGCCTCCCACAGTAGGGATTGCTAATTCCCTTACTGCTACCATCTATCGTGGACAAACTATGTGATGTGTTATTGGCCAGCCTTTGATTGGAAACAAGACCTGTGCTTGAATCGTTTTTGTCGGCTATGAACGCTACCGAGAATGGTTTATTGTGAAATAGCGGCTCTATTTTACGAACGGGGCAATATGAGAGGATTTACGTTTGCTAAATTGTGGAAACCTGCAACCATGGCAGATCGAAAGGTGCGGTTTATTCCAGCTTGTTCAAAACACCTTTTCTGGCAATCACATTCAGCGAAAGTATTCAGGCAATACAGTTAACATGCATAAATGTCACAAAAGGGCTTTGATAAAACAGCAATAAGGTGCTTTTTGGGAACAAAGGGGCTCTTAAATCGTCTATTTCTCTTTGGGAAGAGTTTTCAACCCTCTGGTTTCTGCGCTTCGCAGATATGAAGGTTAAGCTGTCAATGAAGGAATCGCTTTGAACCAATTTGCAGTTGGTTTTGTTAGGGTGTTGATGTGATGATCACACAACTTCAAGAGCAGCTGTCAATTGCATGTGAGAAGAAAAGCAGAGGCCTAGTCGAGGTGACTTTGCCACTGCAGGTCATGTTCAATAATCGAGACTGGAACATCGTCAAAGCACGGATTAGATACACCGGCCCTGAGCGTGATGCTTGGCTCATCTTAATCGTCGGCCTTCGCAGTGATATTCTGTCGACATTTGATCGTTTTGAGGAGGACATTCCAGGCAGATACTTACCTTGTGATCTTCTTGGTCTTGTACCAGCTATCTCTCTCATGGCATCCTCATATAACAAGGGGCTAGCCGTGAGCGCGATTGCCCGAGATGATGTCACCCGCCTGATCCTAGTGTTTGAGGGACAATCGAATAGAAGTGGCGGGTCTCTCAGGACTCTATCTACTTCCATCTGCAACTTCATGAAGAAGTGGGAGTCTTGGGTTGACGTACTGCTAGGGACGCTGAAGAGGGATCCGGTTATAGGTGATTGGAACACAGACATCCGAGAGTTTCTGGCCGGCGAGTCGGGCTATATTACGATGCCTTGGCACACTCCTATGTCTTATGCTGATCGCGCAGCATGCTTGGAGAGGATTGTTCTCGCATCAAATGCTCTGATGAGTTCAGTTCTTGGCAATGGTCAGCTGGTCGACCCGATGGTTGTTGGCTTGAGAGAGTGGCTGAATGAACTGAGAGCACTCCCCGAGGTTGTCAGCGGAATTAAGGTTGGAGAGGAGGTTCCGATATAATGCTTACAGATGAAGTACTGAAGAGGCATGCAATTTCTCCTGTGGACTTGCCCAGTGCGGCTTGGCTTGCGGGAGCTGCTGCAGGACTGGAGGTCAATAGTCATAGGAGTCCGCAGTGGTTGTGGGAGCCGTTTATTGAGGACTTGTTGGACCTATTGGTTCATCATGGCAATATTGAGCCAGCCGAACCGGGCACAAGCCCCAAGTTTGGTGATGGTGCAATAGGGTCTGCATATGATGCGTTGGGAGGGTATGTATCTATCAGTGGTGAATTCTGTCCTGAAGGTCTCTACTTCAAAGTGCCATTGAAGCGACAGGAAGCAGTGGCTAGATTGCTATCACCCAGTCATGCTTACATTTCTAGCGGTGAGATAGTGATTCCACCCCATGAGATTCCAGCGTTTCTCAGACTAGTCCCGATTCATGGTCCATTATCTGACACAATCGTTGAGGAGGCGTTGGTATGACTGAGTTGGAAGGAGTGACTGGTGTTGGACCTGCTGCGGCAAAGAAGCTGAGGGAGGCATTTGTTACAACAGCTGAGTTGCTGGCAGTTCAGAATCCTGTTGAGCTGCAAAAGAAAACAAAGCTCGGGGAAGGCACTGTTGAAAAAATCATTCGAAACGCCAGAATCCTCCTGGGCATGCATGGCTTCAAGTCTGGCCTTGAGGTGGAGAAAGAGATGGAGTCCAAGTCCCGCCTCAAGACGGGCATTGAGAAAATGGACGAAGCACTCTTTGGAGGAATCGAAGTTGGCTCTATCGTTGAGTGTTATGGCCCTGCAAGAGGTGGGAAGACGCAATTTAGTGCGCATTTGGCAGTCCGTGCACAACTCCCGAGAGACCAAGGGGGCCTTGAAGGCAGAGTATTGTGGTTGGACAGCGAGTCATCATTCAAGCCCTATACTATCAGAGCCAATGCCATTCGATGGGGTCTTGATCCTGACATTACATTAGGCAATATAGGACGTGCAGAGGTCTTCCTCTCTGATCAGATTCAGGAGATATTCGAGTCCATTCCCCAACTCTGCAGCGAGCAAGACTATGTCTTGGTTGTCATTGACTCATTCACCGGGCTCTTCCGTGCGGAGTACACAGGTCTCGAATCCCTGAGAATCCGTCAGCAGGAGATGAATGCGCTTTTAAACCAAATGAGAAGGACCGCGAAGGCCACGGACGCTATCTTTGTCTACACGAATCAAGTGATGTCTAAGATAAGCACCTACGGGGGGTATGATAATGCTCCAATAGGTGGCCATATACTCTCTCATGCTAGTGATTACAGATTCTACACACGTAGGACAAAGGACGACAAACGAAAGCTACAACTGATAGACAATGCAGGGCTTCCTGAGTTCGATGTAGAGATGGTTGTGGGTTGGGGTGGAATGTATCCAGACTCAAAGAGCAAGAAGGAGAGCGAACCAGAGATTCTCGACTACTTTGAGAAACAGGGCGTCACTGAAGAGGAGACTGAGATTGAACTCGAGGAGGCTGAGGCGCCGCAGGCTAAGGCAGGTGAAGCTGGGTGACCTCGGAGCGAGGAATGTTCAGAGTCTACCAGTGCCCCAGTTGCACCAACATAGGATACACAGCTGTCGAGAATGAGCAAGAGGAGTCAAGATGCAGCCTATGCAGGAGTCTGATTCTTCATGCACCTGGAACAATCTATGCAGTTACGATTCAAGAAGCCCAAGCGAGTGTCCGTGAGCTTGTGATAGAATTGCGCCAGAATGCCAAACCCCGAGGGGGAGGGAGAGGCTTGGGCATTAAAAGGCGTGTCTACTATATCGTTGAAGCGCTAGTTGACCTCAACAGAGGGCGACCAGTTTCGATTGAAGATGTCATGAGAGAATGCAGCGATGCAGGCATCGATATCTCACGTGCAATGACGTTCCTTGACTCCCTCGTTTCAGAGGGCGAGGTAATCAAGAACGGTGTGCTAGTCACCATTCCAATGGAGGCGTGGTAGTTGACGGGTATCGAGTCAGAGAGCAACTACGTCTGGGTTCCGCGAGCCCCACCAACTGTCGCAAATAACACAATGATCAATCTCGTGAATCTTCTCATGAGGGAAACGTCACATCGAGTGACCGTCCTGGAGAAATGTGTAGGTCCAAATCCTGAGATCTATGTCGTCACTAGAGTCGAATGGAGAACCCCTGACCTCAGTAAACCGGTGCTGCCGCAACTTCCGAGACTGCTTTCTCTCCTTGAAACATTGAGAGGGACACAGGGAGTCCCTCATGAGATACATCTGGACAGCACTGAGGGAATTGCCGTCTATCTACCAACAGGAGTGAGAGTATCACAGTTGCCCAGCAAACCAAAGGAGGCAGTGCAATCTCTCACTGACCTAATTGAAAGCTCAGTAAGTCACATGTACTCCACTAAGCGAGAGGTTGAAGCTTGGTTCTGGAAGATAGCTCGCCAGAAAGGGTTCAGTCCAGTGATTGTGGAGCGAATGGCAAACAAGGAAATAGGGTACAAATCGCCTTCATTGATGTGGCAGTTCCATCAGCTTCTGCGGAAGTACTTCTCTCTACGGTTCAGAATCCACACGAGTGAGTCCTGTCTACATCTGGAGGCTGATTATTGAGTACTGCAGTTACTGATCCTCTCGCATGGTTTCCTTATACACCTAGACTGCATCAGGATAAGGCTGTGCGGTTTGCTGCTGAGGTCTTTTCGTCAAAGACAGTGGGATTGCTGTCTGCCGATTGCGGCGTCGGAAAAACCGTGGCTGTCCTTTCAGGATATCTTGCTGCAAGAGGTAGTGATTCGAGCTCAAGGTTGGTCGTGCTGACAAGAACTCACAGTCAGTCAAGGGTGTTCGAGATTGAACTTGACGTTCTGAGGGCAATGATGCCTGAACTTACAGCCACAACGATGGTGTCGAGGATCCATATGTGTCCAATTAGAAGCGAGATTGACTCCGACACCTCTACAGGCTTTATGCGAGCCTGTGCATCGATGATCAAGACAGGGCAATGTACGTACTATCACAATGTCTATCGAAAGAACTCCAGCGATGGTCGAAGTGTCATCAGAGATTGGGTTCGAGAACGCGTTGAGGAATTGCTAAGCACTGGTGTTGTGACACGTGAAAGAGTGGAAGACCTCTGCAGTGCCGAAGGGGTGTGCCCATATGAAGTGATGCGCTGGTGTGCGAGACAGAGCAAGGTCATTATTGGACCATATAGCTACATGTTCAGGTCAAGGGTACGGGAGGCTCTTCTAACATCATTGGGAATCTCACTCCATGATGCTGACCTACTTGTTGATGAAGCCCACAACCTGTCAGACCATGCGCTCGACTCGGAAACAGCCAGGCTGAACGGTGAAGACCTCCGATGGCTAAGGGACCACAAATCAGAGATCGTCAAGGAAACCCGGATAAACTGGATTGGAGAGGCAGTGGACTTTCTTTACGAAACAATGATGCTCAATCTTGATGGGATGAACAGGAGATCAGAGCGTACACTCGCCAAGTGGGATGTGGCTCCGAGATTCATCAAAGAGTCTGATCTGCAGCTCATGCATGAAACTACTAGCCCCAGCATCGGTGATCCTGAGGTGGCTGTTTCAATGGAGACTCCCCTTGACAGGCTTGTTGAGTTCCTCTTTGTTGCCCAGCTGTCTACCAGAAGTGAAGGGTGGCATGTGACGCTTAACGTGAAACGGTCCTGGGATGAAGCATTGACTGCCTCGAAAGCCACGCTAATGATTCGCCCACTAAACGCATCCGGTCTTACTGCACCGGTCCTCAGGGGTGCAAAATCTGCGCTGTTGATGTCCGGAACTCTGAGACCCCTAGAGCATTATGCAAGGCTATTGGGAGTTGGAGGTGCAATAACAGAGGACTTGGCAAGTCCATATCCGCGGTCGACTAGGCTAGTGCTCATTGATAGAGAGCTCACAACTAAGTACCAGGCAAGAAGTCCTGATCTCTGGCGTTCACTGGCTGATAGAATAAACACGGTACTCACAACGGTTCCCGCAAATAAGAGCGCGCTCATTGCATTTCCAAGTTACAAGATTCTTCATGAAGTCTTGAGCTACGGCATTGATTCTGGATATCGCGGAATACTCATCGAAGAGAGAGGAAACCGCATTGAGACTGTCGCAGAAGCTTTGGAAATTGGCCCTCACGCCATTTTCTGTGTCTTCGGTGGGAAATTCTCAGAAGGGGTCGATCTAGTGAAAGGCGGCTCTAGTATGATAGACTTGATTATTGGAGTCGGGATTCCCTTCTCCCCTCCTACTAGCTACCAAAGGGCATTGCAGGAGTTCTATGATACTCGCTTTGGGGAAGGAGCTGGCTACTATTATGGAGCGTTAGTCCCATCTATTCGTCAGGTTGCCCAAGTTCTTGGTAGACTAAGGAGGTCACCTGAAGACTGGGGTGTTGTTGTTCTTTTAGACAAGCGCTTTCTCAAGCATGTCCGGGTGTTTGGTGATGATATGGTAGCTGACATCTGGCCCTTTGGTGATGTTGCTGAACTCAAGGCTGCCATTTCACAGTTCATAGCGTTAAGGGAGGGAAGCTGAATGGCATGGTTCGAGCGATGGGAGATTAGATGGATTGGCCTTGGCACATTGATACTTGCTGCGCTTCTGGGGCTTTGGGTGTCCTGGGGCAACATAATGGGGATTTTCCTGTCATCAATCAGCATACTATCTGCATTACTCTTGGCCCTAAGCTGGAGGAATAGCCAGCTGCCCATTATAATATGGGATGAACAGCGTGGCGTCCTTGCTATTCTATGGTCATTTACACTGGAGGTCATAGCAGGACGATTGATGACAAGCGTTCCTATTGGCATAGACCTTAGCCATTCAGCATCCAAAGTGCTTCGAGCTCTCCATGCGCGATATGATGGGAAGAAGAATGGAGAAGTTCGGTTCTTTATCTGCAGACCCACAGGCGATGGCATCACCCGTGCAGGGATGCTTGTTGCGAGAAGAGGCATTCGGTTCATAGATGGGATAAAGAAGGCGTCTTCAATCGCAGATGAAATTGTCATTGACGCGGCAGTCCTTGAGAGTTCGATGAGAGCCGCCTATCCTCACATGCCTATTGATCTAGCAGGGTTGGATGATTTGCTGATGGTGACTTCAGGAGGTGTTGAGCCGTATGCTCAAGTCAGGTGATAGGATAGCTATCGAGCTTCCATTTGGCGTGACACACGAAGCAGTGATGCATTCGCTTGAGATAGGCCATGGCTATAATTGGCTGGTGCTGACAAAAAGCCCGACGCTCGTTGCTCATGGATCATCAGATCTCGGAAACATGCCAGAGATTCTTCTCGTTGGAGAGCATTTGCTCCTCGTGTCGGAATCAGACTTCGTATACGCAGAACGGTTGCAGCGTGTGCTTGAGATGCTGCGACGCCAGATAAAATCCATTTCAACAGCGGGAGGGACTTCGGTTGGGTAAGCGTCTAATTCTCGGTACCGAGCCCGAAGTTGATCCACTAAAGGAGATCTCTCAACCCAGCATGACTGTGAGTGGTGGGATTGATCTTCAATGGGATGACCGCAGAGTGAAACCATCCCACGGTCGTGATGCAATCACGGCAATCACCGTAGCAGTCATTCTCGCGGCACTGCCATGGAGTCTTGCTATGGTTTCCCTCGGAAGTTTCCTTGTTACGATACTAGTCCCCAAACTGAGGACCTCACAAGAGATTCGCTCCCTAGAAGAATCAGAATGGATTCGTGTTCCTGAGAGCGATACATCCTTTGCAGTGAATGAAGAACACAATGCCGTTCAGTGCAAAACGGCATCCGGCAATCGCAACGTGATAGGATTGGAGCTGCCATTGGCTGGTCCTCTATTAGTCGGAAATATGAGTGCACTCGTTAGAGCCATCGATAGCTCAAAGGGATTCTGTCTATCAGTGATAGCAAGAGCCGAAGAATCCTCCTCCATCGTGGAAGAAGAGCGTCTTTCTTCTCGATTGGATGGTTACTTGAACTATCTATCAAGCGGTGGATTGGATGCCTATATGACCAGGCGCGGAGGCCTTTGGTCCGTCCGGGTTTCGATTATGGGGCACTCGCAGGATATCAATCAGGTTCAAAGATTCGAATCATCGATTAAGGCAGCTGTTCCGGATGGAAACTGGTCTAAAATGACGCCCAAATCTTTAGCTTCGAATATGCGGGCGATGAACATGGCGTTTCGGCTTCCATCATTCTATGCCGCCGGATCCGAACTCTCAGAGTGGTTAATACAGATTCCTAGTGAGCTTGCATCTGAGATTGGATCGAATGTTCCAGGTGAGTTCCTTGCACCCATAAAGCCCAGAGCAGGAGATTATTACATAGGCCGCGTGATAAATCCAGAAACCCTTCAGCCCGGACCTGCTGCTGGTCTATCACACGAGGATATTCGATCCGGACTATTAGTTTGCGGAGGGACCATGGAGGAGCGAAGGCATACGATCACTCTGATTATGAGACAGCTTCTGTCACATGGAAAGCGGGTCATTATTGTGAGTAGTGAACCTGATGCCAAGAATTTCGCATCTCTTTCTGAAGGTGCAGTATCATTTGAGCTTGGCAAGGATCTGGTACTGAATCCTATGGACGCAGAAGGACTTCCAAGACATATCTATGTGTCCAAATTGATGACTGCTCTAGAGGTAATTGCGGGGACTGACCTTCGCGGTGCAACTGACCTTGAACTTGCGATCAATCGTGCCATTGCATTAGGCAACACAACTGTGGCTGACGTTCAACTGACCCAGACACCAGATGTCATGGATACATATTCAGAGGCAGCAGAACAGAACGAACGAAAGCCATCTGATAGAAGTGTGTCAGGTTATGAAGCAATAAGGTCTCTACACCAAGGAACTGCGGCACGTTCCTTCTATGGTTCTCAGACAATCGCTATGCGCGATCTGGCGCAGGCTAGCCTGGGCGTGTTGATTTTATCCCAAGGATATTTGCCAATGGAGAAATTCGCGTTCGATCTTGTTTGCATCAAGCTCTCAGGACTCCAACAGGACCAAGATCTCGTTATCATACTCGAGAATGCAGAGAATATGAGAATTCGAAACCGGCGATATATGAAGAGGGACTCATGGAGTGAGATGATGCTTCGAGATCTGTTGCAAAGAGGTCCCACAATTGTCACGCTGGATCATCCAGTAGACATGTCCCCCGGTGCAATTGGCAAATTGAACTCATGCATCACTCATCGACTTCGCGAGAGTCCGGATATTAAGACAGCCGTGGAATTGCTCGGCATCAGTGTCGTTTCGTCAGGCATGCATAGTAAAGCCCGTCAATCATCCAGAGAAACATCATACCTGAGAGTAATGCCGGACGGAGTAGTCCTGTTGGTCCGAAACCAGGGCGAAACATGCATGCCTGTTGAGTTGGATGAAGCGGCCCCTCTTACTGGGCTTCACCCCGAGGAGATGGAGAGACGCATTTCTGATCTCATTCCTCAGGAGTTTCCCACTGAAGGAATGGCTTTTGGCGATTCACTGATTGATAGAGTCGCTGGAGGACAGAGAAATACAGCCATCAAGATGCTTCGACTGCTTGAGAGGTATGAACCACTGACAGAGGAAGCAATGAGGAAATTCCTCCTTTCAGGAGATGGGAATGAGGATCCTGACATCAGTGGAGTACTTGCCAGGCTGGAGAAATCGGGCATGATACTTAGGGGTCATGAGGTCCATGGAGCGGTTTCGTATACAAACTACCGAATCACCATGAAGGGCAGCATGGCTCTTCATCAAGTTGCACAGAGGGATGAAGCAGAAAGATGACGGTTGTAGCTGATGTTCAGGAACAGGTGCATAGGCTTCTCCATCAGCTGGGTATTAAACCGAGAGGGATCCAGAAAACTTCGATTGAACGGGGCCTTCTGGATGGCGCAAGCATTTTGGTCTGCAGTCCAACTGGCTCTGGCAAGACATTGGTAGGTGAGATGGCTCTCCTTAGAGCAGCACTGACTGGAAAGAAGGGAATCTATCTAGTCCCTCTGAAGGCTCTCGCCGTGCAGGTGTCTGGAATTCTGATAGATAGGTATGAGCCTCTGGGCTTACGAATTGGTGTGAGTACAGGGGACTTTTCGAATGATGGTGAGAGTCTTTCGGACTATGATGTCATTGTGACAACATACGAGAAGGCGGATTCTTTGCTAAGACGAAAGACAGCCTGGCTCAATTCTATTGGCTCTCTAGTCATAGATGAGATTCAGACAATTTCTGATTCTGGAAGGGGTGCCCGTCTTGAATCCATTATAATCAGGTTTAAGCGAATGGTTGACGGCTTTCAGTTGATTGGGCTTTCAGCAACGGTTGGCTCACCAGATGAGCTGGCTGAGTGGCTTGGCTGTACTCTTGTTGAATCAGAAGATCGTCCTGTGCCCTTGGTCTATCGTGTTATTCCTTCAAAACACAGGGAGCGAGTTCTTCGCCAACTGGTTATGACAACAGTGCAAGGCGATGGCCAGGCAATTGTCTTTCATCGGACGAGACGCGAAGCTGAATCACAGGCTATACGTCTTTCAGGGGATGTTGGACGGCATTTCACTAGAATTGAAAAGGAAGATCTCGACACAGAGCTTGAGTCAGTTGAGAATTGGAATGTCACTATACCGTCCGAACTCAGAACTCTTCTTCATGATGGCACAGCTTTTCATCATGCGGGTCTGGGAAATCGGGCTCGGCGGCTTGTTGAGGATTTATTTCTCCGGGGCAAAGTTCGAGTGATCTGCGCCACTACAACACTGGCGGCAGGGATGGACCTCCCCGCGAGGACAGTTGTTCTTACTAATGTGCGGTCTCCGGGAAATCACCGAGAAATGCTTCCTGCTAACTCCATTCATCAAATGCTAGGTCGAGCTGGTCGGCCTGGCTATGATACGACCGGGTTCGGGATTATTCTAGCTGGAAGCTCCGGAGAAGCTAAAGATGTTGAAAAGAGATACTTTCTTTCGTCATTGGATAATGAGTCGTCGACAAAAATCCTCTTTCCAAAATATGATCGTGTGATTAGCAAACTCGGCGAGTCAGCAACACTGACTGAGCAACTGCTCGTTGCACTTGATGCTTTGAATGAAGCAACCTTGGAAGACATTGCAGACGGTTTTCTGGGCGATTCCTACCTAGTGTTCACTGGAATAAGAGATACAAACTCTCCCATGCGAGTTATTCAGTTGGGTGATATAAGTGCGGAATCTGCAATCGAGAAGCATGCCTTATCAGACACTGTGCGTCCAGCTCGTCAAGGGCTCCTGGGGAGCATTAGCCTTAGGGAAACAAATGACAGTGTTATTGGTGGCATCGTAGCAGCATGGGAGGAAGGACACTATACCTGTAGGTATTCGGCCCGTCTTTCTGCTGATGGTGTTGTGGAGGGTCCGCAGTGCTCATGCTCTAGACCTATTGATAGGAATGGAGTTCTATGTTCTCACTTGGTTGCCCTGGGGCTGTATGCAGCAAGAGAGCTAGGCAGCCTTGCAGACTATGTAATTCCAGTCGCGCTGAGCGAGCTAAGTCCAAGTGAACTTCTCGTCAGGCTGGGCCTTATCGAGGGTGGAATAGAAGGAAAGATGAAGCCTACACGATTGGGGCGGATTGTAAACCGGCTTTATCTCAGCATTCCAACAATTCGTGAGCTACTGGCAGTACTTCCAAAAATCGAGGAGAGCACAACACTGCTATGGCTCTTGAAGCATCTGGTTTCAATCGAATCGGGGACTTCACTTGAGGATTCTTTCGAACATCTTATCGCTGCTGCAGCCACAACAGACATTCCTCTCGAGGAGTTGGCCCGGAGTTCAGGATTTCATTTGGGTGATGCTTATGGACTACTGGAAGCCGCTCATTGGTTGCTTTACGCAATAGTTGCTGTGGCAGAGGTGGGGGGTTTGAAACAGCCAATGGCTGTTTCGCAGAGGTTGATGGAGGGACTAGAAACAAGACTTGCAGGAAGCAGGAAACAAGATTTTGGAGGCGCAAAATGAAATGGCTATATCAAGTCGCGAAGGTCCACGTTCCGATGTGGGTGTTGGGGATGAAACTGAGGAGCCAAGTGGCGATCTTATTAGTGCTCTGAGAGCTTCGGGCCATTCTACTTGTGAATATCCAAACGGGCTAGTTAGTGCTGTTCGTTTGGAATCTATCCCTGGAACACGAGGTGTCCATGTGGAAGTTGTTCATGTTCTGGACTTGAGGACTGCTCGCTTCGGCAAAAGCGGGCTGGCTATGAGAGCCGCCCTCTTGGAGAGCGTCAATCGGGAGTTCGAAACTGTCTTACATGATGTTGGATTGGGAGATTATCTTGAACGAAGCGAGCTGAAGACTCCTCTTAATACTGTGTCACTACATATGCTACGAGGAAGCAAAGGCAGGAAGGCTTCATTGATTCATCCGACCAGAACAGTCTATGTTGTGACTAGGAATGTGAAGCCTACCATGGATCTGTCTTGGCTAACAGATTCAGGAAGACTGGTGACCATTGAGGAATTTGCTCTTGCGCGAAGAAGTGATGCGCGATCATTCTTGCCTGAAATCAAACATGCAGTGAGTCAGAAGAAGTGGTCTTCCTTGGAGCGTAGCATAAAGAGAGGATGGCTTGGAGTATTGGCTTTGGCTGCGTGTCTAATTGCAGTTGGTTCTACAGTCATTACCCAGCTTTCAATATCTGGCTCAACTCTCCCATCAGTACTTACAGTGGTAGTGTCACTACTGACAGGTCTCTGGCTGCTTTCTAGTTCTACCAGCAATTTGAAGGAATTTGAGAATTCGGTACGAGAAGAAGATGCGGTTCTCTCAACCCTTGGAGATTCGGCAAGAATTCAGCAATCCATAGAGTCCAACGAGGATAATCTTCGCCTACTAGGCGACATCAGCTTTGTTGTATCACCCCTTATGGCAAGTCTCGCAAACACCATCGAAGCTGGCTCTCTTCAAGAATCTATAGAAACCGCTTGTACAATACTGGATGAGTGTGTGCGGATGGCTCCCCTCAGGATTCAGGAAAAGAATTCCAAGGGAGCTGGAGATGAAGGTCTAGCACGATTTCTTGGCCTATTCGATGCTCTTGGAGTTCAAGTGGAAAAGGAATCACTTGCACTATCATACGTTGCGCTCACAGCTCACATCACGTCGCCTCTCAGTTTCGAGGATATGATACAGCATGTGGGTAGTCTGAGCTATGCCCTGTATAATGCTGGAGTTCTTCGACCTGACATAAAGGACATGGTTGATGACAAGGTCAACAATCGAGCAATGAAGAGGACGATTGACGCCATTGATAAATCATTAGCTGAACCTGGCGAGCTCCATGCAGAACTACCATCAAGAACAGCAACCACCGAAAGACCAGAAGAAGACGATTCATCAAACGAGGAGGAGCTCGACCCGAATCTCCTCGATGCTATGTTGCACTCAACACTGAAAACTCAAGTTAATGAAATCCCAATAATAGCGGCTGAAGCAATAGATGAAACCACACCAGAGGAAGAGATTCCCACTGGGGCAGATATTGTTGCTGCGAGCAATGCAGGTAAGGAGCCATCAAAGCTTGTTCAGGCTTCCCTATTCGACTTTGAGGAGGGAAGCTCTTCTGGTTAGCGAATACAGCCTTCGAACATCATTGAAGCTCGGAGGTATTATCCATTTCATAGGACCTGCAGGATCCGGCAAGACGTTGCTAGCGGCGACTATCGCGGCAGATGCATCTCGGACATCTCACGTGGAATGGATAAATGCTGACTCAAAGAAACGGTTCATACCTCATCTGAAGGCAACAGTCAAGCATCTCAGGGGGGTGGAGAGTAACGTGTCTGTTATGATGACGAAAGGTCACAAACAGACATTGGATGCTTTGTTAAAATTGAGAACTACGATAACACCAGACACGTCTCTAATTGTCATTGACCCTATTACAAGGGTGCTTGACATGTCAAGAAATGATCCCATCCTTTGGGGGCGATTACTAATAGAAGAGGCACTGCCCACACTAGGAGCATTATCTTGGGAAAGAGGCATAGATATCATTGTTGTAAGTGAGATGAGATTTCTTCATGAGATTGGCAATCATCCAGTGTTTTCTAATGAAATAGCAAAATGGGCAGATACTACTATCAAGGTTTGCAGGGATATTTCCAGCAAATCGTCATCTGTTTCAATTGTGGAGAATGGTGATGATCGCAAAATCGCACAGCTCCGAGTCCTACAAAACGGAGCTTGCCATCTGTCTCTTTCACATCACCGAGGAGTGGTCACGAATTGCTTGGAAGAGGAATTCTGAAGATTATCGGTTTGGCGATAGCAGGAGCAATGGCTTTAGCGGGTGGTGCCCAGTTGCTCTCATCAGTGGCACTTGTGGTTATTTCCTTCAGAAGCGGGAATATCATCCCCCTGATCATTGCCATAGGCACAACAGCGGCATTGATTCATCTGAAACGACTATTTACCAAACATGCACTATCTGCAATTCTAGGGATACTTGCTTATGCAGCCTCGGGATATCTTGCCGTGGTCGCATTCGTTGGACTGTTGCCTTATGGGATGATTTCATCCCTATTGGGTGCCGCACTAACGATTATTGCATGTTCGGTGATGTATGACCCAAGCAACCTGAAAGAATGGATGGCAACATTGTCCCCCGACTCGTCAATATCGTGGCTGAGCAGAGACCCAGGAACACCTGAGTTTTCGATAGGCAAGGAAGTTTCACACCATATTGCACTACTCCCGTCTGAAAGCCGAGAGAAGGTCATCATGCTGATGAGAGACCGACCACTTCTACCAATTTCACTGACTCACTTCAATGAATGCGACGCGCTCTTCATTGACCTAAAGTCTGAGAGGATAAATTTGAACCAGATCAGAGATGCTCTCTTTAGAGCAAACGTGGCAATCAAGAATGATGCATCACCACTCTTGCGGGAGGCAATTCTCAAGGTCCCTATTATTGATGAAAAACATGGCCTTTCGATGGCAGAATACTGTTTAGCTACTGATCAGGAAACTGTTAATCAGCTAATACGGAATCCCCCTTCACGCATGTTTGTTTTCCCTAGTAGAACCGGTCCCAGAGTCATCTATCCTGAATCGGCAGCACCAGGTCTAATATCTCAAAGAGTTCCTGAAAGCGAACTTGTCAATGCACTATTGCTTCACAGATATACCACTCTTAAGGAGGCCAATGACACCTTTGCGAATGCCACTTGATTCACTAAATGTCAATTCACGATCCGAAATCTCGCTTGCCCCGAAGCAACTTGATGACTTGCTAGGAAACATTCTTGCACGCGAACAACTAAGCCTCTTTCATGGCCCTGAGCGATCTCCTCTTACGTCTCTCGCCCACGCCATATCAATTGCCGCAGCTGAACTAGGTGAGGGACATGCGGTCTATATTGATTCAGGGTCAAATTACAGTCCCACTTTAGCTCGAGCAATGTGCAATTCAAAGAGAAGGGTGTCAAAGATACTCAGCCGCGTTATTGTCGGGAATGTATTGAGTCTTTCAGACTTGGAGAATCTCAGTAAAAGCATTCCAAACTTGGGCCCTGTATCTATAATATTGCTCGACAGCCTGACGGGAGTTCTGAATCTTTCTGGAGCTCCAGGAAGTGCAGGGAGGCAAAGAGAGCTCTTTCATTGTCTTGAGGTCTTGAGGGAACTAGTAAATGAGATTGGAACTCATCTTTTGATGACAGACCATTCTTCAAGAAGCTGGAATTCAGATCAATCTATACCCATTGGTGGTAATGTTCTTGCTCATGCTGTTGATTCTGTAGTGAGAGTTGATCGACTGGACGTGGGGAAGAATCTGATTCGTATATTGGTCGAGCGCAGCACACTAGGTTCTGAATCGCAAGCATTGATTCTAGTGGAAGGAAAGAAAGGTCTGCGTACCTTCAGATAGCGGTGATTCCTATGGGTGTGACTGGTTGGAGCAATCTGGTCCCTTGGGCATGGGCCGATGTGAATGAGGTTACACCAGGCAATATCGCAATAGACATGCCCAATTATTTGACGCGTCGTGTGAGTGTCATTCCTTCATCAAAACGAGATAGCGGCAGAATTCCCCTTCATCACGCTGGAATGACTCTAAGCTTGATAAGAATGTGTCTGAAGAACGCATTACTGCCAGTCCTCATTTTTGATGGTCCACCAGAGCGTATGAAGAGGTCTCCAAATCCTGAACTCATTCTCACTGCTCAATCCTTCTACAGGCAATTCAAAGAGACTCGGGATCCGTACGATGAGGAGATAGCCAGTCCATTGCGGAAGAGTCCGTCTCTCAGAATGTACTTCGCTATCGAGCACACACGCGAACTCGCACGCGTTCTAGGTGTGCCTGCAATCTCAGCGCCATCGGAAGCTGAGATGTTTTCTGCTGTGCTATGCAGAGACAGGCTAGTTAATACAGTCGTTTCAAATGACTCAGATGCGCTTCTATTTGGGAGTCCACATGTAACGAAGCAATTGCAGCTGTCAAAAAGGCTGATACACAGAGCCACGCTTGCTGATTTGGAAAGCACGACTGGACTTGATCTTGAACAACTAAGAGACCTCGCTGTAGTATGTGGATGCGATTTTCACAGGCAAGGAGTGAAAGGTATCGGTCCAAGAAAGGGGATGATTCTCCTTCAGCGACATGGAGGGTTGGAAGCATTACTCAAGGCACGAGGGTATGGTCCAATTGAACGTAGGGAATTTATGGATGGCAGACAGGCATTCGATGAGGCTAGCTACATTTCTACAAATGGGCTTTTCTTCGATCTAAATCCGCCACTAGTCTCGAAGCTTACGGGGATGCTGACTATGTTCATGACGGAGAACCGTGCAGAAGAGATTACGCGTCAGTTTGTTGGATTATGGAGGAAATTTGGCACACATCAAGAAACTCTAGAGCAATGGCTCTGAATGCACCCACGGATCTCTCCAAGGTTTATTCTTTGACTGGTAGAGTCGGTGAAGAACTGACATGTGATAGGTTCGATTGTGTGCAATTGTACCAATGGCTCTGAGCGCTTTCTCGTCCTGGAGTTCTTCTTTAATGAAAACTCCAGCATTTGAGAATCTAGGGGCTCTCACTATAGAAACAACGCTCTTCTCAGTAGTGCTGAATTGACTATGCACAAATGGAAAGAAGGAAGCCAGCCTTTCAATGAATCTGTTGAGTCGCTTCACAGCCTTGAATTCAGCTGCAACAAGAAGACCTTCCGGTAGGCCTGCATAGTGAAGAGTTGGATGATACAGGAGTCTAAGTCGTTTGGTGCGAAGTAGTTTGGAGAGGAGATATTCGGATGTCCTCGATGGAAACTTGACGGAGTTAAGAAGCCACCTCATCCCCTCTGCATTAGTGGTGACACTTCCTATCAAACTGAGAAGGTCTATCTCCCGCTGAGTAAGCATCGTATATTCTTTGACACTTGCTGAAGTCTTTCTGAGTAGCCGTTGCTTGGTCTTCTTGGTTCCTCGACTTGATATGGCGTCTTTCCCAGATGGTTTTGCCTCCTCATTATCCTGAGTGGAGGATTCCTTCACCCACTCTCTCCATTCTCCAAGCTCGTCGTCAAACAGGTTCATGCGCATTGAAACCAGATCGGTGTCCACCGTTGTCTGGTAGTATTCATCTGGCAAGACAATACCTTGAGGTCCATGTGATGCTATTGGTTCCACGTGTTTTGTGACAACCTGATATGCATCGGATTCTGAGATGAATATTCGTTCTGCTAATCCAGGTGAATCCAGAGCTGACTTCTGCAATCTTGTGAAGATGTATCGACATCTCAATCCCATATCCATCCATGCGGGAATGTATCTCTCTGTGAGAGTCAATCCAATCGATTTTGCCTTGGCAGATCTGACTCCAACATTCGATGCGTCTGCGATTTCTCTTCTACTTGGTTTTCCTGGCTTCTCAATATCTGACAGATACTCACAAGTATTCACCAATTGTCGAAAGCGCATCACATTCAATTCAGCTCTGAAGGAGCTCAGAAGCTCTTGGAACATGTAAGGAAGTGGACTGTCTGCTGATATGCTAAGCTGAGTCCAAATACTGCGAGGAAGTGGTGTCTGCGGTGTCTGAGCAGCTCCGCTTCGTGGAATCCTGAGTTCGATTTCTTCTCTCAATTTCCTCCTGAGGTCTGAAACCTCATCTTCCTCAGACTCTTCCTCCAATTCATCCTCAGGAATATTCTTGCTTTTTTCTTCCGTGACTTCGCAATCCACAAGCTTCATTTTGGGAATAAACTCTTTGAGTCGATCTTCCCATTCATGTGCCCATACGACGATAGGATCTCTAGCTCCCAAATCCTTCCTGATTTCTTTGCTCATCTGTTCAATCTTTGCTCTTGCTTCTCTCACGGTAATCTGATGTGTAAGGGATCCCAAGAGGTCAAGCAACAGCTCATTTCGATACCTCTCAATCTCATATTTCCAAATCAGGGCTAACCAAGGAATTTGAGTGCGAGCGGCCTGGGAAATGAAATGAAGCGTAAAGAGCGCGGCTGATAGACCGTTGAGACCGGTCGGAACTAGTGGCCATCCTCTCAGGCTAGGCATGGAATCCATAGCAAGACGACTGAGGAAATAGACTAACGATTCTTTCTTTTCCGTCATATACTCTTTTTTCTTGGATCTCTTACTAAGCGTCTTTTCTAAACATGTAGGCAGTAATGAATTAATTTGATCCTCCAATGACATGCCAGTAGGTGTGAGTGGGGAGTCGAGTCTGGAAACCTCTTGATGAACTACTGAACACCTCAAGGTATCATTGATCTCTTTGTATTCCATTGGTTCTTCCTGCACTTGAGGAAGGTTGAACTCCCGTTCGAATAAGCTGGGGATTAGGGCTATGTTGGACTGCCATTTTGTCAGACTATCTCTGTAACTCTTTTCTCCTCTCTTCCCTTCCAAGCGCTTGAGTTTCGCAGCAATTTCCGTTTTGTCAGTATCGAGCATAAGGTATCCGATGATAGTTGAGTCATCGATGGGTCTGCCTTTCCTCAACCATTCCAATGTGACAGTAGCTCGACGTGACATTGTCAATAGCTGACTAGGATTCATCCTACTTATGGGTATAGGATTTTACGACCTTAAAAGAATGAGAGAATCATAGACTAGCATGAGGGAAGACAGTCTTGTCCTAGTTACCTCGCGAGGAGAACAATATCCAACTCCATCTCCATTCTCAAATACTTCTGCTGAGAGTCTCTGGGACACAGTAAAGAACTCCGAATTGCATATACTGCTCAGGGAACCAGCATTGATTGAGCTTGCTCAAAGAAGGGAGCCTGGCGTGCTCTCGTTCTGTGAGAATCTGGTTAATTGCGGGGACCAAGAATGTTGGTTCACCGGAATCAAAGCCTTAGCTGCACTTGGTACCTATGAGGCTGTGCAGCGACTACTTGCAGTATCAGGGTCGCTCAATCCTTGGGATCGGAAAATTGTCATTCAGACAGTGGCGACGGTCCTTACCTCTCCTCAAAGAGAAGCCTTCAGAAGAGTAGCACGACTGTTTGCTGTTCCAGGAAAGCTGAATGTGACAGGCTGGACTGCCACCGCGCTACGAGTTTTGCGATCTGTTTGTGAAGAATGCGGAATCCATCTTGTATCATCCTCCCCTGATTTGCAGGAGATAGCGGAAATCCAACAGCCAAGAGTTACATCTGCATAGACTTACTAATTCTCGAAATGAAAAGGGGTTATAATCTCTATTAGATGAGTAATTAGGCTCCCAAAAGCTCCATTATTGTTAGGGGGGCTCTATTTTCAGAGTAAGTCTAAAGTGGAGTGTGATATAACGCCTAGTAGCGAAGAAAGTCAAGCTGAACTAGGTTATTGCCAATTCCCTTCATAGGTCATTACAGAAGAAGACCACTTCCATCAGGACTCAAATGGCTCTGGTGAGAAGGGAGGAATGAAAGTGCAGTTCGACATTGTGACTTTGATGTTGGCTAACCTGTTATTCTCTGTACAGGTTGCTCCGCTTGTCGTTGTGGTTGCTACCGCCATCAGGTCAGTTCTCTTGCTCACTGGAAAGAGGAGAGCTTTTGAGGAATGGACTCGGAATCCTCTTCTCTCAGCTGTCACGATCATTTTCGCTCCAGGAATGGTCATCAATACAGCCGTTCGCTATGGAGTCACTTCCCTAATGGGGATTGACCTTGAGGGATTAGGCGGCGGCGGGACCTATGGAGAACTGAGTCTATTCCTGAAAGTAGATAAGCCGCCTCGAGTGGCTGTCTTGCTTTCAGCTCTCTACATCAGCACTGTCATCTCTGTGTTCATAGCTTTCGCTCTACTGGTCGTGCCAGTAGTAATGTTGGCCGGTGCGCCGTTAGTGCTGCTTTGCACCTATATTTCGCTGGGAGTTCTCCTGTCAAGCTCACTCAAGGGTGGAGACCTTGCCCTTCTTGGAGCCGCACTCAAAGGTAGCCCACGCAAAGGTGCCATTGAGTTATTGGCTGTAGTGACCGTTCTGGTATTGTTCTATACTCAAGTCGTAGGGGTGTTGATATGAACATAGAACAAACCATGAAGAGATATCCAAGTCCCGGGTCGGATCCTTCCCATATCCCTGCTTCAGTAGAAAAAGACCCACCTATTCCAATGGTCCCCGTGACCTTTTTCCCAAAAGGTTCGGCCCCGGGACACCTCTTCATTTCGAGGCATTATTGGGAGAGGAGCAGAGAGGTTGAGGCATAGAAGACTAGTATTAGGCATAATCATAATCGCAATTGCATGGACTTCGCCTTTGGTCTTGAGCAGTGGATTTAGCCCATTGCTGCAGGATGCCACACCCATTGATGTGAATTCTGCTCATTTTGCTTCTGCAGATGATGGTGTCATCATAGATTGGAGTCCAGTCATTGTTCTTGAGTTGCCTGGCTATTCTATTCCCGCGAGGGGTTCGACATGGCTTCAGGTCCTTCAGTCTGCAGGTGTCGCAGCAAGCGTAGTCACCGTTTCTGATTTGCTAGTTGACCCAACGATAATTCACGCTGCACCGTTGATCCTCGTTGATGGAAGTCTTGGCGCAGATGATGCAAGTCATGTGCCTGCTGCTCTAGTAGACCTGTTGATAGGGGAGGATGTCAGCATAGTCCTTACTGGACGTGCAGCCTGGCTTCTGCATTTACTGAGGGGAAGAGGTCCGCCCTCAGGGATCGCTCTTTCCAATTATCAACTTAGTACCACACCTGGGCTGGAAGGAGCGATCTACCTCAGTAGTCCCATCTCACTATCGCTGGGTTCTGCACTGACAATTGAATCACCCATCCTCCTTCCTGATGATTCCATCCAGACAGAAAATTCGCGTCTCGTTGATCTGACTGGATCTGGACCTTCATCCCTTGCGTCTCTGAGATATGATTCTTGGCCGCTGGAAACATTCCTGTTTGCTCCCGAGGACCCTTTCCTTCTTACAACAGAGGGTCGAGGACTCGTAGTCAACACACTAGCATATGCAATAGCACTCAGAGAGAATGCAGTTTCTCAAGTTTTAGCCGCCACCCAGTCTGATGACACAAAACTCCTCCCAGGCGGGTATAGTTATTCTCATGAAGCAACAATGGCTGGAACCTATTATGCGGTCCAGATGGCAGTGGCCCTCATGGGTGCTTCAGAGTGGTCAACGTGGAAAAGCGCCAAGCAAGGACTTGTGCTCTCGATACTCAATAGTCTAGCTGTAGACTTCGGAGCAGAAACAGGCTTTCTCACCGCGAAAACTGATGGTTCGGTGGGATGCAAAAGCACTGCCCAAGGTCTCTGGGTGCTATCGATTATGGGATTATCCTCACAGTTCTCTGTTTCAGAGATAGTCGCTTACCTAGCCTCGAGACAAGGCTTGGACGGAGATTTTGAGAACCATATCACAACTACCTACCATGCTACAGAAGCATTGGCTTCAGCAGGGTCTCTAGGAGCCATTGACACAGTAGCCCTTAAGTCCTGGCTTCGATCTTGTGTAATTGATGGTGGAAAGACCTCAGATCCTGACTTGTGGGGGTCCGTTGGATCTAACCCCACCAGTACCAGCCCAACAAATCAATACGCCTCAGACTATGTTCGAGCTCTTGGCATCCTGGGAACTGCACACAATGATCCCGTGAAGCTGACATCTTGGATAGTAACACGAACTGCAATAGGTGATGGTTCATTCCGTAACACGGTCACTCTGGGAGAGGAGCTAACCATCGGTACTGGTTCAGCATTGACTGCGATGGCAGTCATGGGAACATTGAGTTCAGAGAATAGGACCAATGGCTTGAGCTGGCTTGATTCCAATCAGCTTGATTCTGGAGGTTTTGGCCTAGAAACAAAAGACGGTGACATAGTAGCAAAGACCAAGGAGTCCTATTGTGTTGCTGTTGCATTGAATGAGATGTCTGAAACCTCTGGTCCCATTTCACCAGAGCTCAAAAGCTATCTGAGTGCGATTGAGACAAATATCGGTTTTGAACTAATGGACCCAGTGCCCTCCCTCATGTGGAACTACTGGCTTGCCACTATTTCAAGAATGAACCATGCAGCTGGAGTTGTGGATAAAAAACTGCAAGTTCAGTATCTCGACCTGTTTTCGCAATGGACTCAATATCCTTGGTGGAATAATTTCACAGCTGTTACTGCTCCAGAATACGGTGTGAATCAGTATCGCACCAAAAGTGTCTGGACTCAGTACTTTGGAGTGGCAACGGCGTTGGCTCAAGGAGCTGTGCCGTCATCAGAGGTTATGGCTGATGCTCTGAACTACATTTCATTGTCTCAATATGTAATGGGCCACTTCAGACCTGCTATGTTCATCGGGACTGCGCACATCCAGCACAGTGTGGCTGCAGTGGAAGCGCTCTACCTAATGGGCTCCTTAGATGCGATTCCATACAGATCGTCGCTTGAGTCTGCAATGCTAAATGATTTCAGTAATGGGCAGTGGTCTATGAGCGGCTGGACCGTTAAGCCCTATGCTGGAGAACAGTCTGCAATCGACTGGCTGTGCACTAGGGCCGCAGTGCGACTCAACATCGTAGACACCACAATGGCTTCGCAGATCTCTTCCTCTATTAACTCCCGTATCCAATACAACAACATCTATGCACTGAGCTGCGACGTGGCAACCCTTGCCCTGCTCAACGCTTCAGGTTTTGACGTGAACCTCGAGAGCATCGATGCAACACAAGTATTGAACGCATTGGGACCTGCTCCCTATGCAAATGGTTGGTTGAATGCAACTAATCAATGGCAGCCTGTCTATACCGCGGAGTCTCTTGAGATGGTGTCAATCCTCGGAATCAGACCTCTTCTGATTGATATGCCAGGGTCTTCAATCTCAATATCAACTGATGCCACAGTCAGTCTAGGATCGAGTCTGTATATTGATGTGGGAGTAGGCTCCTCCATCAGTAGTCATAGTGTTCTAGTCTATGCGTTTGATGAATGGACCAAGTTCACTAACGTAGAAAACAGTGATACATTGAGAATAGATGTCCCTGGTGATACAAAATTCCTCGGACACGCAGAAATATACACTATTGCGACAGACTGGAATCATTCTCGTGCGTTTGCCATGTCAACACTTGATGTTCATGGAGATTTAGAAGGCTCTCTTACGATAGAAACACCCAATGTGTCTGCTGGGAGTTTCATCAATGGTACCGTGTCTTGGACCATTGCTCCCGGGATTGATGCTGGAACATCTAATATCACAGTAAGATTGGGAGACCCGCCCGTTTACCAGCAATGGTCATATCAGGATTCATCCCCGTTTGCCCTACAAGTTCCATCATCAGGTTTTGGCACCGGAAACTATAATCTTACAGTGACATTGGAGCGACAGCATTGTAACACCCTTACACTTCGTGATACAGTGGACATATCAGCTCCAGTCAGCACCTATCTAATATCGCCTTCACTCACAACTGGAACAGTGGGTCAGCAAGTAAAGATCGAATGGTCACTCCATTACTCCTCAAATGGGACTGATATTGCATCTCAAGAAACTCCCATTACAATCCTAGATGAGCTTGGTCAAATAGTATACACTACGAAAGGAATCTCCTCGATAGGAGGTAGCGTGTTTCACTGGACTCCTTCTCAACGAGGCAACTTCAGTTACACTATCAGCTTCCTGGGAAATGGTCCGCTTGTTGGATGCGAATCATCCGGTCTTATTCATGTCTATGAGGATACGATTCTGACTTGGCTGACTGAAGGGACCTATGAACAATATAGCGAGGTTTCTATTGAAGCCCGGCTAGAAACCTCTGCTGGATCTCCCCTAGCAGGATATCTCGTACACGTGACAGTGACAAGTCCTTCCTCCTCCATTCCAATTGATACAGACCTGGCTACAAACTCAACTGGGCATGTGTCAGTGCAAGTGACAATCGATGAGAATGGTTTCTATGATCTCAATGTTGTGTTTGCAGCTACTGGCTATCTGAGAACTTCAATGAAATCATACGTAATCACTGCCTGGTCAAGTAGCACAATCTTGGTCGGGGGAATTAGCGGTGATAATTCTGTAGGCACTACCTGGGCCATTTGGGCTCATCTGCTGGACTCATTCTCTAATCCCGTTTCTGGCGAATCGATTACTCTCAGAGTTATACTCCTTCCATCCACGGTGGTAGCAGAGTACGCTCTTGATTCAAACGCGACTGGATATGTGGAAGATTCTTGGATTGGTGATTCTGCAGGTTCGTATCGACTTGAAGCTGAGTTTGCAGGTACAGGCTCTCGTGGAA
Source organism: Candidatus Thorarchaeota archaeon (assembly GCA_048882485.1). GTDB lineage: Archaea > Asgardarchaeota > Thorarchaeia > Thorarchaeales > Thorarchaeaceae > SMTZ1-83. The sequence continues at coordinate 38,263 of JBHLRP010000022.1, forward strand.
GTGCGATTGATTCTGGCGGCTTCACCTTGTGGGTTCCTGTCAACCTAACCCTTTCAATGGCTCAACCATCAGAGGTTGGAGTTGAAACCCTTATTGAGGTCATAGCTGAGGATCACCTGGGAACTCCTATCAATGGGCTTTCTGTAACTATAACCGTTCGCGATCCTCGGGGTGTCATTCAGATTCAAGAGTCGGGGACTACATCTGGAGGCCTCTTTCAGATTTCTTGGACCCCTCTCTTTCGAGGGCAGAACAGCATTAGCGCCTCCTCGGGACAGCAGTCCTGGTATGATGCAGCTGTGGCATCTGAAACTGAAGATGTCTATGAACAGCCAAGTATTGATGTCTTGGTGCCTCTAGGCCAAGAATCTCCTTCACTGGTTAACGTGATTGTATCTCTAAGTGATTATCACGGATTGGGAGTCAGCGACGTATCAATCCGTACGACCTTCACCATCAACGGTCAGCTATTGCTTGATGTCACGAATACAACTCAGGGTGATGGTACAATTGCTCATATGATTCAAGTGTCTGTGCCTGGGATTCTAACTACTTCTGTGACTGTTGTCGCACAAGGTTGGTTGCTGTCTGCAAGTGATGCTTTAACAGATGTCATTCTTGGAACCACAGACATCGCTCTGACCACTCCGGGTCTTCCTATTGAACAAGGAACGCAGATTGGCATTGTAGTCGCTTTGACTGATTGGAGTGGTGCACCTCTTGATGGTGCCCAAGTCATAATTGAAGTCCGATGGTCCAATGGCACAATCGTTGCTTCAGCTGAGAGGACGACAGGGGATGATGGGAAATGCACACTTGCTCATGACTTCAATTCTGTTGGCGACTTTCTTGTCAATGCAACCTATGCTGGTGAATACCTGAATTCATCAGCCACAACATCATCTCCACAGAGAGTCTATATGACTCCTAACATGCAGTTGAGTCATAGTCCTTCCTGCATGCTCGGAGAAACGCTGGAGATCTACGTAGGCATCACTGATGCATATCAACAGAACGTTGTTGGAAGAACACTCCTCCTCTTAGTCGAGCAAAAAAACATCATTGTATTTGAAACAGAAGTCGAGTCAGTAGATGGTTTGCTCACAGTACATTGGGATCCAGAAGATAGAGGTCTGGCTTCAATATCTCTTCTTCATGCTGGAGACCCCTATTACTATGCAAACTCGACTGGGTCGACGGTTTCAGTCTTGGAACTTGTGAGCGCAAATCTGATTCTCGAACCGCCATCAGTGGATGTGTTCAACACTGCTAGTCTTCAGTATATTCTCCAGACTGAGGGAACATTGAGTGGAGTTGTAATTCACTTTGAAGTTTTGGGTCTAGATTTGGTACCCGTCTGGTCAGCAGACCTAGCAACTAATGTTAGCGGGATTGCTGAAGTGTTTTACAATGCCGATGATTCACATGGCATTCTTACTGTTCGAGCATTCCCGACCGCCGAGCAATTCTTGATTGGTGGTGATACCCAGGAACAGCTCAATGTGATGACGATCTGTACTATAGCAACTACACTTGTCCCTGTTCCACCTAAAGCAGGAGAAGATGTCAATATCACCCTCAACATCATTGACCAGCTAGGTATACCTGTCGAGAATCTAAATGTGGTCGTTTCACTCGAGGATCCTCTTGGCAATCCAGTCAGACTTGGTTTCTGGTCCAATTCGATCACTGTTACAACTAGCAATGGAATAGCAATCGTGAGTTTTGTGCCCAATATGACTGGGCTCTATTCGGTTCACCTCTCTTCTTCAGGTGCGACTTCTGTACATAGCTTTACGGATGACACCTATCACACCGTGTATTCGCAAAGCAGTGCTAATGTTAGTGTGTCAGAAGCCTTCCTTGACGTAGGTGACATGCTTGACATCTCAGTACTCCTGTCAGACTATCAGGGGTCTCCAATGGTGGGGAGAGATATGACGATTCTATTGAATGGGCCAGGCGGCTCAGCAATCGGACCGATGCCTGTTGTGACAGATGGCACAGGTCATGCCTATTGGAGTGTCCCGATAGATGACGAGGGTCTTTGGTCAGTATCTGCAGTCTTTGAAGGATTAGGAGTTTACCTTCCAGCTATAGGTTCTACTGAGGTTAATGTGAGATACAGCACAGAAATCCAAGCATCCATCATTTCCACAGATGATATGATAGCTGGACTCATCCCTGTATCAATCTCCGTTCTATTAACGGACTCCGGAGGGACCCCTCTAGAAGGGTTCACAATCGATTACTATGCATATCATGATCAATTCGGACTCATGATGACTGATAGTGTTGTCCAAAATGGACAGGAACCCATTGTGCTGAATATCACTCTAGACCGGATGGGCAACTACACACTTCTCCTTTCCTTTGCTGGAACGGCGCATTACCATACTTCTAACTCAGCTCTAAGAATCTGGGTATATGGCACCACAAATATCACAATTAGCGTGAGCCCCTCGATTGAGCGCTCCTCGAATTCATATTTAATTGCATCAGTTATTGATGAGCTAGGCTCAGCAATTGATCTGAATGAATTGAGTACATCAATAGACCTGATTGGCCCTAGTGGGACTGTGGACTTGTTTGTACGGCTTCAATCATCTGATATAGAAATGAGTATATCTTTGGAAGGACTTGAGGTTGGACCGTATACGCTGGGCTTGATGGTGTATGATAATGCAAAGCGTGTTGGCTGCGCGACGCAAGTTCAGTTCAACGTTACAGCATGGACAGATCTCTCAATCTTGGATGAAAGCATCTCTGGAATTATCAACGAAGATCATGAGATCAACTTCACGCTCGTGGACAGCATTGGGGATGTCGCTGACGGAGCTACTGTCTATGTGAGTCTCTACTCACCAAGTGGAAGAGAGATTCTTGGTTCGCCCCTCACGACAAGAACTGCCTATCCAGTTGGTGCAGATGGCATCGTCATATCATGGAGCCCTAACTTGACAGGAAATTACACGTTGACACTCATGTTTGAAGGCACAGACTATTGGCTATCCACGAGTCGCGTTATGACAGTCCTAATTCGATACGTGAGCCAGGTCGATGTAGATCATCCTGCAACTATGGAGTTCGGGCAACCGATACCCCTCTCCATTACCCTTTCTTCAGGTGTCTTTAGAATATCGGATGCATCTCTCACGATTTATGTCTGGATGGATGAACAGCTAATGCTTGAGCAGCCCGTTCTTACTGGAAGCCGTGGCGGAGTGGATACTAAACTTGACGGATTCTTGGCAGGGAATCTTACAGTTGAAGTGAAGTTTAATGGGACTGATAGCTATGCACCCACCTCGAATAGATTCTCACTACTCGTGACCCCAGTACTGCTTCTTGAAGTGACGCCCTTAATACCGCTTCAAGTCGGGCTGAATTCTACACTCAATGTGAGTTACAGTATTCTTGGTGTTGCTGAGGAGTGGACCGGTGGACTAGAGATCTCAATCTCTGATCCCGAGGATATGTTGGTTGACACATGGTCATTGATTGCGCATCAAGTTGGCTACTCAGTCATAGAGTTCTATGCTGAACTCGAGGGTGAATACCTAGTTGAGATTGTTGTCAATGGATTACCAGCGGTTGAGCGCATGAATTCGGTGTTGCCTTTATTGGTAGGCGGTGCCAAACCATCATTGCCCATGGATGGAGGAACCACCTCCTGGATTGGAGGACTTGGGATTGTCGCAGCTATTGCTGTGCTGGCAAGGAGGAGAGTGGGACGGATTGTTGGCAATTTTCCGGGAGAGTGGGAGGGCTAATCTTCCTTGGATGTTTCCTCTTGATAGGGAACTCTGATTTGACTCAACATCTGAGTTACATCACTCTCCCAACTGCCTTCTTCCTTCAAGAGTCGCCTGTAGAAACCCCATCTGTAGCTGCGAAGAGATGTAGGTCTGTTGCATCTAAGCGCTATTCCTCTTTCTGCAGCTTCTTCAGGCAAAGTAGCTATCAGGTGGTGTGCTGTTGATGTCGGTTGTCTAGAGAGTGCCAGTAGCCATTCACCTTTCTTTGCTAGATGCACAGTTGCAGTTGGCGAATACCTCAAAAACGCCCGACCAAGTGAACACACGTTATTGACATTGCCCTGCGCAACTACAGTAACAGTCATCAAGTCTGGCAGAGTGGGAAAATATGTAGTTTCTATGATTCCTTTCTCTTTCATTTCTTCCAGTGCAGAGAGTAGCTGCGGCCGACTCAACCCCATGTACGCGACATACTTCTCTTGCTCCAAGTCTGACAAATCCAGCAAGTTGGATGTGGCATCAAGGGCCTTTGCCCAGATTTCATTTGGAGAGTAGGTCTTTGACCCTTTGTACTTTCCAAATTCATTTCCCAGCCTTCTGAGCGTTCTTTTCCCGTCTAGAGACCTGAGAATCCTGCTTACAGGTATTTTCCAGGTTCTAGACCGAATGTCATGCAAGTTCTCGTTGACAGTGGTTCCAGTCCAATCAACTCCCATCAAACTTGGCCTCGCTCTAAGAGCTACCTCCAAACTATCCGGCGGCATCTCCATTATCTGTACACTAGGTTGCCTAATCCCAGTGCTTCCGATAGTAGCAGACCATTTCATATGAATAGTTGGCCACTGATGAGCAAATCCCATGTAAGCGACTCTAATCAATCCCAAGGAGCTTGGTCTCAATAAGCTGCGGAGTCTGATTCCTACGCCTAGGAGCTTGAACCTTTCAATCCATTTTTTGCGTGAATTTTCGGCTTGCGCCTTAGTTACAGGCAATCCAAGTGAAATTCTGCCCGAATTATTCAATATCTCAGAATACTTCAATGCAGTATCGAAGATTTTTGGAAGCCCATCCATTATTTTGTAGTATGTCCGATGCCAGGGATCCGCATCGAGTGATTCCCTTACTGCCATCATTGGTGTACCTGCTTGCTGCAAAGCGATTTCCTGCATTATCCTAACATAGGATGGTGGCTGCTCTCCACTAAGTACACAAGCGAGATGCCCCATAAGGAGTGATCGAAGTATATCCTTGGATAGAAATTTCTCAAAATAAGACACCGGATCCTCCCCAGGTTGATGCCCTTTCATAATTGCTCCCAGAAAGGCCATTACTTGTGTTCTTGTGTCTGAATCATATGATTTTGGTACCAGTAGATCCAGAGTGTCTCTCATGTTGCTGCCAATTCTCAGGCCAGGAACGTAGACGTCGTTCGTTATGAGTGACAATTCATTCCAATCTGGCGGTGCGCCAGATAAAACATCATTAATCCACTTCTCAGCTTCTGATTGACTAATACTTGATAACTCTCTGAACATTTTGCTATACTCATCGATTTCCTCCGAGAAATCCAAAACCCCTTTTTCGAACGGCAGAATTGTGTGTGCTTCTAGAAACTCTTTGGCTTTTGCGTCCCAGATAGATATCCAATATCCCTCTTTTTCAGTCATTTCATGAAGCAAAATAATTGCTCTTCGGCCTCTTTTCACGATTCTACTGAACCATCCGGATGTTGAAGGTGGATAGAGTGGTTCTGATCTGCTACCATCCAGAATGAATAATCTTTCAGTTACTAGGCAGGGAAATGGGTTAATCCCAATTGGAGATGAAATTTCTTGCTTCATTCGATTTCCAGTTGTGTCCAGATTAATTGCTTCGTGGACTAGTATTTGCTCCAGGTTCTGCGAAACATCGAAAGCACCGTGTTCGCTGATGAAAACTGGACCTTCTTCTTTATAGCTCATTTGAGCATGACTTACCGTACCGCCTACTTCAAATGAAATGTGCAGCATCTTGAGACCGCTCAAAAGACCTCTCTCCACCGATGGCTGAATCGTATAGCTTCGTATATGCTTTGTCCAAGGAGATGAGGCATAAGATAAGATGGATGAGTAACTGATTTGAAGTCATCCGAAAAAAAAGCAGAGAGAAATCCGCTTTAGGCGGCTTCTCAAGTGTAGTTTCTAAATAACTCCGAAGATGGATATGTCACAAACCCCATGGTTCCGGAGGGGGAGTGAAGGGTTTCAAGTTCCAAGGTTCCGGAGGAGGGGTGAATGGTTTCACACCCCAAGGTTCTGGAGGAGGGGTGAATGGTTTTACATCAATAGTCATTTTGAATCGTTATCATGTCCCCCAAAATTGTGCAGAATTTCCTTCTACAGCTTCCAGACAATTAACTCAGGTTTGGGTGTCAAACATTAGTCAATGCGCATTCTTATACTAGGGCAAAATGTGTAGGACTTCAAATACCAAAAGCAACGACTTTCAGAGAATTTTGGTATATTTGACCCTGTCTTACACCATTACAAAAGGAGGAGAGTCTCTGCATAGCGCAGAGCAGGCTAGCAGGAAACGATATTTTTACACTCTCCCCTAACAAAACTCAACCCCGAAAATCAAACCCCCCAACAAATGACAGCGCTGCTGGCCGCTCATTTCTTACATTTCTTGTTTATGTTCCTGTATATCGGATTCATTGCATTCACAATTGCTTTGATCCTTTGGTGGGCTTTCATAAGGGGCAAGAAAGCTATTACATGAACTCATTGAGTGATTGAAAAATAGGAAGCGCCTCGGCTTTGTACGAGCCAAGGCTTTGATTAGGCAGAACTAGTACTCCTCGAAATGCAACATGAAGTATCCCTTATCATGTTGGCAAGCAGGGCACTTCTCAGGCGGCGAATTGCCTTCGTGAATATATCCACAATTGTCGCATCTCCACTTGATTTTCCCAGTCTTCTTGAAAATAGAACCGTCCTTGATCTGCTCTGCTAAGGCAATATAGCGGGCATGATGCCAGGATTCAGCCTTGGCAATCATTCTCCATTGATGAGCGATTTCCTTGAATCCTTCCTCTTCAGCAATATCGGCAAAGCCAGGATACATCTCAGTATATTCATACTTCTCCCCAGCTGCAGCATGTCTGAGTATTGATTCAGTGTCCTCATACGAACCCGAAGTAGGAAAGTCCCATTCAACCTTGAGTGCTTCGGTTGCATCACCCTGTTTAAGGTACTTAAAGAACCTCTTGGCATGCTCCAGTTCATGACCTGCGGTTTCCAAGAAGACCGCGGAAATATGCTGGTAGCCTTCTTTCTTGGCGGTACTTGCAGCCATAGTATATCTATTACGTGCTTGTGACTCGCCTGCGAAAGATGTCAGGAGATTCTTTTCGGTTTTGGTTCCCTTGAGTTTCAACTCTCTTACCTCCGTCATTCTATCATGCAGTATACATCACTGCATTTGCTGAATAACTGCTCCAGCAAACAGTGCAGTCACTAAAAATCTTGCTTTAGGGACCAGCCAATTCATAGGCAGTGTTGAATGCATTCGAGGAAGAGGGCACACGCGCTACTTGAGCATCTCTGCTATTCTCTTGGCTAGCGTCTTGATTGCCTGCCTTTCTTCCTTGGTTGGCATAGCTCGGCACCTGATTACAGGCTCTAGTATCTCAAACTTGCTTTCCTCGAGTTGCTTCCTTAGGCGGCGCACACCTCCACCACCCCAGCCATAGGTTCCAAAGAGTGCGATTGGTCTTTTCTCGTAGCGCTTTCCTTCCATCTCGTTGACAAACGCCCACATCCTCGGAAACGGGAACGCATCATAGGTCGGTGTTCCAAGTACAATGACACCAGCACGCACGGTATCAGTGATGACCATGTCCATGCCGCTGTAGGAGATATTGTGTATCTTGACATCTACGCCCAGCTCTTCGAGCTCCTTCTTGAGTGTATGGGCGAGGCGAAGATTATAGCCGTACATCGATCCAAAAACGATAGTGACATACTTCTCAAGTTCAGGACTGCTCCATTTATCAAAATGGTCTATGACCCACATTGGGTCTTTGCGGTAGATTGGTCCATGACTTGGTCCGATAAACTTGATGCCCACGCCGAGACCCTTGACCTTCTCGACAGCCCGCTGGACGAACTTGAAGTAGGAGGTGATGATTGTAGAGAGGTATCGCTTGCTTTCTGTTTCAATCATGCGCATGTCAATCTCGTCATCGAAGTGCTTTCCATTGAGGGCACCGAATGAGCCGAATGCATCGCAGCTGAAGAGCAACTCGTCCTCCACAAGATATGTGGCCATGGTTTCTGGCCAGTGGACAAATTGAATATGCACGAATTTTAGGGTCTTCTTCCCGAGGGAGAGTTCTTCCAAATCTTCCACTACTTTGGTCTTCAGACCAACATTGTAGAATGACTGTTCCATTCCAGCAGCCTTCTGAGTGAATACAATAGTAGCATTCTTTGCAAGCTCAGCTATCTTTGGAAGTGAACCTGTGTGGTCGGGCTCCATGTGATTCAAAATGATGTAGTCTATCTTTTCTGGGTCTACAACTTCTCGAATGTTATCAAGCCATTCTTGGGTGAAGATGTTCTTCACCGTATCAATAATCGCAATCTTCTCATCTACGACCAGATATGAGTTGTAGGATACACCAAATGGGAGGGGCCAGAGGTTCTCAAAGAGAGCGGTGTGATGATCATCAACGCCAATATAATAGACTCCATCGGTGATTTTGCGATGCAAAAGAATTCCTTCTCCTCTTATTTCGATGACATTCTCCAACTTCGCTTCAATATAAGAGCTGTCATTTATGAACTATTGTTTAGTTGCCTGGGAGCATAGGTCGCACATCTTGGAGCAATTCGACGATTGCCCTCCCTACAATAGCTCCACTTGCGCCTAGTAGACCGCCAATAAGGATGGATATAGATACTATCGCCCGTCCGAACCCTGGCAACCCAATAAGGGTTGCAAAGAACTCTCCAATAATGTACGCCTGTGCAAAGGTGTTTAGAAAAAGAAAGATGATTGCCCAGGCTGTTCCGACTCCCAGAAACCCAGCGATGACTGCGTTTCTATACTTCTTCACAGTTACTCCCCCAACAAATCCTGCCATAATCATCAAGGTCCAATGACCAAGCAATTGAAGCGGCAAAGCTAGCAAAAAGGTGAAGATGTATCCATGATAGATCCCAGTTTCTATTGCTTTCTGGGTCATTCTCTGGGCCATGCTGAATCATAGAGTTTGTTTGCTAAAATGGTCTTGCTTTGCCCTTCCAGAAATCAAGTTAATTCATAAGCAGCATATGACTCTATTAAAGCTAGTATGCTTACTAACAGGGGCTATCGAGTGAGAATAGCTATTGTCCTAGGTCTTCTGATAGCGTTCGCTGCAATGCCTATTACCTCCAATTCTGCTGAGAACCACAATTCCAATCATGTGCCTCTGACAACCCATAGCTTCTGGTTGGCCCCACTCAGCTCCGAGATATTTCTCTTTGAATGTGAAGAAGGCGACACGCTAGAAGGAAGCTTTACCATCACATCTGATGGTGATCACTTCATAGGAGATCAAAAGAAGTATGACTTATGGCCCGGCTGGGGTGACGGTGTTGATCTGTATATCTTTGATGAACAGAACTACGAATCTTGGTCACTAGGCCTTAATGCGATTTCAATTCTCAACAAGACCGATTTGACCGCTCTATCGTGGAGTGTTGGTATTTCGTCATCTGGTTCCTGGTATGTAGTCTATGACAATGATTCATCAGTATACTGGAAGCAGGTAGAGGGAACTATCAGCCATTTGTCCCAGAACTCAATAATCATAGTTGGCTTGCTTGTCCTAGGTGTATGCGCATTTGCATTTGTCACTGGCATTTATCACTGCAAAAGGCGATGAACAATAAATGGGAGAAGCTGTGGCATATTCTGCCACAGCTTTATTCTATTGTTATTCCTCCATTACGATTTCTTCAGTGGGTTGAACTGGAGCAGGGGTTTGTTCTGCTTCAGAAGAGAACTCGTCTATGATTTCCACAAGAGACCTTCCAAATAGCCCGCCAAATCCTCCTAGGAGTGCCCCCAGAAGTATACTGATTACGATGACTAGCCAGCCCATCCCTGAAAGTTCAAGCAGGCCAATGAAGAATTCAGCGATTGCCATCGCTTGAGCGGTTGCTGTTAGATACGCAAAGATTCCTGCCCATGCAATGCCGACTCCAAGGAATCCTGTCAAGAACGAATGACGATGGCGTCTGGTGAAAAGACCACCAAAAATTCCGGCGAGCAGCATTGTCATCCAAACACCAGATAGTTGCAAAGCGATACCTATCACAATAACTATGATCAGTGCTGGTACAAACCCAAGATTGGGAAATATATCATCTATCTTTCTCATTCCCATGCCTCCTATGGAGCAAATGTAATCACTGCTTCTATCATTGTTCCATCTGTGTCTGCGGCTTGGAAAGCAGCTGCTGTGGCGTAGTAGTATATTAGATGGTATCCATGCTGCTCGGTTAATTCATCGTAGGAATACTGAATCCAGAACAGATCATCAAAGTGCGGACTAAATGGATTCCCACTCTGACCCGGAGCATAGATGCCGTAACTCATCGGTATATTGCTCATGTCCGCTACAAGCCGCCACGACGGTCCACCGCCTACTCTCCATCCGTTTGCGACATTTAACGTGAGCTGCCCTCGATGAGGTATTCCACCAACAGATGTGAGATCGGCAAGATGGTCATAGTAGACCCTGTGCTTGTTTCCATAATCCCAATCTGCTGGATTGTTTCCAAAGACCGGATCTGCTACAAGGTCATCCAACGCTCGGTAAATGGCTCGTACAAGAATCTCATCTCTGGTTTCTACAACTCCCGCTGTGGTGTGATCATCGAAGTAGTATACGTTGTTATCCTTGATGAATTTCTCCAACACTGGTGTCCTTGACAACATCAGACTGGAGTTGATGCTCCTTATTTCGTCGAACGTTTCGTAGTGAATTGCGCTACGAAGGAACATCCAAATGGTAGGAGCCTTTTCATCCGGATCCATCACATAGTCCCAACTATCAAGCCATCCAATGATTTCATCGACTGTTGTATTTCCATCCCCTACATTGTTCCAGGCATCAACGACATAGGGCACAATCTCTTGGGCTCTAACTTCGAGAGCATCTGCTTGGAATCTCTTCATATCGTCCATCGTAACACTGTCATCAGCTGCAAGCAATGAATCAATCCTACGTCCACGATAGCCATCAGCATAGGGTCCGAGTAGTTCAAAACCGTAGGTATTCCAGTCAATTGAAAGCTGATTGGCGGATTGAATGTATCCCTGAGAAGGATTGACCGTTCTCGGGATATACGCATAGGGGACATTGCTAACCCACCCGACTGAATCATTCAGAGCCTGAACTGGAAAATGTCCATCGTAACCTGCTCTTATTGGGTAACGTCCCATCGCTGTGAGTGCGATGTTGCCTTGATCGTCTGCATAGACCATGTTCTGAGCAGGGATGTCCCACCAATAGGCAGCGTCAAAGTAGCTCTCAAGGTCACTCATCTTATTGATCATCCCAACTGCCATGATATTGTGGATCACATCATTTCCAGTCCACCTCATAGCAAGATTCGGACTATCCTCAGAGTCAACATCATAGGTATTCGCAATTGAATCAACCAGCGGTCCATGAACAGACTCTAAGACTTCGAATGGAACTATGTTTCCTTCCTTTGTTAGGATTGATTCATCATGGACTTCGAATGCTCTGTAAGCTCCATTGTACATGTACTCGCTTGAGTTGTTGGGGTTTAGCTGTTCAACAAATATGTCCAGCACATCTGCACCGACATTGGTCCATCCCCATGCAGTGTGTTCATTGTGACCTAGGATTATACCCGGCATACCTGCAAATCCCACTCCTGTGACATCCAACTCCCCAGGTACTACAATGTGTGATTCATACCAGAGGGCAGGAGTCTGGAATCCAAGATGCGGGTCGTTACATAGAATAGGTTCGCCTGTTGCAGATCTGTTTCCGCTCACAACCCAGTTGTTGCTACCAACAATCTCCATGTCGCCAAAAGGTTTGATAACTTCATCAATTGTCTTGATGAGAACCTCAAGTTTCTCTTGCGGAATATATGCTTCCTCTGCTATAACGCTTCTCTTCAAACTTGATGGGTTTGGATTAGCTGGGTATCCCCCATTTGCGTCCGGATACTCAGAGATACTGAGGTTGAATTGTTCTGGAATAATTGGCACTGAATAAGGCATTGTCCATGGAATTACTTCATCAAACATAGTATCATTGTTAAGAGTTGCCCTAATCCATTGATTACGTAGGTCACCGAAGCCACCTGCGAGTCCCCAGCACTGATAATGTGCAAATATGAAGATGTCGAGTCGCCTCCAGTGTGGTGGATTGAAGCCAAGAATCTTGAATTCTATTGGCGTGTTGGCACTTGTCATTGTGTCAATGAATGCGTTTACACCTGCGACCTCAGCATCAATCACACTAAGAGTGTAGGCAACATCTGGATTATTCGTGTTCGCCTCAAACCAAGCCATTGTCCTCTTGGCTGCTCTTTCGAATCCTATTGTCCGATGGAATTTGTCAGAACTGGCGGCGTATCCACCAACTATCTCGCTGATCCTTCCAGCGGCCAGGTAGTTTTGCATGTACATCTGGAACAAGCGATCCCTAGCGTGTATGTACCCCATTGCCATGAACGCTTCTTCCACAGTATCTCCATAGACATGGGGGATTCCCCATTGGTCCTGCAATACTACAACATTTGCATCCAGCCCAGG
>JBHLRP010000023.1:0-45701 GCA_048882485.1 Candidatus Thorarchaeota archaeon
AAAGAATTGTGGAGTAGGTTCTATTCAGAGGGGCGTTGGACTCACTAGGCTCTCCTATTTTATGGTGGCATTTGATTCTCTAAAATTCCATTCTTCGAAATTTCACGAACGCAATCACAGAGACCACAAGAATCATTCCACAACCTGCAAGGAACCATACAAGCTGCTTGGCCACATACTCCCTGTGTGCTAACCACTCATCTACTATATCATGTCCAGTGTTGCCCGAGAAGGTGTTGTTCTCCACAGTGTTGAATTCTGATTCATCATCTAGCCAGATGCCAATGTAGTTGTTGTTGCAGGTGTTGTTGGCAATGGTGTTGGAGTCTGATGATTCGAGTGAGATGCCATGCTCCTCGTTGTTGCAGGTGTTGTTCGCCACGGTGTTGGAATCTGATTCATGGAGCTTGATGCCAATGTAGTTGTTGTTGCAGGTGTTGTTCTTCACGGTGTTGGAATCTGAGCCAGCTAGCCAGATGCCAAAATAGAAGCTGCTGTTGCAGATGTTGTTCGTCACAATGTTGGATTCTGATTCTTTGAGAAGGATGCCACGGGAGTTGCTCCTACAAGTGTTGTTCGCTACGACGTTGTAAGCCGAGTTGAAGAGAAAGATGCCTACAGAATTGTTTTTGCAAATGTTGTTGACTATCTTACCGTTGGTGACATTCTCCAAGTAGATTCCAACTGCATCCCATGCAGGCATAGCAATAGGGTGATGTATATCACCAATAAGACTGCAGTTGCTTATAGTGAAGCTGACTCGCGTGTTCTCGATGCTTATGCAGTAACTCCTTTCCCCACTGAGGTCAATGTTCAACCCGTCAATTAAATACGGATTCTCAGGAAACCCATCACCAGGCCATCCCTCTCGCATAGCTGTGGCCGTAAAGTTGGCATCCCCATCAATCGCTATGGTAGCATGTGGGGTGAGCTCTCCATCATCCCCAGATGGTAGTGGCAGCATCCAATAATACACTAGACCGCTTGTCATCAAGATGAATGTTAGACTGACAGCCACTAAGATAGGATTGGGTTTCGAATACAGGTTCAACTTCTTCATAGGACCCGGAGGTGTCCTACAAACTCTTGAATCGTTCCTCACATCTTGTCCCACTTGAGTCGCCTCCTGATGTTCTCAAACAGGTACACACCAAGCTCTGTTGGTGACATCTCTGGTTGGATACCGATCTCCCACTCCTCTGCCAGGGTGCGAAGGATCTCCTTGCACTCGTCCATCAAGTCACAGGTACCACAGTCTCCCTCGTGTACAAACCAATTATGAACACCCATCTTGGGAGAGTAGACGATGTATACTGGTGAGTCATATACGTGACAGAAGCCCTCAGCAATGCCGTATCGAGCACTCAGACGTTCTATCTTCACCCTGTTGACCGACGCGGCATGTTCTATGAGTTTCTTGATCCGAACCTCTGCTTTCTTCTGCTCTATACTCACATATGGCCTTGACATTCTCAGGTCCTTGGCGATATCTGACGGTCGGTCCTTCTGCCGCCTCCTAAGCCAGATGAGGTTCTGCTGCTTGGTTGGATATCGCAGAGTGTTGAACATTGTTTCCCCTCTATCAGTTAAACAGTTTCGTTTAACATAATTAAATGAATTTATTTAACTACTTGCTAATAAGTCCATCGGTCATTTCTGCACGAATACCAGAGCAAAAAGAAGATGGAGAAAGGAGGTTTGAATACTCCTTATTCATCTTCGTCTAAGGAAAACGATTACTAACACAATGACGACTACTGCTATTCCAATACCTGCTATGATGAGCATAGTGGTCATGACACCATTAGGAGGCGGGGTCGTTCCATCGGTTGGAGTAGTTGTAGGGGTCGGTATTGTGTAGCCTGGGTCATCACTGACAATGAGGTTGTCTATGGCACAACCAGTTGCATTATTGCTATAGATTTGGAGATACGCAGAACTTGTTATACCGGTGTAATCAAAAGAAGCTCTGAGAGTTCCATTGATGCAGACCTCGATGTGACTTTCACTTGTCCTGTTTACTTTGATATGGTGCCATCCTGGTACGGTATCCATAATCCCGTCTCTGATAATCGAACCAGAAGTTCCCCATTCCCGCCAGACGATAAACCTATCTAGGAAAAATCCAGCAGAAACATGACTATTGTTTGTTGCTCCTGCCCACGAAACGGTTCCGTTAGATAAGAACTGAACATAGAAAGCTCCATAATAACCGTCTGGGACATACATATCGAAAATCCAACTCCCTACATTCACAGTACTATCAATTCTGGCAATGTTAACATCATCATCAAGTACTTCCAACACGCCTGATATAGCGGAGAAGTCGCCATCTATCATGACCTGTGAAGTAGTATTCTCATATCCGTATAATGTCCAACCAGGTAGGTTAGGATCGCTGAAGTCGTCTTCCCACATTACGGCAGCATTAGTTGTGGTTGTGCATGTTGAAATACAAAGCACCATCATAGCCAATCCTGCAATTAGTTGTATCCATCTTGTTTTCATTCAATTACCCTCCAATCCCTTTTTAGTAGTATTTTCTTCTTCCTGACAACATTCTCCATGCTGCACCCAGTATTATGATTCCTGAGAATCCAACAAACAGGAAACCTATAGGATTAAACTCCTCGGTTCCAGCCTCCCCAGTTCCAGCCTCCTCGGTGATATACACCCCGAAGATATCATGTTCGGTGTTGCCCAAGCAGGTGTTGTCAGCAACGATGTTGGATAGGTCGCCGGAATAGATACCGATCCTGCTGTAGTTGCAGGTGTTAGCGGATATAGTATTGTTATTGCTGGTGGAAGGGCACGAAGAGTCTACGCAGATGCCACATTCGGTGTTGCTGTTGCAGGCGTTGTTTGCCACGGTGTTGTACACTGAGGAGTCGAGGTAGATGCCATGTTCAGTGTTGTTGTTGCAGGTGTTGTTCGCTATTGTGCTACTCGATGAATGCGTCAGCTCGATGCCGTGTCCAGTGTTGTTGTTGCAGGTGTTGTTGACTATATCACAGTTGCCGACAGCCATTGTGCCGATTCCACCTCCATTGTTTGAGCAGTTGTTTTTCGCCACGGTGATATACTCTGAGAAACAGAATACGATGCCAACACGGTTGTTGCTACAGGTATTGCTGACTAGCTCGCCGTTGGTGACATTCTCTAGGAAGATTCCAAATTCCTCAGCACCAGTGAGATTACAGTTGCTAATGACGAAGCTAACTCGCGTATTGCTGATGCTTATGCATCGATTGTATGATCCACCAAAGCCAATAACCAACCCCTCAATTATGAACGGGTTTCCAGGAGACCCATCACCTAGCCATCCCTCTAGCAGAGCTGTGGCTGAGAAGTTGGCATCCCCATCGATTGCTATGGCACTATGTGGAGTTCTTACAACATAGTTTCTCTTTTCCCAAGGTTCTAGAAACACTGGGAGAGGTTGCATCAAATAATAGACAAGACCGGTTGTAGTCATGATGAGTGTTAAACTCACAGCCATGAAGATAGTTCTAGGTTTCAAATGTTGGTTCAGACTCTTCTTGGAACCTGAAGGTATCTGGCAAAATCTTGAGTCGTTCCTCACATCTTGTCCCATTTGAGTCGTCCCCTGATGATGTTAAACAGATACTCACTGAGCTCTGTTGGAGACATGTTTGGCGGCGCATGGATCTCCCACTCTTCCGCTAATGTGTGGAGGGCCTCCTTGCATTGAGCCTCTATGTCACAGGTGCCACAGTTTCCTATGTGGTCATACCAGCTCAGTACACCAATTTCGGGGGAGTAGGTGATGTATGTCCGAGAGTCATTTGCATGACAGTACCCCTCCGCAATGCCATATTGAGTGCTCATTCGTCTTATCTTCACTCGGTTGACTGATGCAGTGTGTTCAATGAGCTTCTTGATTCGAGCCTCGGCTCTCTTCTGTTCCATGGTGACAAAGGGCCGCGATACTTTCAGGTCCTTGGCGATATCTGTCGGTCGGTCCTTCCGACGACGTCTGAGCCAGATGATTCCCTGTTGTTTGGTCGGGTACCGTAGAGTGTTGAACATTAATCTCCCTCTTCATTTAACCAGTCATAGTTAAATGATTTAACAAGAATATGTTAACAACTTAGTAATAAGTTCATCGGTGTTCTAGAGTTCACTACACACCAAGACTAGCAAACACGAAGATCTCCCAGTAGAGCGGAGTGGAATCCTGCAAACAGACATTTATCCTAGTCAATGATGAACGCATTCGAGGGTAGGCGTTTTGATAAGAAAAGTTGCGAAGGCTCTGATATACCTGACATACTATAACATCTGCCTCCTGATTTTTGCGAGTGGTATTTACCTAAACATAATCACATTGGTCGCCATCGCTCTAGACCAGATTGTCGTTTTTGCAGATATAATGATACGACCCTCAACACCATTGGAAGATGCTGACACCACAACTAAGTTGGTAGGCCTTCTATTATTGGTACATCCATTCTTTCTGGGCATTCTCTTCTATGAGCATCTCTTTCTGACCTCGACATTTTTAATCGCTCTCGACGCTCCCGTTATCTCTTACATTGGTATCATTGTCTATATTGTGGGAGGGATACTTGTTCTACGGAGTAGAATCCAGCTCGGAAGGTATGGGGATGGGACTCCTGCATTGAAGGAAGACCACCACCTCTTGCCCGAGGGAATCTACAGCCACATCCGTCATCCATTATACTCAGGAGGAATGCTAGGACGTATTGGGCTTGGTCTATCATTTCGAGGCTACTTGGGCACAATCGTGTTCGTATTGGTCTATTTCATAATATTCAGAAAGAGAATGGAGATTGAGGAACAATCATTGCTATCTGAGTTCGGAGAAGAGTATGAGGAATATATGAAACGAACCAAACGTTTCTTCCCTTGCATCTATTAATCTCAGGAGTAGATTCTCATTTCTGTCAGATCGTTCCTCGTCGCCGGAGCGCATAGACAGCAACGACAATCAATATCGCTCCGCCGCCGACCAACCCAATGACTATTGTGTTACTCGACCATCTTACCGAGAAGACTGAGTCAGACACATCCTCTGCGGTGAGTCCGGAGGCCCCTCTGGCGATAACACGTATGAGATACTGATCTGTTTCTGGTAATCCCCTGGCATCCCATGCAATTGAAGTGCTATCATAGGTACTGATTATCACATTCCATGTTTCTCCAGCATCTGTGGAATAGAAGACATCATATGAAACAATAAGACCCCAGGACTCAACAGAGTCAGTCCATGTGATCTCATAATCTCCACCAATTGTTTCACCACCATTTGGAGTGAGGACTGTCGGGGCTGACAGGGTGTGGCTTTTGACTTCATACATCGCATTGGTCGTGTACTCTGAAATCAGTCCATCAGTACATTGTGCAGCAATTCTGATTCTGCATTCAGTACTCTCCAAGAAATCTGATGAATTCCAGTTCAGATTTGTATCAATCAGCCCGTGAACAAGTTCAATCCACGAAGATCCTCCATCTGCCGAAGCTGATACATTGTAGATAACATCGTGTCCAAATGTGTCGCTAGAAACACTCCAAGCAATCTGAATCTGCCCCCAGAATCTCTCTCCATCCAACGTTTCGTTCGGATAGATCAATCTTGGCTTTGTGAGGATATGCATCAAGTCCGTCAGGAAAACCCTGATATACGGTTCAGAATCGCTCTGTCCCACACCAAATGGATACGCGTGGTCAACAATATCATTCTCATCATCATCTGGCCAAGTCCATGCATCATAATAATTCCCAATGACATCGTTGTTGGAACCGGAAATATCTAGATAGGTAGCAGCTTCCACAAATCCAAGATTGTTCTCTATTAGATTGTTCTGCGTGACGTAGTTGTTATCTGATTGAATGCGAAGCCCCTGCATCTGACTTCTGTGGAACGTGTTTGAAATGATGTCTGAAGAATCTCCAGACAAATCAAGAGAATAAGAACCGCTCTCGTGCACAACATTGTCCTTGATTACACAAGTCGCGGATGCTTCAATTGAGATACCATCTGATAGACTGAAGCCTACGAGATTCCTTTCCAGTCTACATCTAGGCGAGTTTCCAAGCTTGATGCCGCTCATGCCGCTTGTGACTGTATTGAGAGTTATATTATTCTCAGAGGAATCTCGTAGACGAATACCATCATGCAAGAGATCGCTTACAACATTGTCAGAGATCGAGCAGTTATTCGTATAGTCTGCAAGAATACCCCATCCGTTCACACTATCAATCGTGTTGTTCGAGTATTCACAATATTCTGAACCTAGAGAATACAATCCCGCGGAATCTGGACCGCTAATGTCTTGGATTGTGTTATTTGTCACTATAACATCATCTGACTCGGTCACGAGTATACCAGAACTCTGCGAGTCTTGGATTGTATTATTCCAGACCTTGGCATTTGTCACATTATCCAGAAGAATTCCCATTGCGCCTCCAACTAAAAGGCATCCCCGAACCTCAAAGAATACTGTTGAGTTCCCTATTTGAATTGGGGAGGTCCCTGCAGTGGTGATATTCAATCCCTTGACTATATAGGGGTCGCTCACTGAACCATTGCCATCCCAAGAGTTAGCAGAAGCCTGATCTGCGAAGTCGCTGTCATTGGAAATATGGATAGGAGGTGCTTCATCATAGGCGGGAACGAAGCCTCTTGATACATCCCGACTCTGTCTACTGCTATGGCTGTCGAAGTAACACCATGTCGCTGTTAGTGGACATACAACGAGTAGAGTTAGGCAGAATAGGATTGCTGCTATCCTTCGCATCGATTATCAGTTCTCCTTGATTTGTCGTTCGTCTCTTCAGGTCTTGCTTGTCCTCTTCTTCTTCAGAATAATCACTACAACTATCGCTACCGCAACACCTGTAATCCCCCCTCCAATCAAGAGCGGAGTCAAGTCTGGTCCTCCTGTTGGTGTCGTGGGTGTAGTTGTCACATGCTGAATCGAAAATAACACAGAGATGGCTTCAGATGATAATCCCCCGTCTGCCGAAGCAACAATCTTTACGACATAGGTGTCATCTTCTTCAAGTTGAGAGACGTCCCACTGATAGCTCGTACCAGTCAAACCGGAAGCTAGATCATTCCAATCATAGCCTCCAGTCGATGAATATTGTATAGAATAACTCACAATCCATCCCCAAGAATCTACAACAGCATCCCATTCGATCGTGAGACTTCTATCGAATGGGCCAGAATTAGCTGGCGACCTGATAGTGACCTCTGACAAAGCATGCGGTATCAATGAGAATTCCGCATCAGAGTCGTCTGTTACATTCAGGCCCTCTGAACATTCAGCAATTACTCGAATTAGATAATGACCCGTCTTCAATTCAGCAGTCGTGTCCCACTCGTATTGAGTGGTAGTCAGATTCCCGACTATCTTTTCCCAATCGACGCCTGAGTTACTAGAAACATAGATCGAATAATTGACCTCATGACTCTCTGAATCATAACTTGGAATCCACTGTATGGTGGCAGAGTCTGTAATTACCTCTCCACCATTCGGATATAGTACTCTAATTGGTGTGAGGAAGTGGACCACGGATGCGTTTGCAGGCTTGGTCAATGGAAATGGGTCCTCATTCATTGCAGCTCCTTCAAGCGCATAGGGAAAGTCCACAATCTGGTCAGAATTTGCATCAGGAGTTGTCCAATCACTCCAGTAATTGTACTGAACAGTCACAGAGGCGTCATCAAGCGCTTGAGAAGTCCCGCCAATATTGTTGCCTTTGAATGCGTTCCACTTTATCGTGTTATTGCCTGATGATGCTTCCACGTAGAACGCATGTTCTGTAGAGTTTTCGACAGTGTTGACAAGAATGTTGTTTCCACTTGCATTATGAGAAAGATGTATACCACATGTATTAGGATTCAGGTCAGCTGGATCAAAGATTCGATTGAAGGCGATATTGTTCAAAGTGGACTGATTGGATATCCACATCGCATTGTCGTTGCCAAACAGCAAATTCTCGAAGACCTGACAACTATTTGTGTTCCTGAGCCAGATACCCAGTTCATCATTATACACTGTATTATTCCAAATCTCGAGATGTGTCGAATAATTGGCCCAGATGCCATTGTAGGTGTTTTGATACACCTCGTTATTCCGAATTCTTACATCCGTTGAGCCGTTAATTCTGATTCCACTCTGAGATGTATTGCAGACCTCGTTGAGTGTGATGTTTATGCTCTGACAATCTTTGTCCAAGAATATCCCGTGTCTGTTATTGACCACAGTATTGTTGTACACTAGCCCATTCTTCGCGTTTCGTATATAGATTGCATCCAATGATGAGGTTATACTATCAAGGTAGTTGTTCTGGATTACAAAGAACGCTTCAGTATTCTCAATTACTATCAATTCGAAGTTGCTGTCAGTGATATTGTAGCCCTCTATTCTGTATGGTGTGCCTTTATCTCCCGTCCCGGGAAATCCATAACTGCTGAAGTCGGCATCACTAAGGATGGCGATTGGTCCTCTATTTGCATATGAACTCTGAAATCCACTGTTCTCATTCGTCATCTGAAGAGATTCTCCTACAGAGGGAATCTCCGAAGACACAGTACAGTTTATTATCATAGATAATAGAAGAGCTAGACCAATCCACGCGAACCTTCTCAATTCAATCCTCCTCAGGAATGATTAGAACCCAAGTGGTATACTCTCCAAGTCTTTTAAGACTGATGACTGTTCGATTGAATCAGTCAGTATCGCAATCGACACGCTCTCCACTCTTTAAAGAGGAGGCGATTTACCCCCCCATGTTGTGATTCGATTTCGTTCTGGAAAGGTTGGAGGTATTATTTCTTGTATCATGTTTCTGATTCTACGAACTACTCTCTTACTGACTTCATGATGGCTATTGCATGGCTCCTTGCTTGAGGAAGGCTTCAGCGATTCTATCCTTTATCTTCTAGCCTTTTTCGTCTAAATGTGTATACGATGCCAACAACTGCAACACCTGCAAGTAAAACCCCAAGGATAAGATACGTGTAGATCGATAGTGGTATCTGATATGGTTGACCTGCTATTCCAAATAGTGATAGATGCGTCACCTGGGCCCAAACGTATCCAGCGTAGCTTTCACCATAGACTTCTACGTCCGTAGTATTCACACCTGTTCCAAGAACCCAGTCCAACTCCTCTGTGAGTTTGATCCACATGTCTGTAGTCTCATCAAACATATAGAGCGATAGTGTCGTTTCATTGACATCTTCAGGGTCTGCGAACAGTCCATTGGAATTCATATCGAGGTCTGCCGCTCTGTAGTACAACCTGATAGTGGCTTCCTGAAGAATATCTGTACCCGCCTCTGGAGTGGTGAGAACGACTTCGAGGTACTTGCCAATTGCGATATCATTCCCTACCAGACCGCTCTCGATTGTCAACTGCTGTGGGGTGTCAGAGTGATCGTAGCGAGCTAACTGGATAATTGGTGAAGACAACTCTACCAGGGCAATTGAAACGATGGAATCAGTTGTCTTTACTATGTCTATGTCATCTAATCGGAAGTAGTACGAGTATGTCCAGTTATGAAAGACCTCGGCGACGTTATAGTCTATGAGAATTGATTTAGGCAGGATCGTGACATCTCTACCTCGCAGTATCTGAATTACTTTATAGACATCAGATTTTGCTGCCTCGGAGAGCATGACCACGGTCTGATTATCATCCCAGACACTATAACGAACGGCTATCTCGTGAGAATCGGCTTCCATCATATCGGCAAGTTTGCTCCCGGTGTCAGCAAGAAGGTCGTGCGCAACTCCGCAGACTCCTTCGCTCTCTGCATCAGGTTTCCCAATAAGTACAATATACCTGCTATCTGTGTAGGACTCCAACAACTCATCAACAGTGACCACGATCACATCTGCATATTTCTCAAGTTCCGCTATGAAAACCAGACTTGAAATCTCCTGTGCCGGGTCATAGGCAACGACGATGGTTCCACCGAATCCCGCAAAGGTGTCTGGATCTTCTCCATCTGGTACTCCATCCCAATCAGAATCATGTGACCATGGATTGCTGCCTAATCCTAGTTCTTCTCCATCGAGAACGCCATCGGCATCAGTATCATTGTGGAGGTAGTCTAGCCACAGCTCAATCTCAAGTCCGTCTTCAACACCATCTCCGTCTGTGTCATTGGAGGTAGCGCTCGTTCCAATCACAGCCTCATCGCCATCAAGAACGTTATCTCCATCAGAATCCGCGTTTAGTGGATCAGAACCATTCTGGAACTCCAATCCATCAAACCAGAAGTCGCCATCTGAATCTTGGTGGAGGAGGCTGGTCGCGTGTTGATATTCGAGGGCATCAGGTGCTCCATCTCCATCCGTATCCCCACTATTGGGGTTTGAATTGAGTTGGAATTCAATGAGGTCAGACAGAGTATCTCCATCCGAATCAGTCACAGAGGGATCGCTGCCAAAATGAAGTTCAATCCCGTCTCCGAGTAGATCTCCGTCCGAGTCCCACAGAGTCAAGTTTGGTCCTAAGCTACTTGAGAAGCTGAGACTCAATGATTGTGAGAATCCATAGTGCATGGAATACATTGGTGGCACATACGGTATCTCTGGATATGTTTGAAGCCACCATTCCTCGTGGTCCGAAGCGCCATCCGAGTCTGTATCTGGCGTGTTTGGATTAGACCCCAAGGTGTATTCAGTGTGATCTGAGAGTCCATCAAAGTCTGTATCGCTCAATCTGGGATCGCTGGTGACATAGAATGTCAGGCTCTCGGTAGCACTGAACTCCACGTAGATCTCCCATCCTTCGACCTCTTCGGTATTGGTCAGGCCGTCATCGTCCCAATCAGGATTGGAGTCCATGATGAAGGAGCTTGCCGGCCCTACGTTCTGCGAGAACTTCCAAATCCTTGAGGTTGAGGGTGGAGTTCCACGTTCGACGGTATCGAGAATGAAGATGTTCTTGTTAGAATCAACTGTGACTGCGATTGGCTGGGTGAAGTTCGCTGTCCCATTCCCATACAGGGTGAACGACTTATGTTCAAGTCCATTTGAGTCGAACTTTCTAAGACATGGTCCTTCAGTCGTGTTCCCGAGGACATACACATAGCCATCTGAGTCCACATCAATATCTTCCACCGTTACGAACCCATCAGGAAGAGTTGTCAGATACGCTCCATCTGACATTCGGAACTTAGCGACCCTTGTATAGTCATAATGCCATGGTTCCGCTTTCTCGCCAATGTATACGTAACCATTTGCAGAGTCGACCGCAATGGCCAATGGATGGTCAAAATCCTCCGGCCCTGGGGTACCAGTACACCAGGAACCCCATGTTGTGAGTAGCGCTCCCGACGAATCGTGAACTTCTATTGGATCTAGAAGAGGACCTGGATAACCAAGGATATGTCCTTCTGTGTACACACATTCGTAATTCGTCATAAAGATGGTTCCTGCCGAATTGATATCTAAGTCAGACTTATGATACGGGACAGTAGCATATAGATCGGGTTCATTATAGAATGGCATCACCGCCTTTGTTTCGGGTGTGTAGGTCCCTGGGTTCAGTATTGAACCGTCCAGGTTGAATCGCAAGAGAATGAGATTCCAGTCCCACCTGTATGTCCAAGCATAGAGCCAGTCGTTTGCTGTGTCAACCTCAAGCTCAAATACGCTGCCATCGATCTCCCAACTATCACCTGAGGTGAAGTATGAGGTGTCAGGTAGAATCATCTCTGTAAGATTTGGATAGAACTTCTTGATTTCGTCATAGTAGTCATCGCCGAAGCTGGAAGCGTAGACATATCCATATTCATCAACAGCAATGTCCTCTACCACACGAGCCATCAGTTCTGGATTTGCAAATTCAACATACTGTCCATCCCAGCCCCAAGCAAATGTCTCTATGTCGCAGCTGGTTTCGTAGGACGCCATAGAAATGATTCTTGGACCCAGCACATCTGCAACAGCGTCACCATTCGTGTCGTTCGTTCTTGGATTGGTATTGCTGTAGTATTCGTCGAGATCATTGATGCCATCTCCATCGGCATCAATGTGAATGGGATCAGAGGTCACACGAATTGAAAATGGGAGAGAAACATTGTCCATATAGTCAAAATCTATCACCCATCCTGCAACCTCGATGTAGTCATTCAAGCCATCTTTATCAGAATCTGAGTCTGTTGCATTTGTTCCATAGATGACCTCATAGAAATCAAGCAGACCATCACCGTCAGAATCATACGAGGAGGGGTCCGTGCTGCTCTGTTGCACCTCATAAGCATCATTCAGCTTATCGCCATCAGAGTCATAGTCATACCTTGACGAAACTCCTGATTCCGCGTCGTTCTTGAGGCCATCTCCATCGAAGTCATTTGAAACGATGCCCCTCCAATTCATAAAATCATCAATATTGCCAGGAAGAACATCGAAGTAGAGTCTAGTGTAATATGGCTCAAATCCCGATTGAGTGCTTTGGAGTATGCTGATGATTTCGTCATTATGATAGCACTCGAATTCTCCAAACCATTCGTGGTACCACCTGTTCCAGATTTTATACCATGATGTCAGTCCTATTGCCACAGGCAGGTTTGGCATTGCATGTGATAACACAAAGGATTCAGTTTGTAGATACTGCGCTTGAATCCATGCAGGATTATCAGAGAATCTCGTATCCGGAGGAATATAGTATTCTGTGGTACCTGGGACTTGTATTGAAGAGAATATACCCCCTATGGGATCTTCGTAGTTCACAGACAGAAAGAAACTGGGCCAGCACATGCTTTCTGCAAGTCGACCTGCCACATCAGTTCCATTTGCGTTTGCTCTACCAATCATTGTGGTTACAATGGTCACTACATCACTCACGTCGAGTCCATTCTTGTCTAAGTCTTGGTAGGATACATCGATGTCTGAGATGTAGGCCGCAGGCCACATGAACACAGACCGCTTTTGCTCCCCAAAGATGAAGTTGATGAAGAATTCCTTGATCAAATCACCAAGCCCGAGATTCTTTCCTCCAATCCATCCTAGCAACTCATCTACGAGACTGAAGATTGCAAAGACTCCTCCTGTAAGAACAGACAGATAGAATGTCAATTGGGGTCCAATGACTGCATCATATAGAAACGTGATGATTCCCCACGTAGCACCATATTCCCTACCTCCACTGCCTCCTATTGCCTCAGCAATTTCAATACCAGCCCAAATAGTCAGTCCTAGCATAACTGCATACGTCAGGACTTGAATCACTACACCTGCCTTTGACATGCCCTTGAATCGTCCTGTGCATTCCGTTGCGGCGACAGCTCGATCAGCCAATGCCTGAGCTGTCTTTTCGCCAATTGACAGTTTGTCAAAGTAATATCTCAGTTTGAGGAATACTCTGGGTATTTGTTTCAAGAACATTAGTCCAGATTTGATATAGAAGTTAACAGAATCCTTCACTGAAGTAATATCACTAATCTCGGCATCGGGTAGACTTACATCTGTTCCATCAACAACTGTGACAACTTCGACTACTGAAAACCACTTGATAGATGAGATGAGCAGATGATAGTTCACATCATCATCTGTAGTCCAACCAGTCACTTCATTTGCGAACTCATCGAGTGATAACGGCTGAAAACTTGTTGTGTTGTATATGTTCATCTTCAGCATCTTTGAAGTAGTAGTACCCAGTGAAGAGAAATCGATTGAGA
This sequence comes from Candidatus Thorarchaeota archaeon, assembly GCA_048882485.1. Taxonomy (GTDB): domain Archaea; phylum Asgardarchaeota; class Thorarchaeia; order Thorarchaeales; family Thorarchaeaceae; genus SMTZ1-83. The sequence continues at coordinate 13,687 of JBHLRP010000023.1, forward strand.
ATGAGGTGGCAACGGGTAAGTCTGATAGGTCAACTATCTTGTGTTCATTGTCATTTACGATGGTTATTGGCAGAACTCGATTGGAACTGAGGTTCAGAAGCGCACGGGGCAGCATTCTATTGCTCATTGATTGAAATGCAACATACTTGCTTTCGAACGATTCAATGGTACTATTCACATCAGCCCCATTGCTAGAAAGAATTGCAGGCATGTCTGAGATTGAAGTCGTTGTATTTCTCAGGTGCATGTATTCTAGAAGTAAAGTAGAGCCAATCGTGATGTTCCTATCTTCATGATAGAAAATGCCAACATCCGAGTTATACCACTCCTCAAGATTGATCCCAGAAAAGCAATACTGCTCTTCATAGGTTGCAAGATGTATTGGCTCGCTTGCTGGACTAAGGTCATAGATGTCAAAGTTGGTCTCCTGAGTACCATTAGCATAGAGCACTCCATCAGAACCAACTGACACATAATATTGGCCCTGTTTCAAGGAGAGGGAGGTACCGTCAATACTATATTCGAATATTGCAGATTCGCTGATATCAGTCCCATTGAAATAAAGAGTACCCGCTGGTGAAACAGTGAGTATAGGTCCATTGACTAATCGTAATGCAACCTGACTGTTTTCTAGTTCAATCCATTGAATTGCAGCGTCATTCATTTCACTGGAATTTGCCACAGCTTTGGCATCCGCTCCAATTGTCACATACTTACCAATATCTGGCGCTCTCAATGCCTTAGGGATGAAGTCTGAATTGCCATTAACTCTCCAAATCAGCTCAGCATCGAATGAGATCCCTGAAGTCCCTGGATTTGGGTAATATATTCTACCACTCAACGCCACTACATCATTCCTTTCAGTTATCGGATTGAGTCTGATGAACATTCCATTGGATGTTTCAACAATTCCTTGCTCTTGCATGGAGCTTGCATCGGGTAAATCTGAAGTAGTGACATTCAACAGAGGTATGACCGTGACATCATCCTTGGAGTCGTCCAAATCTCTCATGATGCCCTCATTGTCATTTGGCCAGTTCCATGTCTGAGCGAGTAATCTCAGGTGTTCTGGATTGTCAGGAATAATCTGAAGATCGATGTAAACCGGCTTCCCGTTGGTAGCAATATCAAAATGAAATGAGGCACCAGTTGTGGAACTGGCATAGGGACTTAGGTCAATTGCATCGTTCACACCATCCCCATCATTGTCAAAATCCCAGCCATTCTTGATGCCATCTCCATCTGAGTCTACATGAACTCCATCACAGACATTATCCCCATCGACATCGACTTCGAATTTATCTACGAACCCATCATCGTTTGAATCAGGATTCAATGGATCTAGGTCATTGTACACTTCAAAATCATCACTCAACAAATCTCCATCAGTGTCATTATCATAACGATTAGTAGCAATAACAGATTCAACGATATCTGGAATTGTATCACCGTCTGAATCCGTCATGTGCGAGGGTGGCGTTGCGGAAATTAATTCCATGACGAGCTCACCCAATGAAACTGGTGTTTTGGGATCTGCGATATCTGATAGAATGTTGTGATACTCAGGAGCATTTCCAAATGAGAAATCTAATTCTTGGGAATCAGGAATCTCAGGAAATTGCATGTCTGCAATTCTCGACACATCCACGCAAACAAGAAGCCCGATGACTAATATCGTGACTCCTATCATAGCTTTCCTTTTCATATTAGCCACCAACCCAACCAACGCGAGTACCCGGGTGTATTCAGCGAAATGACACTCAGAGAGTTATTTCGGAGTTAGAATTGACCACCTAATCCTTGAGATAAACATGTTGTCCGTTGAAATGTTTCTTAAATGTGGGTTGTTACGCTGATTTTCTTCTCTCATCAAAATTGGCAAGCAGAAGAACAAGACTGGCTCTAGCAGATAGATAAAGGAGGCTCAGTAGGAATGGATTATGCCCTAAGATCCTGTGCCCTCAAGAATGTCAACACATGCGGCATCTTCATGAAGATGATAGTATAGACTGAATTGGAAAAATCTATCCGCGTACTCGGACACCATGGACCTTTTTGTGCGCCCAAGCATACTGACGAAGTCTAGCTGAAGCACCATAACCACAAGCTGCACACTTCTTGTGCCTGACATGGTACGACCTTCTACCGCATCTTCTACATCGTATATGGTGTGGATTGTTTTTCTTACCTCTTGCGGGTGTACCCTTTCCCATGAAGTCTACTCCTTCTTCTTCCTGCCCTGTTTGGGCGGTGGTGACACAATGATGACGTTGTCGCCTCTGACAATCACATTAGCGACCTGCGTCACAGTCTGCTCACCAGTTTCGGCATCGATTGAGACCTCTTCTGCATCTTCCAATACGAGATTTAGATGCTGATCAAAGCCACGCAGACGACCCTTGATCTGTTTCCTGCCTTTTAGCTCAACAAGCACTTGTGCTCCAATCGAGTTCTGTAGGAGTTCCATAGGTCGACCTGCATTCATTAGCCTCACCATTGTAGAAGAAACGTCATGTGGCCTTGGGCCTGTGACGTTCGCGCTAGTTTTCGGACTTGGCTTAAAAACATGACGATGGAGCTTTTCGTTTTTTCGCCTTCCAGAAGTCAATTCGCAGCCTTGAAAAGGACTAATGGTCTTCATCAGCAAAATGCCGAAGATAGAACGCATAAAGAAACGCCATTTGCTGAAGAAGCGTGCTCAGCGGGAATATACGGACCGCATAGAGAAGGAATTGGGTGCGCAGCCAGCAAGTCTTGATCCCAAGGTGAAGCTTGAGGAAGGAGTCCTCGATACAGGGGACCATATCATTCTCTATGAAGGTGAGATAATCTTCTTCGAGGACGAAGGCAGACTTCTCCCTACACTCCATGCTCTACTGCGAGGAGTAATCAAGATTCCCACAGTCACTGTCGACATGGGTGCGGTTAGATTCGTTGTCAATGGCGCAGACATTATGCGTCCAGGAATCACAAAGATAGACGATGGAATTGCATCAGGGTCAGTGGTCGCGATAGTTGACGAACGACATGGCAAACCTCTGGCTGTTGGAATATCGAAGATGTCCACAGAGGAGTTGAGAGCGGCATCTGAGGGAAAAGTGATTATGTCGAAACATCATGTCAATGATGCATTATGGGATTTTGGCAAAAGCTAGTCGTCGTCATCAAATCGCGCTTTGAGATGTTCTAGAGCTGATTTGTAGACAATCTTGGCTAAATCAGGGTCCAGCCCGCAATTCTTGGCAAACCGGTCTCTGGCGAATCCCGACTTTTTCGCGTCAATATCTCTTCTCACTATATCATTGATTGATCTATAGCCGCAATCGAACAGAGTCCTGATCTCGGTTCTGGATAGATGTCTGACCAAAGAAGCGTCTATAGATATCAAAAGGTGGAAGATGTCTGAACCAGCAAGGTCCTGTCTTACTCCATACCGGAGTTGATTACTAAAGAGTTCGAATCGTCGAGCCAGCTTCCTTCTCCTTGTAGTGTGCAAGAACTCGCTGATACTCCATGAGATATTGCTAGAGATGTTCACAAGCGCTTCAAGGTCTCCTTCGCCGATGTCGCTTCCAATGGACTGCCTGCCATCCGAAGCATCCTTTGCAGCCGCCTCGGTGAGTGCAATTGCGTCCTCTACACTCATTTCGTCAAGCCATCTATACAGAACCGATTTCTTGTAATCATCCCGACGCTGTTTGAACCTGATATACCTCTCATCTGGTGGATCGAGTTCAGCCAACTTGAGTTCTATATCCGTTGGAATCAGGGCTCTAGGACGGATTCCTTGAGGTAGTCTGAATCGCAGAAGCATCTCAATAAACTCAGATTGGTCCGTGTCAGGTCGCATGTCATTCAGAGTTTCTCTTATCGCTAGAAATTCGAGAATGTTCAGCCCGGCACCAACTGCGGCCTTTGCTTCCTTGCTTATCTTGAATTTGCCATCTTTAGCATCAAGAACCTCTTGCTTAACCAGCCAGTCGAACAACTGCAGAAACATCTCTGTCATGTTCTCTGCATAGCCTTCATCTACTTGCCCTCTGAAGGTTGCTTCAGCAAACTTGAGGAATCTGGAGAGGGCATCTTCGCGAGTGAATGCTCTCCCTTTGACAGCCTCCCTCATCATCAGGCTCGCAATAAGTGCTGGATGAAGCTCGCCTGGACGAAGCGGGTCGATGGGTCGATGCAGAAGCGTTTCCTTGAGTGTTTCAACATCTCTGAACTGCATTGTTGGCCCATCATACATCAAATAGACTCTTCCCCCGTGCTTGGAGAGATAATATTCGCCGATTCTTCCTGCGATCTGAAGGTATCGTGACCTAGAAACCAAGAAGTACATCCCCGTTCCGAAGGCAATCATGACACAATCAAATGGGAAGCTAATTCCTGACGTGATGCCTGTAGTGGATACAACCGTCTTGACCGTTCCATTCTTGATGCTCCCCTCCAATCGCTCACGCACATCAACATCCAATCCTGCATGATGAAATGCAACGCCATGGACAAGAGTCATCATCAGTCTTGAGCTAACTGGCAAGTCCTTCTCCGGTCCTAGTATCAAAGAGATAGTGGAGTCTGAAATTGGTCTAGGATGTACCTGTGCCATGTATTCTGCTATGCCCTCGGCTGCATCACGTGTTCCTACAACAATGAGCACTGCACGCTCTCGGTAATCTTCCATATGTTCGATTATTGCGTTGATAGGTGAATCTGTCTTGAAGGTGCTGCGCTGAGTTCCATCGCTGCTCTCGATGACCATACCTTCTTCCTCTTCACTAACGATGAACTCATCTGGAGTCAGACGCACACTTGGCCTAAATACGGTGGCGTCAAGCCAGTCTGCAATCTCGCTGGTTCTGCCAAACCGGGAGGACAATGTGATTAGCTGCGTTCTGTCTTTCAATTGGGTGATTAGGCAGTCCAGCTTGGTGCTTCTATCCATTCCGAGACTATGTGGCTCCTTTCTGATTACTGCAGAGTCAAGTTCGGTAAGCTCGTCAATCACAGCGAGTCCAATTTCATCAGTCCAGGATTTCCCCTCCAAAACAGCAGAGAGGGATGACTCAAGGACTGACACAATTAGCCCGGCGTTTAGCAGGTCCGAATCTGTTGCTCTATGAGACCCGTCGTGCCTTACAACGGAGTATCCAAGGTTCTCAAACAACTCTCGGTATTCATCGATGACCTGAGTGTTCAATGAAGTATATGGAGTCAGATATAGACATTTCACTCCTCTTTGAAGCCTGATTAGAATGGCAATCATTGCGAGGAAGGTCTTCCCAGAACCTGGAGGCATCTGAATTACGAGGTTGCTATCAACAGCTCCAACCTCTTTCAGAAACTTCTCTTGTGCAGGCAACAGTCTTGTGAAGTTCTTATGTTTCAGGAGGACTTTCGCGGCCTTCTGGATCTCTGTATCAATGGCCGTTGGACCCCGCATTCCGGCGATTGCAGAGAGTGCGAGGCGTCCTTCATGAGTGATTGTGAATCTTCTATTCTTCCTTCCTCTTTCACCAATAGTATTGACAAAGCCAACTTTGGCGAGCTTGTTCATTGTTTCATACAATGTTCCGCCAGAAACAAATCGCTGACGTTTCTCTTGATAGTCTGCCTCCTCCTGAGACTTGCCGCCAGCTGGGCTCGGATCTGGCTTGTGGAATCCTTTCAGTTCTAGTACGCCGTCGACTATGCCATCCCATCCGAGACTTGGAATTATATCACCCGTCTTAGGACTCAAGACCTGCAGTATCTCTACTGCGTATCTGTTGCCTAGAGCTTTGAGCTGCTCTTGTAGCTTTGCTACTCGCTCATCATCCAGACTCTGTTTAGACATCACTATTACTCATTGATGCCGAGAGGGAGTATAAATGTTGTTCACCAAAGACGGGGCGTCATAATACTCGGTCTTTTCTTAGTATGATTATCCCATGCAATAGACATGAGGTGAATCAAGTTGAGATTCTTGTCTAGACTCAAGAGTAAGGATGTCACAACCCCAACTGAGACCGAGACCAAGCCGAAATATCCTGGGCTCGGAATCTTCTCTCCTGTTATGGATAACTCAGAAATTGACCCGACACGCGACTGCAGAAGACTAGCTGAATTGGAGTCCATTTTTGTCAGGTCAAAACGCCTCGCCTCTCTTGAAGACGTACCATATATTGTGAATCAGATTCGCCAAGGGAACATAGTACTGCTTGATATATCTCGGCTAAGTGACGGAAAAGAAAAGACACACCTCGAACTAAAACGAATCATAGAGCGAGTTCGAGGAGAAACTCGTATCTATCAGGCTGATATTGCTTTGGTCAATGATACATGCGTAATTGTCGCTCCATCATTTGTCAAGCTCTAATGCTATCGGAGCTTGATGCTCTCCGTGACGCTGAGGGCCTTGGTATCGATATTTAGAGCCTTATGAACGGTTGATGCCAGATTCAGGCATTTCGTTGCCTCTCCATGGCAGGTGAGGACTCTTTCTGGAGCAGGATTAACACGTTTCACGAAATTGAGGATCTGTTTCCTGTCTGAGTGCCCAGAGAATCCCTCGACAGTAGCCACCTCCAGATTTACTGGAACTATGACCTGTTGTCCATCGCGATTTCTCATCGGAATCTCTTTCCAGCCTTTCTGGATTCTACTACCAAGCGTCTGAGGGCTCTGATAGCTCACAAAGCATAGCGTATTCTTTTCATCAGGTGCCAGTAGTCTGAAGTACTCAACACTTGGTCCTCCTGCCAACATTCCAGACGTGGCCATTATGACACAAGGCTCTCCTTCCACTATCTCCTCGCGCTGCTCATGGCTGTCAACTTGCACGAATATCTCGTTGAGGAATGGATTGATTCCTTGGTGAAAGATCATCTCACGGATTTTCTTGCTTAGCGCTTCTGGGTGAGTAGTGTGTATCGCCGTCGCCTGGGCAATCATTCCCTCGATGTATACTGGTATCTTAGGAATCCGTTTCTTTGTTACAAGGTCTTCCAAGACCAACATGATTTCCTGTGCCCGACCCACTGCAAGGACTGGAATCAGGACTTTGCCGCCTCGTTCTACCGTTCTTTTGATGATTGATGCAAACTTGCGTTCCACTTCCTGCCGTGGTGGCATCTTGTCTGTCGGATGGCCATATGTGCTCTCGACTATGAGGGTTTCAAGGCGCGGAAACGTAAAGGTAGCAGGCTCAAGCAATCGTGTTCGCCCAAACTTGAAGTCACCTGTGTAGGCCAGGTTGTACTGGCCGTCTCCAATGTGAAGGTGGACAATTGCAGAACCAAGAATGTGTCCTGCATTATGGAGGGTGAGTCGCACATCAGGTGCTATGTCAGTGACTTCACCATAGTTCAATGTCACTGTGTGAAGGATTGCCTCCTTGACATCTCTATCTCGATAGGGTCTAAGCTTTCCTTCTCTCTCAGCTACGTCAAGATAGTCTAGCTGGAGAAGCGTGGCTAGATTCAGAGTGGGTGCAGTCATATAGACTGGTCCCCTGTAGCCATACTTGTAGAGAAAGGGGACCATTCCACAATGGTCAAGGTGAGCGTGAGTGACTATTACCGCGTCCAGCTCATCGAGATTGAATTCGGGCATATCCAGACGTGGATAAGCTTTACTTGGTGTCCCAACATTCACACCGCACTCGATGAGTATGTTACTCTCTGATGTCTGCAAGAACATACTCTGTCTACCGACCTCTTTGAAGCCACCAAATGCAGTGAGTCGAATCCATCCATTGTTCAACAGAGGGGGGCGATGGATTCTCCTTCCGATATCTCTGAAAATCTTGTTTCGGTAGGCTGCCTCTGACTGAACTATGTAGCGAATCTGTTTGATAAGTTTGCTTTCAATAGGAGGCGTTCTCATGACGCTTGGTCGCCAGAATGTTCTTCTTGTTATCTCTCGGAGAGTAGAACCACTCCTGCCAATTACAAGTCCAGGTTTTTGTGCCTCAATGATGACCTCGCCTCTTGATACATCGAAGTCAATCGATGTGATTTCAGCATCTGCAGGCACCAGATTCTTGATCGCCTCTTCTGCCTCTTCATGGCCTACTCTGACTTCTGGAGCAGACCTGACAACAAGACGTTTTCGCATCTTGCGGGCCAAAGCCTTGATCTTATCTCCATCATCCAAGAGAATCTTGGGCGCTTTTGAGTAGATGGCAATTTCAGGCCCTTCATACTCAACGGAAGTCACCGCTGCTGAACGGGGGAGTGCTTTCTTAACACTCTCTCGAATATCGACATGTTCTGTTTTTTCGGCAGAAGTCATTCTAAAGTCACTTCACAAATACTCCCTTTTGGCTACTGAAACATCCAGTGCCCAAAGGGGGACACTGTTTCACCAGTGTTGTTCGCACGGTGCGAACCATACAAACTCAGTCACTATTTCTTCCAAATCTTCAGGATTTTCTCTGCAGGCAGTTCCTGGTACCCATCTTTGTCTATTACGCTGACAAGAATGTTGTTTCCTGTGGCAGCATCTCTCTCTATAGCAAAGGCGATTGCGCGCACAGCCAGTTCGATGGCTTTTGCCTTGGGGAGATTCTCCTTGTATTCTGCTTCTAGAACACCGAGTGCAACTGGGGAGCCCGAACCTGTGGCTACGTACTTGTCGGTAAGCACAGAGCCAATGAAGTCATGATAGTAGACCTGTGAGCCGTCCTCATCAAAGCCTCCCACAACACAGCCTAACATGTAGTAGCCGCGTCCTGAGAACAGAATGTTGCTCAATAGACGAGTCAAGGCCTTCACTCGCATCGGTCGACCGCGCTGAATCTCAAATAGCTTGGCTTCTGCCTTAAGCAGATCCATGATATTCTGCGCATCGGCTACCGACCCTGCGATTGTAGCACCAATTCGGTCGGTTATCTTGTAAATCTTCTTTGCAGTCTTATTAGCGATTAGAAAGCCCATTGTGGCTCTCGTATCGCTAGCCAGGACTGTGCAGTCCTTGGCCGTTAGACCTACAGTTGTGGTTCCGGTTTTCAGTTGATCAGGTGCCTGCGTTGGTTGTTCCATGTTCATTGAACTCCCTGTATGCAGATTAAAGCAGGAGAACTAGTGACAGAATCGAGGTTCGAATTTCTTTTTAAAAACGTTTCTAAGTGGTGTAAAAGCGGCCTAACCACTAGATGCGTCCTCTCTTGGTGGAGGTTCGGGTCGCTCATAGGTCACAACCATCTTCACTTTCTCAGCATTGGGGATGACCTTCAAGGCATCCATTGCGACGCCAATCTCAGCATATTGGAAGTCCTGGATGTAGCGTGATTCCTTTGGAAACTCGATTGTAATGGTCTTCCCTTTTATTGTCACCGAATACTTGTCTGGAGGCACCCCTGGGAGTCTTCTCTTGAGAACAGCCATGATCTTGTCGTTCGGGTCGCTGACTATTCCCTTTACCGTCACGTCGAATACAAGGGTCTTTCCAGCCAATGGCGGATTGAAATCGAGTATCGCAGTCCTCCCCAGAACTTGGGTTATGACTCCCTGCTCTCTCCCTACTGTGACCCTCTCGCCCTTTTGAATCCGGACTCCCTGTTTCTCAAGACGCATCTTCGCAATCTTCTTCACAAGTGAGGGGTCTCGCTTTCCCGCACCGCGCTCTGGAGGGACGCTTATTGTCTTATTCTCATCGACCTTCATGCCAACTAACGCTTCTTCAATGGCCTCTAGCAACCAGTTTGAACCAACAGCCACAAGGATTGGCTCATAGCGGTCCTTTTCGCTGTAAAGATTTTCTGCTTTTGCGACCTCCTCAAGCGTAAGATCGAAGATCATGCCGTCATCCTTAGTTCTCGCGACATAGTCTACGTATATCAGACTGCCTTCCTTGACAGTAGATTCCTTCTTCTTCGGAGCAGATTTTTTGGCAGTCTTCTTTGGTGCCGCTTTCTTTTTGGTGGCCTTCTTGGCTGCTGTCTTCTTAGGCTTCTTCTCAGACATGCAAATCCCTCTCGCTTCTCTCGCCAGTGGATATGGGTTTCATAAAAAGGTGTCCGTGCGGTCCTCTCATACGGTTCCACGCAATACACGTATTGATTCAAAGAACAGTTTCGCTTCTGCTATAATATTGACCTGAAGTCCCTGCGATCTCATGAAGTCTGAAACACGCTTGATATCTGCCAGACTTGATACAACAACGTAGATTCGTCCATTCTCTTCAAGATGCGAGATTGCCTGAAGGATGAACCTCTCAGTGAGTTCCACCCCACTACTGCCTCCCACAAGCGCATGGTCCATGTCCGTCACGACCCTGTCCTGAGGAAGGTAGGGTGGATTGAATGCGATGACAGAGAATCTTGCATCTTTTGCTATAGCGCCAAGAAGATCAGACTGAATGACGATGCACGGTATATCCACCAAATTGCCCTTCAGGTTCCGGTGCGTGTTCCTGACAGCTTCTAATGACAGATCAGTCGCTACCACCGTCTTGGCGACTTCGGCAGCAGCCACAGAAATCAGGCCCGCTCCACATCCAACTTCCAGGAATGTATCATCACGCATCAGTTCTATAGCATCTAGCAGAAGGTAGGTGTCTTCAGAAGGTGGATAAACACCTTCGTCTATCTCTACCATCTTGTCATTGTACTTCAACCGGTATTCCCTCTTGGGTCTGGGATTTGGCCTTCCTCTATCAAATCAAGGATTATGTCAGCCAAGATGATGATTTTCTCCTGATTCAGCACTCTGAGTCGTTCTGTGCCCTCCACAGTCCCTGCTGTCCTTCCAATGATGTCGTCAGCCAATTTTCTTTCTAGTTTCAAGTTCTTCATCCAAATTCTGAGGGCTTTTCTGAGCACCTTGTTTGGGTAGGAATAGATGCCGTGAACCAGCCAGAACAGTATCCTTTTGTCCTGAGCAAAGGAGCCCTCTTGACGGACTTCCACTCTCACAACCGTTGAATCGACAGCAGGAATTGGGTAGAAATCAGTTGCTGGGACTTGCATTACCTCTTTTATACTGGCCAAATATTGAGCATCAACTGAGAGTCTAGAGTAGTTGGAACTCCCAGGCTCTGCAATCAGTCTCTGAGCAAACTCACTCTGATACATGAGAATTGCAAACTCAAACTTGACCTCCTCCAGCAGTCTGAATGTAATCGGCGAAGAGATGCTATACGGAAGATTCGATACCACTCTGTCAACCTCAGGAAGGTCCACTGTGAGTGCATCGCCTTGGATGATATCGACATTTGAGTAGTTTACCAATATTTCTCGAAGTGCTAGGACTAGTCTTTTGTCAACTTCAACGACATAGACTTTGCCTGCACTTTCTGCTAGTCTCTCAGACAACATACCAAGGCCACCACCGATCTCAAGGACAGTAGTGTCTGAGTCAAGATTGGCACTCTCAATGATTTTTAGAGATGTGGCAGGATTGACCAAGAAGCTTTGACCTAGATTCTTATCTGGAGTGACGTTGAATTTGCGAAGAAGAGAGCGGATGCGTTCTTCGGTCAGGAGTCTCACCTGGGTCGTTCTCTTTCGTCGTCGCGTCTGGGAGGCCTTACAAACAGCCAACGTTTGACGTCCTCTTTGAGTTCGTCGATGATCCTAGCCGTGAGTACCTTCTTCGGGTTCTGAAGCTTGGTTCTGGCAGCTATATCTTCAAAACTCTTGAACGGTTCTTTTTTCCTCTCATCCAACAGTGCCCACATCAATGTCTGACCGATTCCTGGCAATAGCTGAAGGGAATGGAGTCTTGTGGTTATGGGTGCCGCTTCGTTGAAGAATTGGACATACTTGTGTTCATGTTTGGTCACGATAATCTCCACAACCAGAGGAAGTTCAGATTCACTCTCCGGCGCTAAGTCCTCATAGAAGATTCGACGTTTTATGTGATCTATCTTGCTTCGTGTGTCCCTCTCGATAGAAAGACGTTCTTGAGGATGAAGGTTAGCTCCCCGATGTGGCACCATTTCCAACAGTGTGAAGAATGACTCGCCTACTCCTTGTACAATAGTTTCACTTCTGGGCCTAGAGTCGCGGAGATACATTTTCGGAGAAACGACTGACAAGACATATGCATGTGTTTCAAATGTTCTGTCTTGTTGTCCTTCCATTTCATTTCACATCCGGCTCTGTGAGGCCACATCATTATGCAATAGTCTGTTCTGAACGGATAAAAAGTGTTACTTCAAGGTGATTGAGGAACCGCGAAAGGAGTTAAGATACAATTTTCTTTACAATGTCCACTATCTCGCCGATTTGCTCATCAGTTATATCAGTGGACCTCGCATCCAAGATGGTTCTCATTTCTTCAGGAGTTGTGGGGGCAATATTCACCACCTGGACGGCCTGTGCCCGAGTAAGATTGAAGCTCTTCATCAGACGGACCAGGAGCTTATCTGCAACCGCTGGAGCCATCTTTGAGAAACCAGAGGCATGCTCTAGAGTGATATTCTGTTGGAAAGACAGTTCACTCTCTTTTGCCCTCTGTGAGAGCAGCTTCTTCACCCTCGGAAGAGTGACCTCCTCCTCACTGACAATTTCCTTGGGCATCTTCCATCAACCTCTACTTGGTTGGAGATGATCGGGTCGGATGATGAGAGTCCTTGTCGAATTGCCGAGCTTGACGTCGACAATGATTCCTCGACCCCGCTTTCCCATGACCACGCCGGTTCTCCCATGATATCTGCGATGCGGCATACCTTTGTGCACACTAGGATTGATGACTATGTCTACACGTTGGCCTACCTCATAATCAACGAGCAATCCGCTCAGCGAGCTAATCCCGCGCTGCCGCACTCTCTTGCTCATCAGACTTCGCGTTCTAGCACGGTAGCCGTGACTCTTTTTGACCATGGGACATCATCTTACTGAAATCTGTACCTCGGCACACCTGAAGTCAACTGGTCACCCGAGGTCCAGCATCTCCTCTAGGGTCGCCACTTAAGGATTATGGTCTGTTTCCTTCATAAATCGCTGTTACATTGAGTTCGGTGCACTCGCAAGCGGTTCCCAATTTCTCTGTCAGTGATGGGACTGTTCTGCCATTGTCTCCAGAAATCAGCTCCTTGACATAGGTCCCACCTTGGACCTTAAAGAAGCCTTCAAGCAGTTTCTTCTTTGTCCTCTTAAGGCGCACCTCATAGATGTGTTTCCTTCTAACCAAGTCACTTCTTCTATGAGCAACTCTATTTGGAGTGCGCTGTTCAATATCTATTCCACTGAGTGCCTTCACCGCCTTTTGCAATGCTTTGGATGTCACATCTTCCTCAGTTTGTATGATCGCTGAATACTCTTTCACATTTTCAGAGGCTTCATCCTTTATTTTCTGAGCTCTCTTCCGTGTAGTTATTTTGAGGTCCACAACTTCCACAATGCCACTTGCCTTCTTGTTTATGTCTTTAGCCAGCAATTGCAGATTAGGGGCTCGAACAAGTGGCTCAGAAATCTCGACTACAAAGGGCCGTCCATCACCTAGCATTAGAACATCGATGTCTTCTCTTCCCGCGGCATGAACCTTGAACTTTGTACCTTGAGCAGCCTGTTGTGTGGGTTCTCCTATGTATTCAGATATCGAGTCTGGATACTTTCTTCCAGTTCCACCACATTCCTCGCAACCCTTTCCTCGACACTCCCCGCAATCCCATCTGCTCTGAGGAACACCTCGTTTCAATTTCCTATATCTGCCTTGGATGAAGATTGGATTTCTATTGACCTCTATTATATCATCATCCATTTTGTACACAATGACAATGTCAGGACTCTTGAAATCTACTGGCCGCTTCAGAAGGTCTTGTAGAATCTTCCCCAGCTCTCTATTCACATCAGCCTTCAAGGCCTCGCCATGCAGCAAGCCAAACGCCCCTCTAATCTCATCTTGACGCTCATCTAGACCGATGGATGCAACGCACCCTACTAGGAAAGAGTTGAACTCTATCCCATCAATAGCAATTCTAGCCTTCTCTGCAATGTCAGGCAATTTGTCAAAGATGGAGATTCCATCAACTGAACACAGATGGCATGAAGTCTGCTCCTTGTATTCAAGGGCTCTCTGTGTTGCAAGAACCTTGGCAGGTTCAAACATGCCGTTCCCGGCGAGAATGCCGATCAATTCTTCTCCCATTTGCTTATTGCCGGATTTGAGGTCCTCATCCGCCATCATGGAGAGAGTCAGCTTGATTGCAGCACCTCGCTCCTCGTTTGACGTATGTGTGCTCAGCCAGGCGAACTGACGCCCTAGGCAGTGATTGCAGATCGCATAGCTCTCAAGTAATCTCTTGGATGTCCCAAGAATGCTCCGATCATATGGCTCATCCATTCGTACGGACCTCGGCTTGCAGAATTGAGGTCTGCCGCGCTCATAAAGGTGTTCTAACAGCCTAGAAGAGGGGATTTATGAATCTGGCTGCTTTGAGACCGGCAAGTATTGTCAGAGGATTTGAAAGAAGTCGAAGAATGACTCTGCGCTGCATGTCCATGTCGCCCACTCGTCTTATAGTTTCAACCAGTCCATATTGCCCTGCATCTCTGACTAGAGAATCCAGACCTTTGTCTGTGAATGAAGAGAGAATTTTCTGTGTCATGTACATGGTCCTGAGTTCTTTCAGCAGGAGCGACCTCCACGATGTTTCATACTCGCTGAGGTCTATGTTGGAGTGATTCTGATCCGACAAGGCATCTGCAACTATTCTACCAGCTACATTGGCAGCCATTGCTCCTACAACAACTCCTCCGCCGGTAGTTGGCTTGACCATTCCTGCGGCATCTCCAACCACAAGAAAATTGTCCCTCACTGTCCTCTTAATGGGCATTCCAACAAGAACAACACCCCCTAGAGTTCGCTGTATAGATGCATGCTTCAATCGTTCTTTCATGGTTGGATGATGCCGCATTGCAGTCATTAGCCGACTTTTTGCTAGATTCTTCGCTGCGAGGCCCACCCTAGCTCTTCCATCCCCTAGCGGAATAATCCATGCAAAGAATCCGGGTGCTGTTGTGCGACCATAGTACATCTCTACTAAATCATCATCAATGTCTGCACCTGAGACTTCGACTTGAAAAGCTGGATATTTGCTAGAGCGTGGCACTACAGGCAATTCCGCTTGCTTGGAAATCTGGCATCGTGAGCCCTCCGCATTAATTACCACCAATGAGGAGATATCACTCATTTCATCCCCGCTCACCTGAACACCAGCTATTCTCCCATTTTTCCGCCGAATACGTTTCACCTTTGTACTGGTGATGATACTGACGCCTGCATCAATGGCCCGATTTGCCAACCATCGATCGAACCTTCTTCTGTCAATCACAAGTGCCTCACGCTTTCCCCTCTCAACATAGATATGATGACCTGATGGTGAGAATATCCGTGCACCTATGACATGGTTCTGAATCACATCCTCTGGAGGGTGAAGCTCTAGAGAATCTAAACCTGACACACTTAGAAGGCCTGCACAATGATCTGGTTCTCCGACAGTTTCATGCTCTTCCACCACGAGAACTCGGTGATTGTTAGACGCCACTCTATGAGCTGAAACGAGCCCTGATGGACCGCCGCCTACTACAATTGCATCATATTCAGAATGATTCATCTTCTATACTACAACATATGACACCCTTTTTATCTCTCTCCAAGGGATGAGATGTCGCTGCAAACAGAAGGCATCTGTCATGAGTCTACGGAAATTCAAGTTCAAGCAAGTCATAGCTGTGCGAACCGACCTAGGAATGAGTAAGGGCAAGCTAGCGGTTCAAGTCGCTCATGGTGCTGTAAGTGCCTCGGAAAGAGTTCGTGTCACTCACCAACACATATGGAAGGCTTGGTTTACTGAAGGGCAGAAGAAGGTCGCTGTGAAGGTGGCATCAGAGGAGGAACTTCTTGATCTACGAAGAATAGCTGTGGACTTAGGTTTGCCATTTGCATTGATTCGAGATGCGGGGATGACCGAGCTACCCCCGGGAACGACTACAGTCATCGCAGTAGGTCCTGGATCTGCAGAGAAGATAGACAGACTGACTGGTGACCTGAAATTGCTATGAGGAGAGGATAGGTCTCCGTGAGAACGACGCATGATTTAGAGGCGTCAATTGGGATGGAACTCTATAGCACAAGCACTCCTGGAGTTGGAGGTAGACTCAAGGTTCGATTTGAGGACTTCATCGTTGAAGAGATTACAAATGATGGACGATTGGTCACAGTCAAAGAGTGGTCCGATGAAACTCCAGTACCGCAAATCCCTGAAAAGAAATCAAAGTTCATCCGATTTGATATGCAGAAGATGGGTCTTTCAACCATGGATGTCGCCACTATTCTTGCAGCAGAACTTGGCTTACCCCAGCATCTTGTCACATACGCCGGCTTAAAGGACAAGCGAGCAATCACAGCACAGCAAATGGCTGTTCCTTTCAGATCAGCTGAGCGACTAGTGAGCACAAGACTATCTCGCATCGAGATACGCAACTTAGAATCTGTGCGGCATCCTGTGCAGATTGGGGATCTTTTGGGAAACCGCTTCAGAATTCGCCTCTCTGATATTGACGCCGACTGCGACCAAGCAATGGCAACTGTTGATTCCCTGACAAAACAGCCCCTGCTCAACTACTTTGGTGTCCAGAGATTTGGGGTGACTCGACCTTTCACTCACTTGGTTGGTAAGGCACTTGTGAGGGATGACTTTGAAGAAGCAGCGAGACTCATGCTTTCAGTGACCAGCGAGTATGAATCGGAGGAGATCACTGAAGCCAGACGCAAGTTGGCTGATGACCTATCACCGAATGAACGCATTCTTGCTGCATTTCCAGAGGATTTGAGATATGAACGTGATGTGATGAAATTCCTCATGAAGCATCCCGGTGAATTCGAGCGGGCAATCCTAAGGATACCCTCGCGTGTCCTTACCATCTTTGTTCATTCATTTCAGTCCTACCTGTTCAATCGTCTGATAAGCCAGCGAGCTGAATCCTCCCTCCCCCTCGACCTTCCCGTGCCGGGAGACTTCCTCATTAAACTTGATGAGCCGCATTCTGGTCGTGATTCGTGGCTCTTTGTAACAGAAAAGAACCACGAGGAGAGAGTTAAGCTTGTCCAGTCTGGTGAATATGGAATCTCAGCTCCGCTCCCCGGATATTCAACAAAAACGCCTCCGTCCTCCCAGACAGATATGTTGAGGAAATTGATGCTGGAGGAAGATGTACGATTTCAGGATTTCCGAAAACCAAAGAGTAAGGCAATTGATTCAGCTGGAGGATATCATCTTCTTTCAATCATGCTAAAGGAAATCAGAGGAGAATGTGAAGAGGACGAGCTGGTCTTGCATTTCCAGTTGAGAAAAGGATCCTATGCAACAGTAGTGATGCGTGACATTATGAAGAATGACCCTGTTCACAGAGTCTGAGTCACCGTCTGCGGCCCTTTCCGGCGAATTCCCTCATCTTCTCTTCGAAGATTTCATCACTGGAATCTTCCTCTTTCTCGATTCTCTCATCCTGATATTGAAAGAGAACAGACTCTCCCATCACCGCGGAAACTATCTTTCTGAGGTCCTCTTTTGAATATGCGATGCGATCCCGATCTTCTGGTTTCAACATCACAATACTCTCCTTTGTTCCTCCGGGGAGATATAGGCTGTTGACACCCACCTCCAATGCTGGTTCTATCAGCTTTCTCACTATCTTTCGAAGCTTTATAGGTGCTTCAAAGACCATTACTTCTCCATGAGTTTCAACTAACTCGTTCATGAGTCTCTCTGCGGCAATAAGGACCTCTTTGTTCTTCTTCTTGACTACCAGTATAAGACGCTCATCTGTCTTTATCGCTCTGAGAAGATTCAGATCATCAAGTCTAGGATACTCCTTGGACTTGTCTAGAAGCCACTTGGAAAACTCAATGTCAAACTCCGTGATCTCGCCTCTGTCTAATCTCTGCTGGCAACTTGGACACAACATGTCCGACTCAATATCAAACACACAGACTGCCAGTTTCATGTTCTTGTCTTCACCCCATGAAGCCGCAACAATGACTGGGCTTCTGGGTGAGGACCACAATATGTTCCAGATCACTACTTAGTGAGTGTGATATCAATGGTTGAGACGTTCAAGTCGCTTCCCTTGTCCGTCTGAACGGTGGTTGTATCAATCTCAATGCTCTTGACTTTGAGTTCGGAGATGAACCTGTGCCGTGTTATCTCGGCGACATCAACAGCGCGGCTTATTAGCCGACCTCTTGCCTTAATTACGACTTCCTCGGCACCCTTGTTGAACAAAGTCACGCAGGCTAGGACGTAGGACATCACATTCTTGTTACCTACTAGTATCACCGAGTCACCGTGACTCTGATCGCCCGACTTATCGTCGGTCTTCTTTGCTGTCACCCGAAGCCTCTCCACCTGCTACGATTTGCTAAGGTATAGGGTATAGCACGTATCGAGGCCCAACTGATATAGATTTCGATTTACTGAGCGAAAAGGCTGACACAGTTAATATCTGAAAATATCCATTGCTAATCCATACGGTGAATAATACGCAAGCCTTTTCTTGACACCATCACGGCTCGTCATGGATGTTAGAATAAATGACACAGCTTACGTTTCTTGGTTCCTGTAGAGAGATTGGACGGTCAGGGTTCTATCTTGAGAATAAGGATGAGAGTATGATTGTTGATTACGGGGCGAAACTCTCTTCACCTCCAGAATTCCCTGATATGGTTCCACTTGACAATCTGCAGGGAATCAGTCTTACTCATGCCCATCTTGATCATTCCGGAGGCATTCCACTGGTCCTATCCCAAACCGAAGCTTCCCTCTTCTGCACACCAGCCACACGAGACCTGACTCTTCTGCTTCTGCGCGACATGTACAACATCTCAAAGGGAAGACTGCCTTATACTCGAAAAGACATTCCACTTGTGAGAAGACAATGCCAAGCGACTGCTTATGAGGAAACCATCCCGCTTGGTCATCACTTCGAAATGACATTGTTCAATGCCGGTCACATTCCAGGTAGTTCGATGGTGTCTGTTAGAGTAAATGGGAAGAGGGTGCTCTTCACTGGGGACGTCAATTCCACAGAGTCGCAACTGAATCTGGGGGCTAGGAAGAACCTTCCCAAACATGACATCGTTGTTACAGAGAGCACCTACGCTAGAAGAACGAATCCTGAGAGGGCGGAGATTGAGCAGGCACTGGTTGATACTGTTATTGAAACAATGGAACGAGGAGGTACAGTATTAATTCCCGCCTTTGCTGTGGGTCGCAGTCAAGAGATGATGTGCATTCTAGAACGCAACAGCATTCCTCAGAAGTATCCGATATACATAGATGGAATGGCTCGCAAGGTCAATGAGATTCTGACCAGGCATCCTGAATATCTTCAAAGCCCTCAGTCATTCAGCCGAGCAGTGGGAAGGACTCGCATCATTCATGATAACAATGAACGAACAAAGGCTACTAGAAGGGGAGGCATAATCATTTCCCCAGCTGGAATGCTGAAGGGTGGTGCATCACATCTGTACTTCAAGATGCTTTATGATGATCCAAAGAACTCAATCGTATTGGTCAGCTTTCAGATTCCAGGCACTCCAGGTGCAGAACTGGTAAAATCTGGAAGAGTGACGGTTGGGAGTCGTGAGTTCGAGGTCTCTGCTGATGTCAGAATGCACCATCTCTCATCGCACGCTGACTCGAAAGGGTTGTTGGACCTCCTGACAAGGATTCCTGGTGATCCTGAGTTCTACATAGTTCATGGAGAGTCCGAATCTTGTGACAAGCTTGAATCTCTTCTTGAAAAGAAGGGACGAAAAGCACATATCCCAGAAGTAAATGAGATGGTCGAGATTTAAGCCTCTTCAGGTTCAGGGCGAGCCTCAACTATCTGGCACTTCACACGAGTCAAGACTTCCTCGGCCTGTTGTGGCT
Organism: Candidatus Thorarchaeota archaeon; assembly: GCA_048882485.1. Taxonomy (GTDB): domain Archaea; phylum Asgardarchaeota; class Thorarchaeia; order Thorarchaeales; family Thorarchaeaceae; genus SMTZ1-83. The sequence goes on from JBHLRP010000023.1 coordinate 33,547, forward strand.
CTAGAATTATCGTGTAGAGATATTTGGCTGTTCGGAGTTTCAGCTTGACTTGACCTGGCCCTCTCTTCACTCTGCACTCTTGGGCATCTTCGGTCATCTCGAGGAATCTCTCTACGTCATAGATTTGTTTTGGCATTCTTGAGCCTCCGCAACAACCACTCCGAAGTTCAACTCGTTATAAGAGTGACGGATTGGCATCAGAGAAGATGGTGGGCCGGGGGCGACTCGAACGCCCGATCTGCGGTCCTACTGAATATAGTAACTCAACAGGATTTCCGCCGTGTGAAGGCGGCATCATAGCCGACTAGATCACCGGCCCGGGCACGCGCTGTCTGGATAATAATTTGGATATAAGAATGATGGATGGCCGGCTAAAAAAATGGCTTTTGCTCTTCTAGGGTGCAGATCTCTTATCATAAACATATACGCTGTATCTTTTGCCACCATTGTTTCTCAGTATATGCGCAGTAACTGTTTCTCCGAAGACGACCGTACCATCACGACTCTCTACATTTGGTATTCTGAGGGTGGCATCTTTCAGATGTATTTCATGGCTTCTCAACATATCGCCTCCTTTTCATTAAAGATGGTGTTGAAACTCCGACACTCGAATCGACAAACTTCCATCACCTTTCTAGCAGACATATTGAACTCCGCATGTAATAGTATTACATATTACATAAATAAGTATTACGGTAGAATGAGACCTAGTCGTAGAGTCACTAAAATGTTACAAAAACGCTCCCAGATGCAAGGAAATCCCTGCTGGACCAAGAATTGGTGTCCCTGATCTAGCGGATCTACTTACGTGCACGTCGCTTGGGTCTGAGGTCTTTTGTCTTGCACTTCCTGCACTTCTTCGCCTTCAACGGATTGGTTGCTCCACAATATCGGCATACTGACTTGTAGAGCAAGTAGTGCTGTGCAAGCCTGCGTTTCTCAATGTCAGCAACTGGCATTTTCTCAGACCTCAATTCATTGCGGCACACAGAGAGTCCTGTGAGCCCACTCCCGCTTTCCTGCTGAGTTGGGTTTTAAAAGCTTGTGCTCTGGCTGACGCTAGAGCACATCCTTCAGAAGCTTCGCAATATCACTAGGCTTCTCAGCCACAGGAACTCCAGCATTGGAGAACGCCTCAATCTTCGCTGCAGCCGTGCCAGAACTCCCGCTTATGATTGCACCTGCATGTCCCATTCTCTTTCCTGGTGGTGCTGTTCTTCCTGCAATGAACGCAACTGCAGGTTTCTTCACATGCTTCTTGATATAGGCTGCTGCACGTTCCTCTGCATCGCCACCTATCTCTCCGACTAACACCATGGCGTCAGTTCCAGCATCTTTGTTGAACATCTCCACAGCCTCTATTGTAGTCAGACCCACGCAGGGGTCTCCTCCCAACCCGATTGCAGTCGAGATACCGATACCTGCGTTTGTCATCCCAGCAGCTATCTCATATGTCAGTGTGCCGCTCCGGGACATGAGGCCCACTCTGCCCCCCGAGAAGACATGTCCTGGCATTATCCCAAGTTTCTGCTTGGCACTAGGTGTAATGATACCTGGTGTGTTGGGTCCAATTACGGTGATGCCCTTTCGCTTTGCAGCATGTATCACTCTCATCTCATCAAGTACAGGAACATGTTCTGTGATTACCACGACTGGATTCAAATCTGCTGCAATTGCTTCTTGTGCTGCATCTCCTGCGAAGGGTGCTGGAACAAAGATCACCGAAGCAGTGGCTCCTTGCGCATCCTTTGCAGTCTTGACACTGTCATATACTGGGATTCCATGCACTTCATCCCCCTTCTTGCCTGGGGTGACTCCCGCAACAATCTTCGTACCATATTTCAACATGGCTTCAGAATGGAAGGTGCCCTGTGAGCCTGTTATTCCCTGAATAATGACTCTAGTGTCCTCGTCAACCAATACGACCATCTAGGCTCCCTCCTTGACCAAGCTTACGACCTTTTGAGCTGCATCTTCCATAGTCTTCAGGAATGGGATTCCGGCCTGTCTGAGCATTTCCTGCCCCTCCTCTTCATTGGTGCCTACCATCCTTATGACCAACGGCACTTTGATGTCACCATCCCTCTTTGCAGCCAAAATGCCACTGGCGACCTCATCACACCTGGTTATTCCGCCCATGATGTTGACCAGTATTGCCTTCACTTTGTCATACTTCATGGCAATCTCTATTCCTTTCTCGACCCTCTCTGCATCTGCCCCGCCTCCAAGGTCTAGAAAGGTGCTAGCTGTACCACCATAGAGTGATACTGCATCCAATGTTGCCATGGTTAGCCCTGCGCCATTACAGATGCATGCAATGTCCCCTTCCAACTCAACGTAAGCCATTCCTTCCTGAGTGGCTGCTCGTTCCCTTTCGTTCTGTTCCATAGGTTCTCTCTTGAGGCTCTCTATCAGCTTCTTGTGTCTGTAAAGCGCATTATCATCAATGTTCAACCTTGCATCTGCTGCAAGGAATCGGCCATCTTTGGTGAGAATCAGAGGATTGATCTCGGTCAACTCTACATCTCGATCTCTCACTATCTGCCAAAGCTTGAGAAAGAATCCTGCTACTTTGCTGATACTCTTTCCAGTAAAACCCATTGCTATTGCTATCTCACGGGCTTCAAAGGGCTGGAGACCAAAATCAGGTTCAACATGATGCTTGATGATCTTCTCAGGACTCTCTTCTGCAAGCTCCTCGATTGACATTCCACCTGCGCCACTTCCTATGACGACATACTTGCGTTCATTCCTGTCGACGGTTATCCCTGCATAAATCTCCTGCTGAATGTCTAGCATCTCCTCAATCAAGACTGCCTCAACAGGCAAATCGTTGATTTTCATCTTCAGTATCTCTTCAGCGTGCTTAGCTGCTTCTTCAGGCGTGTCCGCAAATTTGATTCCTCCCGCCTTGCCTCTCTTCCCGGCAAGAACCTGTGCCTTTACAACAACAGGCTTGCCGACCTCAGCAGCTTGCTTCTTCGCCTCATCTGGGGTTCTGGCCAATCCACCAGGTGGCATAGGCATACCAAAGGCTCGAAAGACATCTTTTGCCTCATGTTCGAACAACTTCATGGATATTCACCGGGATGCGAAGGATACTAACCCTCCAACTGGAGCCCCGCTCGATGTTCCCACCGTAAAAAGCTATCTGATTGCACCTATGAGTGTTCGAAGATTGTCCTCCATCGCAATGCTATCTTTCTTCAGTTTGTCCTTCCGTTTTTCTCCCATTAGTCCTAGTAAAATCATGTTGATGTAGTCGAGCTCCTCGATGCAGTTCTCGACGATTCCTGGCATCTCATTCTTATCACACACAAGGTCTTCAATATTCTCAGCTGGTAGCGCATCTATAATCCGACTAAGAACTTCTCTCGGTAGATTGCTTCTTGCTTTAGCGACGCTGAGGAGGATGTCCTTGAGATTCTCCTTACGCTCGGATATTGCCCTCATGACCCGTTTGGCGTCAGGCACAGGAACTCCAAGATAGGTTGCATTCTCTCCTAGTTCCGTGCATCTGATTGTCTTCTTGACACGCTGAACAAGTCCAGCTCTCTCAAGATCACCAATTACCTCGAGCCCTCGAAGTGCCTGTTCAATGACGCTAGATGCGTATTGCTTGGTAACTTCCTCTTTCAAAGCATATTTTGCGAATTTCACGAGATGTTTGCAGAGTCTATGTCTTCGTATGCCTTGATACTTCCATGATTCGCATGAGCAAGACACCCCATCAGATGCCTTCAGGGATACATAGTGCCACATCTCTCTACTCCCACTATGAATTAATCCTTCAATCTTGGATGGATTCAAGGACACGACCTTGACATTCTCATCTGGGATTTCTTCTGCCCGCTTTTCAGTAGATCTAGTCGTCCTCAATGAAACCAATTGCTCCACAGTAGTGTCATCAGAAGTTAAGGTGCCATCCTGAATAGGGCCCGTCATTCGGTTACTTGCAGCCCAAAAAGTCCGATTGATTATGGAGAAGGGGTCTACTGGTTGTTCAGAGCTTCCACATAGCTGGCCGAGAACCAGGTCCTGGACGTTCTCTGTATCATCCATGACACTGTCTACCTCACCCTCTCTAGGGCTTATGTTACCTTTTGAATCGGTGACAAAGTATTTCGCTAGAATGCGCGTTTTTTCCTCTTTACTGTCTACAACCACCACTCCGAACGCTTCGTTGTCTATTCCTCGTCTACCAGCTGATTGTAGTACATCATTGAATTGCCATTCTGAAAGCATTGTGACACTATCTTCGTGGGAAAGGTCTTTCCCTAACTCTTGCATGAACACGCCCATCAGAAAGACCACCGTGGCCTTTAGCCCACTGGCAATTGCGAAGCGCATTGGCATCACGATGACAGGGAGAAGTCCATCTTCCCATGCCTCTGAGATTTTCCTTCTTTGTGTTCTTGATACTCCCTCATGAAAGAAAGCAACACCTTGTGATACAGTAGAGCCTAATTTTGATGTCATCTCGCATTCTCGATATGACTTTGAAACATCCAGAGACAGTTCCCTGAGATCGTCACGATGTTCTGGCGTGAGTCTGAGGTCCAGTGCTGCATCCTCACCTCCGCTTTTGCCTGACAAGCGAACCGCCAGATCTTCTGAAGTAGGAGCGTTTGCACAAAGAATCATGACCTGTCCTCTTTGATAGTGCACAAACTCAGTAAGGTCTGCGAGTGATTCATTTACGCTGTCAAATGACTTTACGCTGAAGATTAGTTTGACCTCAGCCTTTTGGTCGATGATAGCAGTGGCATTAAGCCAGTTTGCTAGCTCTCCTATGTCAGCCACAGGCGGAGAGATCGCGATGTACTGGATGGGCTTGCCTATTCCCATCAATGCAACAAGAACCGTTTCAAGCGTGGCACCAAGGCCAGGTTGCCCAATAAGATCGAGTCGGTCAATCAACACTGCGACTACATTCTCAAGTGCATCCGGGGCGGTTCTAAGAGCGATATCCATTGCCCGATATGTTGATACAACTACTCTGCCACTCTGCCAGTCTTCTTGTATGGCGTCCCTTCTTCTAATGATGACGGCTGATTCAATCCCAAGTCGACGACATTTGTGGCCAATGGAATTATACTTCATTTCTGCTTGATGCGGATTGGGGCATAGAACCACTACCCGTGCCCGATAGTCTGAAGCCACTCTATTTAGAATCGCTATCTCAGCTATCTGATATGCTTCGTCATAGTCGTAAGTGGCAAGTATCTGATTGCCATCCCGCATTATGCCTTTGTTCACTGAATCGAGCTGAAACTCCGTGAGCCTATCAAAACCCCGTTTGCGCAATAGCTCTAGGACTCGTGGTGCCACCTGTGCAAGCTCAAGCTCTCGGAGCGTGCTCACTATGTCCTACCCCGTCATCTCAAACATACATTCATTCTATGAACTGCTATCTTATCCTATTAATTATTAGGCTTATAAAGTCCAGTAAACAGGGTCATTGAGCATTCAAGGAGAATGATATTTCCCCTCAATCTGTCCAAACCTTGTCATATGGGACACATACATAGTCTCAAAAGCAGCTGAAAGTCTGGTTTCCTTGACAACTAAGTCAATTACAGCTACGACTAACTTCACCCTTCAAACTGAGGTAAATGGAATGGCGTTTGTCGCTACACGAGATTCAACATTTGAGATAATCCTGAAGGACGGCTTCAAGGTTGAGCCTGGCTCAACTTTTGTCTGTGGTTTCCACGGGCTTGGAGAAGTTGGCTTCCTAAGTACTGCTCATCTTACCCGAGCACTCGACGCTGAGAGAGTAGGCTTCATCAAGAGCGATATGCTGCCTCTCTTCGTTTCTATGGAGAACGAACGTCTGGTTCTGCCTTTCGAACTATACTGGTATGCTAAGAAGAAGCTTGTATTTCTTGTTCCAAGATTTCAACCCCACAGCTCGGAACAATGGGGGTGGATTGATCGCCTAGCTGAGTGGATCACAGCCAACAAGTTCTCTGAGTCACTCTTGCTTGGTGGTTTAGATGCCAGTTTCAAAGAGGATGAAGAGGAAATGCGTTGTGTTCCAACCAGTGCATATGGTGACCAACTTGAGAAGTGGTCTGTACCAATACTTGAAGAAGGCCTCTTTGTAGCAGGACCGCTAGCACTCCTGCTAGCAGAACTCGAGATGCGAGAACAGGCTGCACTTGGTCTGCTGACTTATGCTACTCGTGGTCGACCAGACCCGAAGTCTGCTGCAACCATGCTGGAGAAAATCAATGAAGTCTATGGCGTTGAGGCTAATGTAGAAGAGCTACTCAAGGAATCGAGAGAGATCGAACGCCTTGAGAAGATGCGACAGTCAATTGAGGCATCTGACCGCTCGAGTGACATGTTTGTCTAGGCGCCTCTAAGATACGCTCCGATGTCTACAAGGTTCTTGGCAACTAGACGGTCTCTTGCAAGACGTTTCAGCTTATTCCCATCCACAGACAATGCTGCAAGTCCCAAGACCTCGTTATCCTTGTTGAGCACAATCACTCGTTGACCACGTTTCAGATGTGAGTCTAGTTTGAAGACTGATTCCTTGAGAATACTTCGGCCATAAGAGAATGCTTCCGCACCCTGACGTGAAACTACAAGCTTGCGGTCTGTGACTTCAGCAAGCGCATCTAAGATCTGCAGACTGAGTCTGAACCCTTTCTTAGTCATATCCCCTATTCGGATGCCAAGTGAATGAATCTCATAGTTCGCCACTAGTTCATCGAGTTCAGTCATCCACTCCATTGGGATGAGATAGAATGACTTGGTTTCCCCCCGTGCTAGAGTCACCGGAGCTCGGTCACCAAGTAGTGCCTTACTCACGCCCTCTCCAAACTCGCTATCGAGCTGTTCTATCAGCTCATTCCATTCAACAGGGTCTACTAGCTCAGGCTTCATTCTCAATCACATTTCTGCAGGAAAGACGGCCCTTGCCACTTATGGAGATGTCGGAATTCAGTTTTCAGGGATTGATAGTCGTTTCGCACCAACGAAGACCACAATGGCTCCCACTAATAGGAGAGGTACAGTATTCACTAAGAGTCCCATAGGTATGTTTCTCTCGGTTATCATGATTATAACCCCCCAAATCATAGTGAATATAGAAGACAGCATGATGATTATTACGGTGAGTCCAGTATTGATCATGAACGCGCTGCTCTTGACATCCTCGTATGCAGGATTGTTCGCCGTGATTCCAGTGGCTATGAGAATCGCACCACAAAGCATTGAATACACGTAGACGAGCATGGCAAGAAACACCACCACGTCCAATACTAGGATGACTGTGACAGCTGTAGTGGATATCAATGCGATTGGAATTGCGAAAAGTATGTGTGAAACGACCCTAGCTCTGACGAACTTAAACGCTCCATTTGGAGACCCTTTTAGTATCCAGAGCTGGTCCTTCGAGTCAAGAAAGCCAATTCCCCCGAAGGCAACCCCGCCAAGAATACTCAACATCATCCCTGTTATGAGGGTGGCCATCATAGGAACGAATAGAGGGTCACCAACAACACCGCCCAATCCGCTGAAGTTCATGATGAAAGGTAGCAGAATTGAGAGGAAGATTCCATATCCCAATCTTGAAAGGTTTTGGGCCTTTCTTCCAAAGTCTTTCAATGATGTGACAACCAATACCCCAAAGGATCCCGATATAACGCTCTTTATCCCTCGAAGGAACAGATTGTCGCGTCCAACTGTGGTGACAACTTCTGTTCTCGCTCCTGCTTGGATAGTGAAGAGTCGATCTGAGGCAGCAAACCCAATTCCCAACATGAAGATTGAGAATGCTACCATCAATAGAAAATCAATGGCTGGACCAAAGTGGAGTATGCTTTCAAAGGCTAAGATGGTGGACTGCGACAGACCTATCCCATTGAAGTATATGGCAGTCCATGTGACTAAATCTGCACCCCATGTTGAGGGAAGAATGAGAAAGACATCCATTCCCATGACCTCAGCAAGAGGTCCTGCGAAATACATGATCCCATACATTGGGACTATAATGATGGCTGCAACAACCATACTGAGGGCCTTGGCTATGTCATTTCCTCTTGAAGACTCTCCAAGTTTTGCTTGGATTGCAGTGGATATCACATTTGAGAACCACAACGTGGCTAGTGCTGTGATATACAACACACCATACATTAACGCCTGACCAATAAGAGTGACCTGATACACTATTGCAAAAGGCGAGATGAGCACTGGAGCAAGGATGAGTACTAGGATTCCATAGCTCGGTAACTTACCGACGAACATACCAATCAGCATGTCGCGAGTATTGACATTGTTGCTCAACATAATCTCCCATTGTCCTATCCTGATTTCCTGCAAGGCAGAGGAAATGGGATAGATTAACACAATAATCCAGAGAAGTAGCATTACCGACCTCATGAGCCCAGGAAATGCCACCGCTAGAATGAGCTGGATCTCAGCAGCAAACAGATCTACAAATGAGGACATAATTGCGGGGGCAATTAGAAGCGCCCAAACTAAAGCAAAGGCCAGAATGAGCAACGAAACTGTCTTCCTTCTTCTATGAAATCTTGATGTTGCAACTAAAAACTCGGTCTTGGCTATTGCAAGCCAGTTTTTCCGCACATCACTGCCTCCACGACAAGAGTGACTCCCTGTCCACCTCTCCTCCTACGATTTTGAGGTATGCTTCTTCAAGATCAGAAGCCTCCACGTTCTTGATTATCTCCTTTGGAGTTCCTAGGGTTGTGAGAATGCCTTCGTTTAGAATACCGATGATTTCGCATACATCCTCAGCAAAGTCAGTCATGTGGGTGCAGATGAAGAAGGTGGTTTCAGTTTCTTTTGCCATAGCAAGTATCATTTCCTTTACAAGCGCACTCGCAGCAGGGTCCAATCTGGATGTGGGTTCATCAAGGAAGACCAATTGTGGTTCATGGAGAATGGTTGACGCGACTAACACTTTCTGCTTCATCCCTGAAGAGTAGCTCTCAAGCAGGTCGTTCTGCCTTCCTTCTAGTCCAAGAATACCTAGAAGGCTGTCAATCCTGTTCTTCAACACTTCACCACTAATGTCATTCAGGGCACCTATGAACTCGAGGAATTCGACCGCAGACAGCTTCGAATACAGACCAGGGGCCTCAGGAAGTAGTCCTGTAACCGCTTTGATCTCATCTCTCTGCCTGTTAACATCGTATCCACACACAGATGCCAGTCCAGCACTGGGCTTAAGGAGTCCGGACAGGATTCTTACCGTCGTTGTCTTGCCTGCTCCATTTGGGCCCAAGAATCCAAAGGTACTCCCCTTCCTGACCTCTAAATCCAGGTCCTTGAGAGCTTGAATAGTCCCGAAGTTCTTTGAAAGGCCCTCGGTTCTTATGTCAATTCCATCACTCGCCATGACACTCCACACCTAGCCTTGAGGTAACTTGGAATTTTCTCCTAAAAAGCTAGAGCTTCATAGCAGCTGGAAACCCCTATTCTTTCTCCATTTTGCATATGAAGAAGCCCTCTGTTCCATGAAGATGGGGCAGGAATCTTCTTGTCAGAGTCATTGACTCACTCAATTCAACCCCATATGGTCGTGTGTATCCCGGAGAGCCGAACTCAAGCGTTATGGGGACTACTCTCGTATCCGGATGCCTGCCAAGAACCTCGTCAACTATGTACTCGTTCTCCTCCGGTGCAATGGAACATGTAGAATAGACCATAGTCCCACCGGAAGGTAGCGCGTTCACTGCAGCCTCCAGAAGCTCATCCTCCCTGGTCGCACAGAATCGAATGTCAGCCATAGATGTACTCGTCTTTCTCGTGGGGTCCAGTGGAATGAGACCTTCTCCTGAACAAGGTGAATCAAGTAGGATCTTATCAGGTATTTGCTCTAGTCTGCCGAGTTTCCTAGCATCACCGCGAAGGACTATGGCATTGCTCACCCCACAACGCTGAATATTGCTCTCCAGGCTCTTTATACGTTGACGGTCCTGTTCTATGGCAATCACAGTTCCAGTGTTTTCCATCAATTGCGCAATATGCGTGGTTTTGCCACCTGGAGCGGCAGCTACGTCTATGACCGTTTCTCCAGGTTGGGGGTCCAGGACTTTAGTCACAGTCATGGATGGCACTCCTTGAACGTAATAGTAACCGAGCATATGCTCAAAGAGGGACCCAGGAGCGCCCTCGAAGTCCATCCAGAAGCCATCATCTAACCAATCCACGGCTCTCAGTGTTACCTGTTTGAGCCGGAGGCGTTTTTGAAGTGAATCAGAATCAATCTTGAGCGTGTTGACCCTCACAGAGGTCGTTATCTGCTCCTCACAAGCCTCGATGAACTGAATGGTTTCCTCTTCGCCCCACAATGCCAAGTAGCGTTCAATCATGTACGGCAGATAGCCATATTGCTCTGCAATCTCCTTTGCTCTCTGGCGGAGTTGCTTACTAGCCATTCCATCACACTTCTTCCAATGCTCTCTTTAGCTCATCAACCCTAGGACCAATGAGTGTGACCGGTGGTGTTAATCGATCTGGAGTGCCAAGGTCCTTGAACCCTGAGCCCGTAATAGGAACGACCACAGAGTCTGATCTATCAATAACACCTTCCTTCAAAAGAACGTCTAGACCCCCCAAAGCTGCGACTCCACTTGGTTCAGCGAACACACCTTCCAGTTTCCCTAGAAGTACAAGATATTTCCCAATGAGGGAGTCCTCGACTGCCACTGCTTTTCCGTCTGCCAGATTGAGGTATTTTAGAGCAGCGTCACCATCCCATGGAAACGGATCGGCGAGTCCTCCTGCAATAGTCTCATTGGAATCCCAAGGCAAAATGTTCAATGGGTCTTGACTCTCTTTGAATGCTCTTACAATGGGTGCACAACCCTCTGGCTGGACCACAACAGGTCTGGGAAGTCTGTCGATAAGCCCCATCTGTTGAAATTCCCAAAGGCCCTTCATTGTTCCTGCTGCCAGCCCTCCACTTCCTGTAGGGAAGAGAATCCAATCAGGAGGATTCCATGATAGCTGCTCGGCAATCTCATAGCCAAGTGATTTTGTACCCTCAAACTGGAAACAGTTGAATGGTCCGAATGATGGAGAGGGTGTCCATCCAAGCTCACTGCATGCAGCCTTGAGGAGCGTAGTTGTTGGGTCAACACCCTCCTCTACTTTGCGAACTCTGAATACACGGGCCCCTAATGTTCTCAGATGAATGAGTTTACCTGCAGGAGCACCCTCTGGAACAAATACTACTGCTCTGAGTCCTGCTCTTGCCGCATATGTTGACATTGCAGCGGCAGCATTGCCAGAAGATGCTGCAGAAACAGTCTGAGCACCATCTTCTGCTGCACGACTCACACCTACACATATTGGCCTATCCTTGAAAGAACCAGAAGGACATAATGTTTCCAGCTTCAGGTAAAGCCTCTGCAGCCCCAGTTCCTTGCCAAGCCTTTTGCTCTGCACAAGGGGCGTGTCACCCTCACCAAGTGTTACAATGCTCTCCTTCTTTCTGAGAGGCATCAAGTCGAAGTACTTCCAGAGGCCTCCTCTTGTGCTCTCCAATTGAGTTTTCGAGAAAGAATCCTTGATAGCCTCGAGATCAACAGTGATGTCGATTCTACCACCACATCCATCGTTGGGTGGGACATTTCCATCGTTGTATTCCTTGCCACATTTTGCACACTTGTATTTCACGACTCTTGACATGGGGGCAACCCATTCCAGTGGAATCTATCTCCCGTTATGTGGATTGTGGCAACTTATGTGAATATGAAAGCGAGGAGAAACACCTAATTCGGAGATATGATGATGCAGATAATGAGGCACAATGAGCGAGAGTAGATTCGAGGTCGAAGTGAAGATCACCCTGGAAGAGTCTGAGCAGCTCGAGGCGGCTCTTCTCAAGATTGGTGCGCGAAAACTCAACACTGAAACCCAAGTCGATGCATACTTCGATCATCCCTGCAGGTCTTTTCCAGAAACTGATGAGGCAATACGAATCAGGCGTCGACAGCCACATACAGATGATCATCAAGTAGTAACGGATGATAGACCTCTCAATGAGATGACATACAAGGGCCCGAAGGTCGATCCTCTCTCAAAGACCAGAGCCGAGTTATCAGTGGGGCTCGACGACTCCAGAGAGGCTGGATTGATACTGACCCAACTTGGGTTCAAAGCTATTGCGA
>JBHLRP010000023.1:45801-50063 GCA_048882485.1 Candidatus Thorarchaeota archaeon
CGAGTTATCAGTGGGGCTCGACGACTCCAGAGAGGCTGGATTGATACTGACCCAACTTGGGTTCAAAGCTATTGCGAAGGTCACCAAGATACGGTCATTCTACGCCGTACGAGAAATCACAATCAGTATAGATGACGTGATTGATGTTGGCAAATTCCTAGAGCTTGAGCGCGTTGTGGAGCATGAGCACCAGATTGCTTCAGCTAGAGAAGACATCTTTGATGTGGTCAGAGAGCTCGGTCTCAATCCAGAGGAGTCTATTCGGGATTCATATCTTGAAATGTATCTTGAAAAGAACCCATTATGATTCAATAACTATCAATCTCTTTTCGCAGCTCTCCAACAAAATCACTGAGAACCGAATGGCGGGCCTCTGCAATCTCTCTCCCCTCCTCAGTGTACATCAACTCGTGCAGCTTCAGCAGCTTCTCATCTGCATGTCTGAGAAATGCCTCTGCACCATCACCAGTTGCTGCCGCTTGAGCAATAGCTCGAAAAACTCCGATGGCTCCCAGCGCATCCAGCTTGTCAGCATCACTAAGAATCTCGCCCTCAAGAGATGTGGGAGTGAGCCCTTCGCTGAATCTATGAGTTCTGATGACATCTCTGACATTCTGTATCTCATTCTGAGTGAATCCCACTTCATCCAATATCTCTGTACTCATATCACCAGACACGATTGAGTGTGAGATTCCTGTTTCCTCCTCATTTGCACGCCCCACATCATGCAGAAGAGCTGCCGCTCCCAGAATTCTCAGATTCGCTCCTAGTTTTGTGCCTATTCTCATGGCGAGGGAAAACACTCTCTTTACATGGTCGTAGGCGTGTGCGCCTGGATCCGATCCGGTCATTTCTTGCTTTACAAACGAGTCAATTCTATCAAAGTATGACATCTGGAATAGATCCTTTGTTTGAGGTGCTAATTTGCTGATTGGAGCTACATATTGATGTTTGGTTGCCTTTCGATTTATAGGAGAGCCATAAGGCCCGAGAAACCCTTTAATTGCTTGAAACGGACGGTTGGGGGTAGTACAGAACTCACCACCTAATGCGAGTTTAGAGTTGCAGCTCACATAGAAGAGGTATAATCATTTGGCCGCCACAACCACAGACCAGCGCAGAATGGGAGCAATGACTGTAATCAGCTCTCTTATTCTAGTGGCTATGATAGTATGGGCGGGTTGGTCTTTTGCCCTAGTTCATCTCGGATTAGTCCGTGACTATGACCCGCACATAGAGTATGATGAGGCACCAGTCTTTGGCTATGATATACCTTGGGCAGGTGGTCGGACGACTTGGTGGGACAACATCAACTATACGAATGCTCCCCTCAACCAGACGCTCCCTGATGATCTCCTTGACCAGCTCAATAACGTATTGTTCTATGTGGCACCAGAGGACCCGCCTCAATTATGGCGAAGTACAGCGTATGATCAATACGATGGCTCTAGCTGGGCTAAGACAGACACCACACAATGGTCAGTTGGCGGTGGAACTATCGAGTCATGGGAAGCCACCAACGAAATATACCGTGTCTATCTCAATGTCACAACTGGACCCGCCACCGAGCCCCTTGAGATTCCCACTCTGTTTCCGAACATGAAGATTATTCGAAATTCCTTTGAAACTGGCTATATTGACCAGTTCGGTGCTTATCAGGCTCACAGTCCAAGCCTATTAACAAGCTATGAGATATTCACTGACGAATATGGTACCGCTCTCTTGGAACCGTTCTTTCTAGGCAGCGGAGAGGACATTCTGCTCAGCTATGAAGTCACTTACGACAATCAAGACCTCATCACGGTTCAAGGCAGTGCCCTTGATGGTGACCAAGCTCCTCCCTCCATCTGGAACCTGTATTCTCCTATAGGTGTCACTCTGAGTGCCAATGTCATCGGGAATGCATCACAATTCAGTGGGGCTGGTAATGCCTACGAAACAGCAGTTCAAGTAGAGCAATTCTTCCGTAGCAACTTCTCACTCATGCTTACTGATTACAATGACCGTCCAGCATCTGGTCAAGAACTCACTGACTGGTTCTTGGAACGAGGCGGGGGTCTGCCAATGGACTTTGTGACTGCATACTGCGTGTTTATGCGATATCTTGGCGTTCCTGCACGACCAACTCTTGGGTATGCTGTGGGTGAGCCAATGGGTGGCTATCGTGAAATCCAAGTCCGACATATGCTATTCTGGGCAGAGGTCTTCATTCCCATGTCAGGGCATCCTAATGGAGGCGAGTGGATTCAAGTTATTCCTCTGCCTCTACCTGGCACTGGCGGCATCCCAAACACAGGGCAGGGAAACATTGAGCTACTAATAGCATCCAGTCTGTTTCCAGACTCATACGAGCTTATTGGAACGCCTTTCCAGATTTACGCTGCAATCTTTGTCAACGGTGTACCAATAACAACACCTGAGACTATTGATTTCTTTGACAGGACAGATAGTGTTGTGATGGGGTCCGCTTCGATAGACCCTAGCGGCTTTGCTACTCTCGACTACGCATTTCCGGGTGGATCTTCAGTCGGAATGCACAACATCACTGCGACCTATACTGGTCCCACTTACGTAGTTTCGAACTGGACCGCCATTTATGCTGTAGCACAGCCCAACCCAAGGTACGCTGCTGCTGAACCAGAGAGCGGATTCTTTCTGAGTGAAGAGATCGACATCGACATTAAGCAGGGATTGGACACTTACATTGCCTACTGGAATGACACCTTGGATATTCGGGGGAACATGACGGATTCAGAAGGCAATGGTGTTGATGGGACTACGTTGAACAATCCCTGGATGCAGATCATGTGGGATGATCAGATTCTGGGGTCTGCTCTGATTCTTTCAAATGGGAGCTATAGGTACCTCATGCACATTGATCCTGCAAATGCAACCCTAATGGGGCTCATGACTCCAGGGGCTCACGAGCTCTGGTCTAGCTATAGTGGCGAGTTCGACCCGAATCCACCATACTACCCCATCTATCTCCCTGCACGGTCAAGTGACAATTCTACAGTGACAATCTATGGCGCCGCAACCTCAAACCTTGCTGTGACTCCCAATCCTGCATATCGTGGGGCCATTCTACATTACGAGGGGACTTTACAGCTCTTCAACGGCACGATACTCTCTTTCGAGATTGTTGACTTCTACTTCAACGGCGCATATCTCGACAGCAGAGTGACAGATGCAACAGGATTCTTCCAGTACGACTTCCCAATACCATTGGCTCATGCATTAGGCTGGTTTGATGCAAATGTGACATGGAGCTCACCCTCGCCTGACGTTGTAAATATGAACGATAATATCCCAGTGGAAATCCGTCTGCGACCGACCGATCTCAGCGATATGGCCTATTCAACTGTACTTCCTGGGATTGTCCATATTGCAGAGAACATCACCATCTATGGACATCTTTTGGATGGTGTGAATGGAACTGGCCTCGCGGGGAGAACAGTCGATTTCTGGTGGGATGATGGCACATCTGTAATCCAGCTTGGTTCTAATGTTACCGTGGCGGGAGGCTGGTACCAGTTCACATATGAAGTGCCTCCTGGCTATGAGGGATTCGTTGATCTTTGGGTGAATTTCATCTCTCTTGACGGGTATTATGACAACTCGCAATCCCCAATTCGTAGCGTTGAAGTCAAGAAGTGGGATGTTCAGATAACACTAGAGCCCATTCCTAATCCTTTGTACATCTTGGATACAGTGGCAATCGAGGGTATTGTGACATTTCCAGAGATCTCCTGGCCGTTCTCAAATGCGAACCTCTCGATATGGTGGTATAACCAGACTGATGGCTTACATCAGATTGGATGGGCGATAACAAACTCGACTGGCGGATATTTGTTCTATTACGTCATCCCTGCAGGGCATGAGTTAGGTAATGTCACTATCTATACATCATTCGAGTCACCATACATCAATGTTGCAAGCGCAGAGTCTCCACGTGCCTATCCTGACATTCAGACACGGCCCACAATACTGACAGTCAACACTATTGGAGGCGTGAGAGTCTATTATGTGAATGAAACAGTCTACCTTTTCGGTCAACTGTTTTATGGCGGTACACCCATCGCGGGCGAAGACGTTACAATATACTGGGACAATGGAACCCTCCAATCATTCGTTCGAACCACAAATTCAACCGGATACTACAATCTTACCTACCCCCTATCACTGAGCGATGGAGTTGGCACGATAGCAGTCAGTGTTGATTATGCAGGAGGTGGTCCTTATGATCCGGCATTCACCAATCT
>JBHLRP010000024.1:0-13828 GCA_048882485.1 Candidatus Thorarchaeota archaeon
TAGAACCAAGTATTCCCAGAACTATCGAAATCTGAGGGGAATCCAGTGAAGAGAAGAGCGCGGATAGCCATCATTTTAGCAATTTTCCTCATGAGTCTAAGCTTAGCTGGTTCGCTGGCCATTCAATTGTTGGCTCAAGACCCAAGCATTCCAGTCGCAAGGGGTGCGCATGCGATGGTCTATGACCCACATAATGAACAGGTTGTAATGTTTGGCGGCGCAACCAATGTAGGCGGGTTCCACTACCTCAGCGACACGTGGGTCTACTCATACACCACCAATAGGTGGATTCAACTCAACTTGAACCCTTCACCCTCTGCAAGGTCAAATCATGTGATGGTCTACAGCAACGCCACCAATGAGATCATCCTGTTCGGAGGACAACAAGGTACTGGTACATGGTCGTTCGACTGTGAGTCGCAGACATGGTCGCAGATTACGACAAGCATTGACCCTGGAGTACATCACTCGCTTGGAATGGCCTACGACCCAATGGAGAATGCAGTCATCCTCTTCGGAGGATTTGATGATGAGGGATTTGAGACTGACGACACATGGAGATTCGACCTAGAAACACGGGAGTGGAGTGAACTAACACCCGCAACCTCACCACTTGCACGCTATGGGCACGTGATGGTCTATGATGAGAGTATCAAGCAGGTCATCATGAGTTGTGGAAACACAGCATACCAAGGGCATCAGGATGACACATGGGCGTTTAACGCGTCAGCAAACACGTGGACCGAGCTATCACCAAGCGGAAACCTGGACAAATTGAAATGGCCATCTATGACCTATGACACTGTGAACCAGAAGGCCATACTCTTTGGCGGACAGATTGGCGATAATCCAGTTGCTGGGACTTGGATATTCGATGGAAGCCTCAATTCATGGCTGAAACAGTATCCCGACGCCGCTCCTAGCCCAAGGATCAATACAGGTCTTGCGTTCGACTCAAGAAATAATGTCACAGTTCTTTTTGCAGGAGCAGATTTCGAGTTCAATAGTAACGCAGAAACTTGGACATACTCCTTTGACAACAGCAACTGGACAGATATGAGCGAGGTCCCGGCGAGTCCGCTTCCTACAACTCCAGGCTTACCTGTTGAGTGGATAGCAATCGGCATTGCGGTACCTGCAGCGGCTATCGTGATTTTTCAAGTTTGGAGAAGAAGACTGCAATGATGTGTTCTATGAGGGCGCAGGAAGCTATGTTGCGTTGAGATTTTCACTTAAATAAGACCCAACTTCAAAATAACCTCATATTCAGCTGGAAGGGATGATTGCTCTATGAATACAGGACAGAAGCGTTTCCTAGCATTGATAATTGCGCTCTTAATTGGCATTACAATTCCAATTGCTCTGATTCTGAACAGCCAGCAGCCTAACTCAAATCTGGAGCTTACCAAGATTGGCCAGATTGACACAGGCGGAGGAACGGAATATGTGAAAGTAGTGGGAGATATTGCGTACGTCATTGATCAGGGTGAACCTACTCCAGGCGGGCTTGTCCTCATCAATGTCAGTGACCCAGCGAATCCAAGTCAACTTTCCTCATTCCATGATGGAGGATGGCCACAAAGCCTTGATGTTGTTGAAGACATTGTGTATGTTGCAGACACAATCGAGGGGCTGGAGATCATCGATGTGAGTGACCCCAGAAACCCAAGTGAAATAGGTCAATATCGGGGAAGCGGCGAAGTGTATGATGTACAGGTGATTGATGACATCGCCTATATTGCTGATTGGAATAATGGGTTGGTGATTATAAACGTGACAGAGCCTAGTAATCCCTCATACATGTCAAGTTGCGCCATCGTGGGAGCGGCTCCACACCTACATATTGCCAACAACATGGCGTTTGTGATAGACCATCGCTCGGAGAGTTCTGGTTTCGTTGCAGTGGACATAAGCGATCCACTCGATCCAGACTTCGCTGTAGGCTATGTTCCTGATGCTGACCTTTGGAATCCATTCGTTCTTGAAGATTACATGTATGTTTGCAACCATGGAGAAGAAGGCGGCGAACTGCAGATTCTAGACATGACCAATCTATCGAACATAACTCAGATAGGTATGTTTACTGCAGGTGGATTTATCTTTGCAGTGCAGGTAGAATCCGATATTGCCTACTTGGCTGGCGCGGAAGATGGATTGCTAGTTGTTAATATTACTAATCCTCAGGAACCTAGGCTCCTAGACAGCTTTTATGATGGTGGTGTTGCTGTAAACCTTGATTTCGTCAATGACATCATCTACGTTGCAGATCGAAGTGGGGGTCTCGAAATATTCCAGCTCTCATGAAGAGTTTGGTTTGGCATCAATTATCATTATGTAAATATCTGAATGATATGATACTGAAGAGTTGGAATTGCCAATATGACATGAGATAGAACTCATTCATTTGGATAGACAGGCAAGAGATGGATTAATCCCATATGTTGGCTGAAAATCATGCGTTGACTGGTCAAGGATAATGGAACCCTTCATTGTCCTTGACCTTCAACCAATCGCTTTGGATAACATTGTATAAATATTTGAAACATATTACAAATGGATGGATGGGAGAAGCAACTTGTCTATAAGACATGAATTAGAACTGATACGCGTCAACAAACAGGCAAGACAGGGATTTGTCACCTCGATAATCCTAATACTCATCCTGATGGGATGGATGGCGATTGCGTATGCAAGGGTGAACCCCTACCTCTTGGTTCTTTCATTTCCAATCTTCAATTCGATCTTCATTCTAGCGATTACGCTTTTCTTAATACGAGCTGAAAATGAGGCCCTGGTAAGACTGAAGACTATACCAGGCGGTCTCAAGAGAACCCTTCTCAGTGCTATTACGCTATCTCTCATTGTTGTCATTATTCTAAATGGACTCTTCGAAGTCCTGGCAGTTGGATTTCAGGATTTTCTTGTTGATGCGTTTGGTTCAGCACTTCCTCCAGTTGATTATATCCCAGATGTTCTTACTCTCATCACCTTCATCGGGTGCAATATTTCCTTCAGCATCTGTTTTGGAGCTCTTGGAGTATGGATATTCTCGCAATCAAAAGTGACTCCCGGGAGAGGGAATGAAACAATCGCTAGGCTTGAGGGATTCCTCTCATCAAAACTATTGATGACCTTTGTGTTGCTTGGCGTTGCTTTCGTATTCATAGCCTTTGGCCTTCAGAGTGTCATTGCATCAGTCGAGGGTAGTTCGGTGATTACACCCGTGCTTGTAGTGATTCTATCGTTTGGTTTCAATGTCATTCTATCATGGGGCTTGTGGACAAATGCGTGGCGTAAGATTGACTCAGGGCTATAGCTGATTCTTCGAATAGAGGAGCGCCTATCGATGATAGAATTGACTGATGTGTCAATCTATTCAGATGGCAATCCAATCGTTGAAGAACTGAGTCTTTCAATCCAGTCAAATAGCATGACGCTCTTGATAAGCTCCGACGAGGACATCATGAGATTGGTCATTCGTGCCATTTGTGGGCTGTGGCCCGTTGTTCGGGGGAGAATTGAGATAGATGGCGTCCTTGTTCCTTCAGATGAGATAAGGAAAAAGATGGTATGTGCCCTAGAGAAGCCTGCATTGAATCCAATTCTGACACCTCGTCAGAATCTGAAATACTACTTGGAGCTACGGAGTATCCGGAGATCAATCATTGATGAGCTGGACGTATTTGCTGAACTGTTGCTGTTGCATGAGTTCCTAGATACAAAGGTCTCCGACTTAGGAACGGGTCATGTGAGAGGATTTGAAACGCTTCTAGCATTGATTGCTAAACCGGATTACTTCATTCAATCAGATTTTACAGCCTCCTTCTTCTCTCCATATTTCACAAGAGTGCCAAGCGAATTGGATGCCCTTCTGAAAGGAGGGTCGTGCATTGTTTCTTCAACTCCGAGTTTCAGGTTCGCACGTTCCCTTGCTATTCATTTGCCAATCAGAGCGGCTTTGATTTCTCAAACAGGTCTTGTCATCGAAGGACCAATAGATAGGGTCATGGACCGCCACACAAAGGATGGTCTTTATCTCCCAGAAACAGAATTTGGACAGCATAAGAGCTTGGAGATCGAGAGGGCAATCAAGGCCCTTCCAGATAGCACGAAGTGAAGATATGTGACGCCCCTAATGAGTCCAGCATAGGTCGCATCTCTGAGTGTTTCGTAAACATATACAGCTTGGGAGCTTTCGCCAACCTACTCAGAGGCATCCAATCCAAGGGCGGACTCTATCATGTCTATGCATCTCATCTGCTGGGGCCACATCTGTCCGGCGCTCATACCACCATCCACATCGGCATGGCGGCTCCTGCGGCAGTGATAGTGGTCCTTATTGTGTGGAGAAGACACTGAGGCTCCTGAGAGCCTCAGCAATTCATCCTTGGGACCCCTTTCGTAATCGCATCATTAGGAGGAGGACAATAGCCACTGCAAATACTCCAACAACTATGACCATCAACTCTACCGGAACCGATGGTGGAGGCCCGGATGGCGTAGTTGGCGACGGAGTTGTTGTAGTCGTGGCAGAGGTGGTTGTGGTCGGCGGGATATAGGTCGTACGTCGAAAGACTCCTGAACCAAATGTACCGAAGTACAGATACCGTCCATCTGCTGACTGGGCCATTGGGTTGGCAACGTTGTTCCCACTAGAACCAGCTCTCAGATTCGTGAGACCTTCGTTCCACGGCTCCCAAAAGTCGCCTCCATTATAGCTGATGAAGACACCCTCTCTCTCAGTGGCCAAGTAGATTGTATCAGGACTGTGTTTGTCCACTATTATCTTGTAAAACTCCTGAGTGGTGTTCAGACCTGACTTTATCTCAAACCAGGTCTCTCCAGCATCAATGCTCTTCATCACAGTCCCTCTGAAGTCTGCAACACCCAGACCTTCGTTCTCCCCGTTTTTAGAACAGGCATACATGATGGACGGGTTTCGTGGGTCGAAGTCGATTGAGAAGACCCACTGCTCTGGAGGCATTCCTTCTTCTATTTTCTCCCACGTTGCACCATAGTCCATTGATCTCGATACACCATTGTATGTCCCTGCGTAGATGATCTCAGGTCCTTGTGGGTGATTGACAAGGGCGAAGACTCCATCATTTGTGAACCCTGTATTGCTCTCGAACCAGGTCTCTCCACCGTCTACGCTCTTGTAGATACCAGCAGGGAATACGCCAATGTAGATAGTGTTGGGATCAGTGGGGTGGAACAGCAGTGAAGAGTACTGATACGAAGGTCTATCGTTCCAGATCGGCCATACGTTTCCGAGGTTAGAGAATGGTGGCAGTTGCACCCACTTTTCTAATACTGGATTGAAGACATGCATGCCATAGCCTAGGGTACCGCACAGTAGACCCCCGCCGGCTGTGATTTCGATTGATCGTACCTGTAGTGATAAGAGACCAGCACTGAAGTTGGTCCATGTGGCACCTGCATCCTCTGTGATCCACACACCCTCCTCCGTGGCGGCGTAGACAGTATAGGGCGGATTCGGACTCACCGCTAGCTGATAGATGTGTTTGCCCATCATGGGCATCCCCAGGCCATCAGCATGGACATTATGGTCCATTGCGTCAAGAGACCTGAACACACCTCCTCCCCAGGTTCCAAGCCAGACATTGTTTGTATCGGTGGAATTCAGGGCAAATGCATAGTATCCCTGACGGAGCGGGTCAGTAGCAATGATACTAGGAGTCTGAAAGTTCTTGTCATAGAATGTCACGCCTCCATCATCAGAACGATATAGACCTCCAGGATAAGACCCTACATAGATTCGGTTAGAGTCATTGGGATCAACGACTATCTGCATGGAGTAGACCTGAGGGATCGGCTTGTTGCTTCTATTGGGTTGCCAAGTGACAGAGTAGTCAGCAGTGTTGATGTCACCAGAATAGACACCATAGCCCTGGGTTCCGACGTAGATGGTGTCTCCTTGGATGTCCAGTGAAGTCAGGCCTGTCGTGTCCAGACCCAAGACGTAGTTGGTCCAGGTCACACCAGCATCGTCACTCACGAATATTCCCTCACCATGAACTACAGCATAGAGGACTGAAGTGTTTCCTGGATAGAATCGAACAGCCCGGCACTTGTCAGTAGTGTTCAATGAACTTGTCCAAGTCAGTCCAGAGTCAATCGACTTGTATACGCCCGGCTTGTCCGTGAAGGTGAAGCCTGTGGGATCTACCCAGTCAGGAATTGAGGTTTCTCCAAGTGTTGCAGCATACAGGATTGTTGGATTGGATGCATTGACCTCGATGTCAAATCCGCCAACATCTGGGAAGCCTACCAGCTCATTCCAGGTACTACCTCCATTGACAGACTTGTATGCTCCCTTAACATGTGTAGTGACATAGACAATCTCAGGACTCACTGGGTCTATTGCAATATCCAGAACACTTCTTGGTAGTGTGCCTGTGATTTTGGTCCACGTCGCCCCCGCATCGATCGACTTGTACAGGTCGCCCCCGATAGTCGGAGGACCAAAGGTTGCACAATACACAATATCACCGTCTACGAACAGGTTGTTCACAAGAAAGGCACCGTCAGCTGTGAAGTCAGCAATGTCGAACCAAGTATCCCCTGCATCAACTGATTTCCAGACCGTAGGAGTCGATCTATCTGCTAAGTAGAGCGTATTGCTGTTCTGAGGGTCGATCTTTATCGCGGTGGCGGAAGCCGGAGCAGTTCCCAGCAGCCCCCATGTAGCGCCCGCGTCAACAGTCTTCCATGTACCTCCAAGCCATGTCCCAATATATGCGATTGCCGGATTTGAAGGATCTACCACAAGTTGGGGCTGCGCCATGACTGTGGACATAGTGAAGTTGTCATTCAGTTTTGCCCAGTTCAGCCCACCATCTATGGTCTTGTAGACCTCACCACCGTTCTTACCGATACTACCAGCATAGACGACATTGGGACTGTTCGGGTCAATTGCCACAGAGGTTATTCCATTGGAGCCAGTGACATTCAGCACAGTTTCCCAAGTCATTCCTCCATCGGTTGACTTTCGGACCATTGCCCAGTCTTGGAAGGGCTTGGGATTGTAGCCACTGTAGACAGTGTCGGGATCAAATGGATGAATGGCAATGGTATACGAATAGTCCACCTCAGACGTGGCAAGGAAGTCCCACGATAGTCCACCATCATCACTTCGAAATGGGCCCCAGCCACTCTTGATCGCGTAGATGATGGCCGCATCAGACGGTGCGGACTCTATCGTGTGGACCGATGAATAGCGGAAACCATAGCCATGCTGTGGATGATATTTTGTAGTCCAGTTGGTCCCTTTGTTATTCGTGATGAATATCTGACCGATGTCAGCGATCTGCCAGACAGTATTCGAGTCGTGAGGACTCACACGAATCTCGTCGGTGAAGCTATGGTTGATGCCTCCGCCGTCTAGATAAAACCACGAACCTCCTGCGTCATCCGTCCTGAAGGTCCCTGTGCCCTCGACCGCCGCCACATAGACAGTTTCACTGTCCACGTCATGTGGCACTACCACAAGACATGCGTTTGTGTTGTCGAGCCCCTCGGTCAGAGTGACATAGGTCTTGCCTCCATCTGTGCTCTTGTAGATGCCATAGGTGCGTCTTGGAATGTAGATTGTCTTGTTGTCTGTGGGGTCTATGGCGATGTCGTTGATGTCGCTGGTCACTGGAGGCGGTGTGATTACCTCCCAGTCTATGCCGTAGTCGCTTGTTCTCATGACATGGGGCCCATAGGACACATAGATTGTATCATTGACTGTGCCCGGCACAATTGCAAGTAGCCTGATTGTGGTCGTCGTGTTCAGTTCATCCCATGTGGCTCCAGCATCCATAGTCCTCGAGAGATAGCTATCATCCGGGTTGACTGTCTCGTCGGGTGCCGTTGTATAACTGACGTAGACGATGCTTGGGTCATCAGGATGTACCATTATGCTGTTGATGAAAGTCATAGGCGGCTGAAAATTGTCCTCCCGTTGCCATGAAACTCCTCCATCCGTCGTATGATAGAGACTCCCACTCTCATTCTTGAAATCGCCTAGTCCTGCCCAATACTCGCCGTCACCACTGATCGCGATATCCACAACAGCTTCACGAGGAAGGTCTCCCGTCACGTTTGTCCAAGAGGCACCGCCATCATCGGTGACAAATACGAACGCGTTCCACATGACTGCAAGAATGAACATTGGGTTTGTCGGATGAACTGCGAAGTGGAAGACGTTCATATTCTGGTCGACCTGAGACCAGTCTTCCCCTCCATCAACACTCATGAAGAACTCAGGAATGATGTACTCGTCTCCTTGAGTCAAGGCGTACATGACCTGGGGGTTCGCGGGGGACATCGCAAAATCGACTACTTTACGAGATGATGATGCGAGACTTCCGATTACACTCCAAGAAGCTCCACTGTTGATAGATTTGTAGATAGACAGTCCACCTCCAGCAGCATAGATGATGCTTGGGTTTGTCGGATCTATCTCGATGGAGTTGATCAGCCCACCATACGGGCCGTTGGTCCGTTCCCATGGAGGCATTTCTCCATCTTGGGCTGTGTGAGATTCAGTTCCATCTATGGCTGGAGCGGGGATGTTCAATGCCAACAAGGGGACAATGAATAGAAACAGTGAAACTGCGACTGAGAATATAGGCTTGAGGCGCATCAATCTACTCTCCAAAGGATAGCTAGAA
This sequence comes from Candidatus Thorarchaeota archaeon, assembly GCA_048882485.1. Lineage (GTDB taxonomy): Archaea > Asgardarchaeota > Thorarchaeia > Thorarchaeales > Thorarchaeaceae > SMTZ1-83. Next base: position 8,682 of record JBHLRP010000024.1, read on the forward strand.
ACCACCAAGATATAACAGTTCCCTGAAAAACCAAGAAAAGCAGGTTGCTCTGAAACGACGGCTTTTATTCAATCGATATGAATGCAATCTAGGTATTCGAAAATGGGTCAGATAAGCACGCCAAGAACGCTAGTCTGTTCACTATTTGTCATACTCTTGATGGCATCGATTCCACTCTATTCGTGTCAAGCAGTGGAGTACGGGAGAGCATCCATCAATCGAGACTACTGGCCAACAGACGATTGGATAGTGGATGCGCCTGAGAATCAGGGAATGGACTCTACAAAGCTCACAGAGGTTGAACAGACCATCAGCCAAATGGAATACGCGATCAACTCACTAGTCGTCATTAAGAACGGATATCTTGTGTACGAATACTATCGTTCAGGATATAATGCGGACTATGTACATATGATTCAGTCATGCACAAAGACGATAACATCGACACTTGTGGGAATTGCTATTGACCAAGGTCTCATCGAGAGCGTGAACTCAACTATGATGGAGTTCTTCGATGATTGGACTATTCAGAATGTGGACGATCGAAAGAGGAACATCACTATCGAACATCTCCTCACGTGGACTGATGGGATGGAGTTTCACGAGATTGACTACCCCTATAATGACCCAAGGAATGACCTAGGTCAGATGTGGGTGAGCGACGATGCAGTCCAATATTGCTTGGACCGGCCCATGTGGAATGAGCCAGGCACAGACTGGTGGATGAACTCAGGAACTCTGATCATCCTTGGTGCAATAATCGAGATTCAATCGGGCATGTCAGTCTATGACTATGCTCAAGAGTATCTCTTTGGGCCCATTGGCATTGACACCTTCTATTGGTCTCAGATTGGCGGTGGGTCTGCCGGAGGCTGGTTTCATACAGATGGTGGCCTCTATCTGAATATACACGATTTTGCCAAGTTCGGCTATCTGTTGCTCAATAATGGGACGTGGGATGGAGAACAGATTGTGTCTGCAGAGTGGGTGCAAGAGGCCACCATTCCTAGGATCAGCACAGGCTGGGGTGGCTCCTATGAACTCATGGGATATCAGTGGTGGTACTGGCCAAGTCAGGAGATCTACTCTGCTCACGGTCATTATGAACAGGCACTTTACGTATCTCAAGAACACGACCTTGTGGTAGCCTTCAATGGGAATGTTCCGGATGGCGAGTTCTATCCAGCAGACTCACTGGTAAGAGATAGAATCATTCCCGCAATTGATGGCGAGGGTGGTTCGTCGTGGGATGGAGCACTACTGATTGTTTCCGGATCTGCTGTCATACTGATAATAGCTGTCGTGTCAATCCAAGTGATGAGGAAGCGAAGCTCTGGCGGTATTGAAGATCTCTGATAGTTTGAAGTCGGCCAAAGCGATCTACTTTCTCATATGCCTGACAACGGCGATGAGAGCAATTAAGGCCATGACACCTACTCCATAGGTCAGAATCTCAGGAGGTATAGTTGGCGGAGGCATCGTTTCTCCCCCGCTCTCATAGACCAGTATCTGCACCGTCCTCTGGTCGCCAGAGCTAAAATCGATGTTCCCAGTTGGCGTCTGAGAGTACAGATAGCTAGCAACGAGATAAGCTGAGTCTACTGAATCCCCCGATATATTCACAATCGCGCGTCCCTGCCTCTGCATCTGCTGGACATGCCAGCCATGGGCATCCTTGTATGCGATGGAGAGCGCTGCAACACCCTGGTTTGGCTGACTCATTTCAACACTGAAGGCATCTGGAGGAGATGAGATTTGATAGACCGCAGAGCCATAGCAATACAATGACACGCCGTCTTCTTGATATGGTAGAGAATGAATGGTTGTGTACTCCTGAATTCTTGCGTCCATGTCACGAAGACAATAACGGTCATTCGCAAAGCCTGGTTCATCGATCGTCAAAGCGGTCATCCAGTCCAGATAGAGCTCATTGAAGGATATGTCATGTCCTGCATTCTGGAGTGCAGTTTCCACTCCCAAGGCGCCATCACCTTCGTGTTGTACCAAATCCCGTAGGAACTGCACGCCGTATTGCTCTGCCAAGTAGAATGCGAAGAGGTAGCTGGCCCCATAGTCTTGAACCTCGACTTCGAAGTAGATAAGCGAGTCATGAGGGTTGTTGAAGTAATAGGGTGCTCGATTCGACATATTGCTGATGGGAAAGTATCCAGCAAAGTAGGATGCATACTCAGCAAGCCCCTCGAGAAGGAAATGCACCTCATCAAACTCGTAATTGAACCAGACTAAGTGGTGAAACTCGTGTGCAATGGTACTCAACATATCGGTCGAATAATAGCAGATGTAGACCATTTCGCACATATTAGAGTAGGAGCCTTCGATCTCATTTGTTTGACCATAGTAACTCATGCGATGCTCCGTGATCAAGATGAATATTCTTGGGTCTCCATCAATGTCACCAAGTGTGCCGTCGGGGTCGCCGGCCAGATCAGTCACTCTGGGAAAGATGTTTGTGTCGAACTCATCCCTATACAGCGCAGCCCTGGTGTTGACCTCCTCCATCCCAAGAATGTCGATCACAGAGTTCTCCACGTAGATATAGCAGTGCTCTCCAATCGCTAGCAGATAGGCATCTATTACATAGTAAATCTCCTCGTCAAAGTCAAACCCCCAGAATGATCTATTATCTCCAATCTCTTGGGCATGTATCAGAAGTCTATTCGGAGGACAGGCTACCACGGCATCATTCTGGCCAAGATTGAAGGTTGAAGCGATTGGTTGAACAAGGGCCAGATTGATTATTATCAGACAGATACACAGTCCAGACCTTGATGAATGCATCATATCTTCACGCGATTTTCATCTTTTGCTATTCATGTGAAGGAAATGGCGCATTTTAGCACTTCATTTTGACGCAAGTTCTCTGAGCATTCAGCATCTAATCTGAGGGCTTTTGACCAAGCGCCGACTCTATCATGTCTATCCATCTCATCTGCTGCGGCCACATTTGTCCAGCGCTCATGCCGCCATCCACTACCAGTGCATGTCCAGTGATGAAGCTCGACTCATCACTTGCTAGCCAGAGTGCCGCTTGGGCAATGTCCTCTGGGAAACCAGCACGTCGGATTGGCTGGGCCTTCTCGAAGAGACGAGTTAGATTATCATAGGTCTTGGCACTCTCAGCACTAGTCATTCCCTTAGACGCACCAAATATGGAGGTCACAATCGAACCTGGGCAGATGGTGTTCACACGGACCTTATAGTACGCCAATTCCATTGCTACTGTGCGAGTCAATTGAATAACAGCTGCCTTAGCTGCGCTGTATGGGTGATTCTGTGATATGCCACGTAGACCAGCTATGCTTGAGATGTTTATGATGTTCCCTCCACCTTGCTTTTTCATGACTGGTGCGGCATGTTTCATCCCAAGGAACACCCCGCGAAGCAGGATGGCTATTGACCTATCGAAATCTTCGACTGGAATGGACTCAATCTCCCCCGAAACACCGCCCATGCCTGCGTTGTTGACAATGCAGTCTAGACGGCCGTAGGTAGACATTGCATAATCAATCATGCCCTTGACATCATTCTCTACGCTTACATCAGCGTGAATGTAGGTGGCTTTCTCCCCAAGACTCTTGGCAAGTTTCTGACCCTGCTCATCTTGAATGTCAGAAACGACCACCCGAGATCCTTCCTTCACAAACAGCTCTGCTATCGCTTTTCCAATGCCACTGGCTCCACCAGTTATCACAGCGACTCTATCATCCAGCTTTCCCATAATCTCACATCCTGAAGTCCATATTGTTCATACTTGACTCTAGGGTCATGGAAAAGGTAGGGGACCGTTCCATTTCTTCTTTCTTGTCTGCTTCAACAGGCAGGCGCTAATGTGACACCTTAAAGGACTTCAATCTGTTTTATGGACAGGACATTTCAGGTGGAGACATTGGCGAATACGCCGATTGAAGCTGGCATCGCGAAGCTGGCCCAGAGTGGAGACTATATTCTCGATTTCCTGATTGAAGGACCTAAAGCCATTGAACAGGGAGGGCTGATCGAAGTCCTTGAAGAGAATGGCTGTACAGTCCGAGAGTCAAAGACAGCTGAACTAACAGCTGATGAACGAATGGAATATGGAGCCCGTCACCTTCTTGGACTAGCCTCTCGTCATCTCTCTCGCATCGTGGCTGACCAGCAGAAGCGAAATATGTTTACAATAGGTCTCCTTCCTACGTGTAGCGGTCTCATGGGCATGCTGGGAGGATTTCAGATGGCTGGTTTTGACAGGAAGGCACTCAGAGTAGGACTGGTGTGGTTCGATGCCCACGGCGACATAAACACTCCTGAAACGAGCCTAAGCGGACTCCTTGCGGGCATGCCTGTTGCGGTTGCCACAGGTATGTGCCTCGAACGGCTACGTTTGAAATGCGGTTTGGAGGAAGCTCTGCCGACAAATTATGTGACCATGTTCGGTGTCAGGGACACAGACCCCCTCGAGCAGGAAATCATTGACGGAAATGAGATTACACAGATTTCAGTGAACGAAATCAAAGACGGTGCCCCGATCATTGAAAAAGAGATGGCGCGCCTTGACGGGCTGACAGACCTCATCTATGTTCATTTGGACCTAGATGTCCTTGACCCAAGAGAGGTGCCTGGTCATGGATTGCCGGCTGAAGGCGGCCCTACAAGCCAGGAGCTGGGAAACGTTCTCGAGGTGATCTTCAGGAGTTCGAGAGCAAGGGGCCTAGGCATTGCTGGATACCCCGTTGGAAAAGATTCCAACAGAATCACAATGAGTGCAATTCATCATCTTGTTGAGGCTTCAATCAATGGGCTAAAGCATCAATCTGTACTTCGTTGATAGCGCAGAATTCATGATATCACGTTGTACGGCTCACTTCTTCTCGGTTTCTTTGAGGAATATCCTCAAATCAAAGGAGTTGAATCGCCTACCTGAGTTGATTCGTGATGGACATCATCAAACCTCCCAGACTCAATGAAGGCGACCTAGTAGGAGTGTTCTCTCCATCGTGGCCTGTGATGCCTGATGTGAAACCACAGTTCGATAGGGGAATCGAATCGCTCCAGGCGATGGGTCTACATGTAAAAGTGGCAGAACACACCCTGGGACAGTTCCATTACAGTGCTGGAACTCGAGCGGAGAGATTGTCGGACCTACATTC
>JBHLRP010000024.1:13928-48372 GCA_048882485.1 Candidatus Thorarchaeota archaeon
ACTGTTAACGCTACTATGAAGCGGATTCGGATTGATGAGTCTACAGTCAGATGAGGCACTTCTCATCATTCAAAATGCCCGAATCTGACCCGATTCGATAACGTCTATGGGAACCCCTTCAATCTCCCTTGGGATGAGCTCATGTGCTTTTAGATCTTCAATTGGTTTCTTCCGTACTACATAGCAGATAATGCAAAGCTCGTCAGTCTTCTCTCCATCAACGTATCTGTAGCCGATCGCTAAGGCCACTACGCCAGACTTCTCCATCAGCTCTGCTTCATATGCTGCCTTGACCCGCTTCACTTCTTCCATTGTTACCATTGAGCAACCTCACTCTGTGACCAATTCAGCATCCAGCTGATCCAGATAGGTCTGTATTGGATTTGCAATGGTGATGTTCTGCACATCACTGCCTGCGAAGAGCTTTCCCACAGCAAACCAATCTTCATCGAGGATTAGACTTCCAGAATCACCACCTGTACTGAAGCCCTCTTTGCTTATGATTATCTGGTCACTGAAATACGCAAATTTCCCACCATAACCAACGGGACCTACCGTAGCATCTATACCGGTCACCACTCCGTCAACCGTATGGCATGATGTCCGCCCCGACTTCTGAACAGACATGTCTAGCTGGGCCTCCTTGACACCCTTTGGGACGCCAATGCCCACGATGTTTGGTGAAACATCGTTCTCAGCCACTTCAATCAGGGCTCCATCTACTTGATTGTATGCAGGTTGTGCGACAATTGGACTCAGCCTAGTCATTCTTCCGAACGCTCTCGCAGGAACATTATAGATTCCACTCCAGAATCTGGCGGCTGGGCAATCACTCTGGTCTGGGGTGAAGCTAATTGGAACGAATCTCAAGAGATGCCCTATTGTGTCGTCTTGCACTGTGCCTCCATCATATGGAGCGGGCTGGAGATAGGGGTCTCCAATCTGTGCATCATTCGAGTTTGCTCCAACGTGGTTGTTGGTGCCTATGCAAATCTTCCCGGTACTCTTGTCCCTAAGTAGCTCCCCGTTCGTGCCAGCAGTCACCAAATAGTGTCCTCCTGACGTTCCCATTGGACAGGGTCTATGTCGGGCCTTCTTGTCTACCTGCAATGCCCTGAGTTTCCCGACCTCAAGCACATCAGTCATTTCATTTTCAATCTCACGGGGTATGATGTCCCGCGTCTTCAAGTCCTGCTCTTTGATTTTCTTCTCCACCAACAATACAATGCTCAACTTGCGTGTATTGTCACCTGCTGTGAATTTGTATCCAATCATCACTCCAACGACATTGGCTATCCTCAACAGTCGCGCTTCATACGCCTTCCTTATTTCGTGTATTCTCATCTTGCTCAACAACCTATGCGGAATCTCATCTCACATTCCTAACAGTCATCAAGTCTGATGTTTAAGGTCCCATTGTGAGAATAGAGCAACTTCTACTTGAGTCTTTTCAAGAATGGCTCTGTGGAACAGACTCGCTCATGGATTATTGATCCAATCAAAATGATTTCTCAAGTGGTCTGAGATCTCATGAAAAGACAAGTGCCACGGCACAATGGCATTGCGACACTCTTCTTTTCAGAGGTCTAGACCTGTTCCTCAAGCTATTTCCCAATCGCTCGAGAAACATTATTTCCGATTGCTCGGAGTGGGAGATAGAAAATACTTCATGTATGGGACATGTGTTTCATTTCTTCAGAACTTCTTTTTGCAGAAGAGGCTGCCCTTTCGCCCTTCGATTCCATCTCATATGTGATCCAGCTATCAATCGAAGACTCATGACCTCTTGATTTGAGCTGAGAGTGCACAAAATCCCGAATTGCCACGGTTTCCAAAATCTTGTCTGAACGATCGGACAACGAACGTGCGATACTCCGCGCATCTTCATAGGGAGCGCCGGATTTCACAATGCTGACAACCACCTTCTCTGGCATGAATGCCTCAAGTGTGTCATCACGTTTTCTTACCTGCATTAGATACTCCTTCCTTACTGGAATGCACTCGCATTCCATATAATATTCATTTGATTAGTTTAATAAAATCTATGGTGCGCGCAAAATGAGAGCCAGTTCGATAATCTCCCGGCCCCGCATAAGCTGTTGGCGCCGTCTTCAATCTCAACGTCGCAGAATAGTTTCGATTTGTGTCGATTTCATCATGATGCTTATTAGATAGCTATGTGGTCCGGGGATTGAGGGTAGAATTTGAGAGGCAGGTTAATTCCAATCATCATGCTAATTGTATGCTTGTCACTTCCCACTGTACTCCCACCAAGTTCTCCAGTGAATAAACCAATAGAGGTAGAGGCTGCGCACACGATTGCAGAGGCTGATGTGGATCCGATGTTTCCTGATGTTGACCTGTATCAGGCGCCCCAGTATGGAATAGCTGGTGAATCTGGTGAGTTCTCATACTTCCATTCGGCATTCTATGATGATGACCAGGGTGTTTCCATGATGATGTGGAACCACACCGCTAACACTACCCTTACCTCGGATGACGGCGTCTATTTCGAGAAGATGTTCGATTGGCCTCACGATGAGTATCCCCGGAGCATGCATCTTTCCTTTGAGTTTGCCTTTGAGTTCATTGGCGATTTTATCTATTCATCAACCATGAGGAGATACGGAACCTTGAGGTTCTACCTCATAACTCCTGCAGGAGAAGCTCACATCATTGGATATTATTGGCCCCCCTCTGGATATTATTATCAAACGTATACGATTGATTGCCAGCCAAATATCGGCACGATTTGGTATGAGGTTCTGAATGACGATTCTCCCGACCGCAACACTACCTTTACTCTACGAGCAGGTCTGTTTCCTGGGACTGATTTCTTCCAGGGTACTGCTGGTTCTGAAGCTTGGAGAATATACTCCGGGTCAATGACGCTCTTCATGAAGAGTCTTGATTTGCTATTGACAAAAGGCACTCCTGAGGATTCAGAAGAAGTCGCGAGTCCTATATGGGAGGGGCATTGGGTTACTTCTCCTCAGAACAAGGAGGACTATCCACCGATTCTCACCCATGGCATCAGCGACTGGTCCAAAGGACTTGCGGTTCTTGATGATGGATCACTTGTATCGCTAATCCACTCACATTATGATGATGAGGAGTACGGGTTTGAAGACATGGTGCTTCTTCACTGGGATACATTTGCAAACCTGTTATGGTACAGAAGAGTTGACAATTGTGAGCCAGAAGCTATCACGAGCGATGGGGAATATATCTATGTGACAGGGAGTAAGGATAACGCTGCATTCCTGTCGAAGTGGTCTGCAAATGGCGATGTCATCTGGGGAGAGATCTGGGATACAGACCTAGCGAACCGTGGTACATGCCTGGCTGTTGACACTGAGGGGTCTATCTATATTCACCTGAGAAAACGAAACGCGACTTCAGGGTATTACATTGACAATCATTTAGTCAAGGTGGATGCGAATGGCGATACGGTCTGGTACAAATTCCTGAATCAGACCTCGTATGCTGGCATTTATACTGGAAATAGCACATCATTCTTCACCTTTGAGAGTGTTAGTCGCACTCTCAAGGAGTGGGATGATCAGGGCAACCATCTGTCAACTATAGAGAAAGTGGACTTTGCCAGAGTCGATTTAGAGAGCCTCATAGTGCTTAGAAGACTAGGATTCAGCGACGTCAACTACCCAAACCAACATTGGACCAAAATCAACCTGAATCGGATAGAATTCGATGGAACTACAGTCTGGTCCAAGAACATCTCAATTGAGTATTTTCCGGACTACAAAGAGAATATCGTTATCAGAGAAGTGGAAATTGCTCCAGACGGATCCATACTTATCCTGCTTTTCCTTGACCGTTATGCAGAGGAGTACAGACTTTACCACTTCTTGGCTAATGGTACATTTGACTGGTACAGAGTTGTTGGATGGCAGCCACTCCGAGGTGTTTGGGACTCTTATCAGATGGAGGCTGGAAGCAATGGCCTTGTGTATCTCTATGCTTTAGAGTTTGAAACTTATGGCAACTACTTGGGGGATTTGGTGACGAGAATCGAGGCGTACAACTATACCAATTATACACCTCCATTGATTCTGCCCCAGCATCAACCCTACATCCTTATTGGAGCTGGAGTAATAGGATTACTAACGTTCGTGCTTGTCATCCGACGGAAACGAAATTGATACAAAGGAGATTAGGTATAATCCTTGTAATAGGAGGAGAGTCATAGGATGCAGGAAATCTCAGATGAGGAATTCAAGAGACGGTATTTCGAGATCATGGCGAAGCCACTCCCTGAAGACCCTGAACAGTTAGAGTTCCTGTATAATCGAATAGTGAATCTCATTGAGTTCACAGTTGATCGTGCAGAATACTATGAGAACATAAGGCAAGACAATGCCTCGACTTCCAACGCTCTTGTGGGTCTGGCAATCGCTGGGCTTGGACTCATCTACACCATCGTTACAGAAACCAATTGGATGTATCATATTGCTACCTATCTGTTCGTTCCTCCGCTGGTGGTCCTCCTCATTGGTGGAACCATCAGTGTGTTCAAACACCAATTGGACTCGCGGTTTGATTATCCCCATCAGAAGTACGACTGGATCGAGGAACGGTGGTACTTCAAGAAGAACATCCCCGCCTTTGAGAGGTTGCTTGAGGAGAATGAGTCTGATACTATAAAGACGCAGGATGCATTCCTCAGCGATCTTGAGCGGGAGTTTGACAGAAACTCAGATATCAGCATGGAAAAAGCGATTCCATTGGATAAGGCGAACCTGGTTATTCTCTACATTGTTACTGCATACAAGAAGAAGTTTGCAAAATTCATATCAAAGATTCATACTTGGAGCTTTATTCTGGCAGGATTGGTGATGGCTATCTTTGCAGTCTATTATTCTCTATTTGTGATTCCGCTTGTTCCTTGAACGCTAATTCAGTCCACATAAACCAGAATTTGGTAAGAAAATGAATTGATTCATATTCAACCGATTCCAGAATAACCTTTCATCCCAGTTTGAAGACCTTGAGGTATTATTATGGAAGAGAAAGAGATTGACGACCTAATAGAGAAGCACATGAAAGCTGCAAATGCACTTGACCTGGATTCCTTTATGGAAACTTGGGCGGATGATGCTGAATTCATCTATTTGCTATCGAACAGGATAATCAAGGGAAAGGACAGTCTTCGACCATTTTTCCATGAAACAATGTTTGCTCCAGTGACCAAACTGAAGACCGAGATCACCCAACGTGTCCGATTCAAGCAGTTTCGGACATATGTTGAAAGGGTGGTGGAGTGTTCAAACCCTGATTTTGTGGGTCTAGAGTTTCACTGGACCTTGGAATTTGAAGATGGCAAGATAAAACGACTATGGGCACTTCAATAATAAGCAATGCTATTTCCAGACCTTGGAACATTAGAAAAGAAGCCGGGTGGAGTAAGATGGCTGAAAAGCAAGAATCAGAGATTGTGTTTCTGGGAACTGCGGCCGCAATAACTCTTCCAGCATTCTTCTGTACATGCTCCACCTGTGAAGAAGCACGGAAGAACCCCAGCCTGCGGCGGACTCGTTCCTCCCTAGCGCTCCTTGGCGAAGAGACCACGATAATAGATGTAGGTCCGGACATTGAGCATCAACTTGAGAGAGAAGGAATCAGAAGAGTAGACAACATCTTAATCACACACTGGCACTACGACCACATCGCAGGTCTTGTAGGATTCTTCGAGCCAGTAAGCATATCCAAATGGGGTCGAATCAATCTCTACGGCACTGAGGATGTCACTGGTCGCTTTGAACGGGACTTCGCATGGAGGAAGGACTGGTTTGAGTTACATACAATCAGTCCAGGCGATAGAATTCAACTCAAGGATGCTATCTGGGAGGTTGTAAAGACCACGCACACTGAGCACAGCGTGGGTTACATCGTGGAAGGTGAAACAAAGTTTGCCTATCTTGTGGATGGTGTCGTCCCACCTCCTGAAACAATCAGTAGATTGGATGGCTTGGATCTCCTCATTTTGGAGGCAACGATGGACTCTTTGGATGTTGAGTGGCATAACTTCAGACTTGATGATGCCGTTCAGTTCTGGAAGGAAACAGGCATTCCAAAATGCATCCTCACCCATCTCTCATGTCATAGCTGGAAGGACGGACAACTGTTGGCTGGTATGACTCCCTCAGAAAGAAAGGACTATGAGAGCAAGCAGGATGGCTTGGTTTTTGCTTATGATGGAATGCGCATTTCACTTTGAATATTCCAGTTTGGCTGTGAGAGACCAAGCGATTCACAACACAGCATCACAGTTCTTACATTGAGACCGAATGGCTGAGTTATTGAAGCCACAGTATGGACATTCGACTATTTCGCCAATTCTCTCGAAGGCTCTGGCTGAATTGGGGTCAAGACCCTTGAGGTCCATGACCTCATCAGAAACAGGATCATAGATGCGAATCGCGTACACAGATTGGCCATTACTTTGATGGTCAACTCTTGACTCAATGAACTGGCCCAATGGCCTTCCAGCAAAGTGGTCCAGGGGAATAGCTCTCTTGATCCTGCTGCCCATCACCTCCACTATTCTATCAGTTGTGAGGTAGTATCTTGTCCTTCTAACATTGATCAGGGTAACAAGCAGCGCTATACATCCGGCAAGGGTCAGGACACCAAACATTAGACTAATTGGCAAGCCAAAGGCATCTAATGACGCAAACGTAAGCACCGGACCCCCCATGACCAATAAAGCGCCGAAGAAAATGACCCAGAAGCCAGTCCCCGCCCTTCGACTCCATACAATGCTCTCTCCGGGCAGCATTCCTTCATGTGGAGGGTCAAACCTTACGCCTTCGATTGAATCCTGGCTCTCACTCATTTGGTCACCCTGTTTAACCATAGTTCAGATGCTATATGATATTTCTTCGTCTTGGCAGTGCATCTTGCTCAGACAAAGAACCCTCAAATTGCTGGGTTTCCATGTATTCTATGGGGAAGCATATGCGATTTGATCCTCCTAGACAGGGACTGCATGCAGGCGAGAGTATAGTCTGGACAAGGAGAGAAGGTACAAGCGGCAAGGTCATTGTATCGGGGTTCCTTCTATTCATGTTCGGGCCAGTTTCTCTTGCTGGAGTGTACAACCTGTATGGAATGGATATGGTGGGACCTACGGGCTTTCTGCTATTCATCATCTTCATCGTTGTAGCTGTAGCATATGTCCGAGAGAGGAACACAAGGTACTATCTGACTACTGACAGAATTATAGAGGCGCGAGGAGGGAACCTTGTCAAGGAGATGTCCTTGGAGAACTTTTCAGGGCAGCCTCTGAGCCAGTTTCTTGAAGCCAAGGTCACACACCAGGTCAACAACCGACCAATCTATACGATAAGAGTCTATGACCCTGTCACTGATGATGTGTTTGAACTACAGGGATTGGACAGATCATCTACAAGAGCTTTCGAGAGGATTGGGCAGACTACTGAATGTCCGTTCTGCAATTACGACAACATAGGAATTACTCCACAATGCAAGAATTGCGGAGCGACGCTGTAGATGATCAGTGTGTAGAGCCTCTTTGAAAGAACGTAGTAGACTCTGGATTATCACCTCTATTCATACAGAGATGCGTATGGATTGCGCTATGAGCTAAGCATTTAGAGGCAGATGCCTTTGACAAGGCAACTTCGCTGGTGTGTAAAAAGGGGATGAACCATGAAAATCGACACTCACCTCCATCTAGATGAGCCCTGGCTAGTTGATAAGGAACTTCGACAGAGAACCATTGAAGACATCACTGAAAACAAGATAGTGACCTGGGCGCAGTCCTGCAGTGTTCCTTCCTACGAGAAGATATTGGAATACTCCAGCCAGTCTGAATACATCTTCCCTGCCTTCGGCATCCTACCCTGGTATGCCAATGAGTACATGGACAGGCTTGAGGATGTAGCCAAAATGTGTCAGGAGGCATTGATGCTAGGCGAGATCGGACTAGATATGGCGAGTACAAGAAACGAGTCAACAAGAAAAGAACAGGATGTGCTCTTTGCAATCTTCCTGGAAGCTGCTGAGAAGCACAACATGATAATGAACTGCCATTTCAGAGGAGGAATCGAGAGGGACGGACTAGAGGTCTTGAAGAGCTATAGAGTGAAGAAGGCGATATTCCACCACTATTCAGGACCACCTGAGATGATCGATGAGATCACTGAGAATGGCTTCTACATCTCCTACGGCTCACCGAGATACAGGAACCTCTCGAATGATATGAGAGAGTACCTTGAACCAAGAGTTCCAAAGGTCCATGATGATCTGCTAATCATAGAGATAGATGTCTTAGGCAGAGGAAAGGGCTACAGACCACCTTCTGAGATATTTCCAGCAATCCTAGAGCCAATAGCTAAGATGAGAAATTCAACGCCAGAAGAAATCGAGGCGCTCAATCATAAGAATGTGTTAAGACTCATTGGAAAAGATCCAAGACTGAAGGACATGGTCAGTCTTCTCAAGCACTAGGAATCATCAGAGGCAATTGTTGTTATATAGAATCATTCAGGTACTCTCTAATCGCTTCAGCAACGACACAAGCTGTTTCAAAATCTGGTTTCATTAGGTTCTTGGTTAGGCCAAAACCTAATTTTCGTCCAGTGTCGGCAAATCCCAGTGATCCGCCCATTCCTGGGTGACCGAACTCTTCGCCCGAACCTCCCATAGCTCTGCTCCAATCATGATTTGCATCACCTCCTAGAAAATAGCCGAGAGATTTGGGCTCTGAAACTCCGTACACCTCGTCTGGGGCATAAGTTTGCAGAGCTCGCATCACATTGACTCGCTCTCTTGAGAGAATTCTTGTGCCATCCAGAACTCCAAAACCAGCGAGCATTGCATAAAGGCGAGCAATGGCACGAGCGTTCATAATGCCGCCAGCTCCAGGGATAGAAGCCCGGCGTACATCAGATCGGTTAAGGGTGTCAGCGGTGGTGATCTGCGGCGGCGCCACACGCAGAAGCAGGTCGCTTGGCTCTGGTGACATGTCAGATTGTCTTGGCTCCCGTCTGAGTGGCGCAACACGATCTTCGACAACATCAGGAATTCCAAGATAGAAATCCCTAATTCCAAGAGGCCAACAGAGCTCATCCTGAGCGAATTGAGCGATTGGTCGACCGTCAACTCGTCGGATGATTTCACCAACTAACCAGCCAAAGGTCCAGAAGTGATAGCCTGTCTTAGTCCCGGGTGTCCACAATGGCTCATGTTGAGATATAGCTGAGCACATCTTATCCCAATCAGTCATCGTCTCAGGTGTCACTCCGTCCGGCATATGCGGAATCCCAGCAGAATGAGTGAGGACGTGACGAACTGTAATCTGGTCCTTCCCGTGGGCCGCAAACTCAGGCCAATAGGATGCCACCGGGGTGTCATAATCCACTTGACCACGGTCAGCCAGAATGTGAAGACATGTTGCAGCAAACCCTTTGGTCGTCGACCATGACGTGAAAAGGGTATTACCATTGACCTGCTGCCTACTGGCCTCATCAGTAATCCCAGCCCATGCATCGACCACTAACTCGCCATCAACATAAGCCGCCACTTGCAGGCTTAGTTCCTCACCTGACTCCACCCTTTCATCTATGATTTCTTGCACACACGCATTCAACCCCTTCGTCATTGACATCCTACTCCTAAAGCCCATTTTGCGCCATGAGCTATGCAAGAAATTCTGGAAGATGTGTGTATCTGAAACCCAGTCCCTCGGAAAAGCTAGCGGCTACTTTCTCCTCAGGTTCAGGAATTTCCCGTCCTTTACCTGTGCCAAGTATCTCCGCCCTTGCATCACCCACAGAATCTGATGACCTTCTTGTGCAAGCTTTGCCCATTTGGAGTCCTTGTGTGGGTTCTGTTCGATGTAGGTGTATCCTCCTCTCTCAACAAGCCGGACCTTACTCTTTGATGTCTGTTTTATTGGATAGACATTTCCATCAATCTCGACAGAGTCTGATCCATCGAAGATGGCTGCGAAGACAGTATTAGCTACCCCTTCCAATTTGTCAATCCTTTCCTCTTCACTGGACATCTTAGCTCGGGAGAAATAGCATCCATACTGCTTTAGTGTTTCTGAGAGTGCCAAAAATCTAGATAAAGCTCTGAAACTCAGTTGTTATCTGAGGTTCAACAGTCGGTAGGCTCGACATGGACTCTTAATCTTCTCATTCATCCTGATTGAACCGAGGGAGCAGTCGGCCAGTCCGTTTCATGTACTCGGCGTATTCATCCCCAAACTGCTCAATCATCATTTCCTCCTCACTAGGAATCCTTCGATAATTCACCCATATCGAGAATGCAAAGAAGACAAACACAAGCAAATCAGAAGCAATGAGTATCAGGCCTGCAGTATAGACAAAAATCCCGAGATACATCGGATGTCTCACTCGACTATAGGGACCGCTGGTTATTAGCTTATGATCCTCGTGTAGCTCAAGGGCAATTGACCACTGTGTATCGAGATGCCGATGAACCCAGACCAAGTAGAAGAGAGGAGGAATTGCTATGGCAATACCCAGCCATTTAACAAGATCCCCCAGCGGCAGTCGTGTCCACACCCACCATGGTGGTGAAAATAGATAGAGGATGAGTCCGGCTCCCCCAACTATAGTGATGATAGCTGTGAGAATCATGACACCCCTTCCCATCTCCTGTTCGGCCGTCTTCAGTTTCTCTGCAACTCCTACTAGACTGTCATGCGTCTTGGTCTTTCGTCCATAGTATCCTCTAATGATTCCAAGCATAATCCAGAGCGAAACAAACGAGATGCGGAAGAAGATATCAAGATCCATCATGAACACCTACAGTATAGAATGTTAGATTAATCTAACTTTATAGTCCTTGTCTCTAATATCCTTCACTTTGTAAGCATCTGGAGATAGGAAAGGAATTTTACGGGGTTCGGCATTGGTATTTCGAGGTGTCGCGTGCTTTGGAGAATTTAGAGAGACTAAGGAATGCCATTGTTGAAGGAGATCCGGACGTAGCTGAGGATCTAGCAAAAGGAGTGTTGGAATCAGGAGAAGACGTTCTGAACGCTATCAACGATGCTGTCGTTCCTGGAATTAATCAGGCAGGAGAACTGTGGAAACAGAACAAGTATTTCATTTCTGATGTAGTGATGTGTGGAGAGGCCTTCAAATCTGCAATGAACATCCTAGAGAAGGACCAGGATATCCAGAATCGTGAAAAGATAGGCAAATACTTGATCTGCACTGTTGAAGGAGACATGCATGATCTTGGGAAGTCAATCGTGATGACGATGCTGAAGGGAGCAGGTTTTGAAGTCATCGACCTCGGCGTCAATGTCCCAATTGCCACATTCATTGAGAAGACGAGGGAACTGAAGCCAGACATTGTGGGCTTGGGAGCATACATGAGCACAACTGCGTCTACGTTGAAAGACTATGTCCAAGCATTAGAGGACAATGGATTGAGAGATAGCGTGAAGGTGATGATGGGAGGCGTCAGGACCAGCGAGGAGTATGTCAAGAAACAAGGAGCAGATGCGTGGGGCATAGATGGAATAGAAGCAGCAGAAAAGGCGCTGGAACTACTGGGGGTGCGGGAATGAGCTTCATTAGACCATCGACTGGAGAGGCGATTAAAGGGCTACTCTATGCCAAGGGGTTACGTTTCATCAATCTGAATCCAGGAGCAAGGTCAGTGGCAGCTATGATGGGAAAGCCAGACTACGTGCCTGTGGCGACTGCACAGATTCATGTTCATGCAATGACCGTAGCCGAGGCAGATACTGAAAGATTTCATCGCAACGATGGGACTTATTGCACAGATGTACAGGTCAACGTTCAGAAATGGTATGGATTCGAGACCCCAATGGGAATGGCTCCAGAGGCCTATAACTATGAGATTGAGGCGTTGGGTGGAAAACTGATTAGAAGTACAGACCATATGAACACAATAGATCAGAGCGACCCACTGATCAAAAATCCAGAGGACATGGATAAGGTCAAGCTGCCAATTGAGAGAGACTGGGGCAGAGTGGAGTTTGTCATTGATAGTATCCGCAGGAATAAAGAAACTTCAGGATATTGCAGCGGGTTCTTCTGCGCGCCTTTCAGCTTCATCTGCGGGGTTCATTCATATCCCAGAGTCATTCTGAACATCAGAAAGAACCCGGAATTCATTCATGGACTTCTTCAATGGTCTATAGATGACGTTCTGATACCTTACCTTCAGTTGTTGAAGGAGGAAACGGGAGCCAAGAACTCGATTGGTGCTGATGCATGGGCTGTTATACCAAACATCAGCAAAGAGATTCTTGACGAGTTTGTCTTCCCATGGAATAAGTACCTGATGCAGCAGGCTAAGAAGAAGGGCTTGGATGCTATGGTTGCGATCTCTGCAGACTATTGTGAAGACAATCCTGAGAGATTCGATTCTGATCTAATGAAGTGGTGCTGGTCCCGAATGGGACAAGAGATGATGGGAATGCCATTCCTAATGATGGGGATGGGCAAACCAGAACACTGGCCTATGGAAGTGATGCAGGAGTTCGTTGAAGAGAACAAGGCGAAGGGCTCTTGGCCTCCGGTTGCTGCAACCTGCAGTGCCAGCTACATTAGGGATGCATCTCCGTATGAGATAGCTGACTTTGTCAAGAGGGTGATAGATGGGTTGGGCAGAGATGGGCATCTCATGTTCAATGCCATTCAAATCCCAGCGGACACTCCTCCGATAAACGTCCATTCCTATCTCGAGGCAGTCAGGCTCTATGGGAAATACCCAATAGCCGAGGATTTGAACGAGATTGAGTTCAGGCCTCCTGAGTTTGAACCTTATAAAGAGTGGTTTGCGCGAGAGGTCGCCGAGGGGAGAGCTACTCCCTACGAGTAGATATGGCTCACATGATGGTTCCGCTACCAATGCCAGAGGCTTCGTCATCCAATTGACTGGCGATTTCGAGGATTTGTTGCCTTGAAGGATATTGGAGCACTCGAAGGGGAGGCATACTCTCAATCAGAAGTGAGTATAGAATGCCTTCACCTGAAATGAATTCGTCCTGCGAGATGGGTACAGTAAAGCGCTCCTGTCTTCGCGCGATCTTTAAGCCCTCCATATTGATCTTGTATTCCCATCTCCAAATCACACCCGGAACATCTAGCTTCTGTCTTTCTGCTGGCATTGAATGCAGGTATGCGATGAAAAACAATGTGTTTGACCCCCAGTAAGCCACTAGGAAGACTCTCCCTGTTTTCACGACTACATACCTGCCCTTCAAGACCACTTCATCTGGAGAAATCTTCCTGATGATGTCAAGACCGTGAAAGAATAGCTTGCTCCCGGCTCCATAGTAAAAGGTGATCACAAAGCCAGAGAGTACTCCAACTACGATGAAGCCAAAAATGCCAAGAGAGGCCCCCGCAGGAAGGAAGTTGTTAAAGAAGGCAAGAAACAGAAGGAGGAATATTGGAGAGATCAACAAAAGGAGCCCGATACGAACCCTCCTCTTAACCTTGGCACGCAGCTCCTCCTCTCCAGGAAAGGGCACCGATCCAGGAATCTCATCCACGATTCTCACTCATAATCAATTTCGTATTGAATCAGAAAAGCCTTTGCAGACAGCCCAGACATTCATGGTATGGCCACTCATGAGCCAGCGCAATACACAAGTATCACTCTCAAAGATGGAAAAATCCCGCCATAAGATGCTTGCCGCTGCCTGACAAAAAGGATTCGTCATGACTATTACCTTATATACAAGCATCAGGCAAGCCCAAAACGAGATGAATGGCAAATTGAAGATCAAAAGCATGATGATTGAAGATGTGGTGACCGTATCTGGAGATATAACCGCCAAGGAAGCGATTGATACGCTTCATCACAAACACATCGGATCCATCATCGTCATCAATGAAGAACGCAACTGCGAGGGAATCTTTACGGAACGAGATGCAATCCGAGTCGTAGCTACCGATGTCCCCTTGAATACACCGCTCAAGGAGGTAATGACGATAAATCCAAAGACGATTTCGCAAGAAGCAACCTTCGCAATGGCCAAGGATGTCATGCGCTCAAATAGAATCAGGCACTTGCCAGTTACTGACAGCGAAGGGCACCTTGTTGGGCTTCTCAGTTTCAGAGCGGTACTAGATGAAGTCCATAATATGCACACATAGTGAGACTATGAGTCTTTGACATGACCTTGGGAGAATTTAGAGATGAAGCGCTTCAAAAACAATCCAATCCTAGAACCATTGGCAGGCCATTACTGGGAGAATCGAACAGTGTTCAATGCCGCAGCAATATATGCGGGCGACAAGGTCCATATCATCTATCGCGCTATGGGTGATGATAACATGTCGCGCCTTGGATATGCGAACTCAGAAGATGGCTATTCAATCGACGCCCGACAGCCAGAACCAGCATTCTCACCTGAGAAGCCCTGTGAAAATCTTGGCGTTGAAGATCCTCGAATCACGGCAATAAACAATGAATGTCTGATGACCTATACAGCCTACAGAAATAATCCGATAAACGCATATCAGATTTCTCTAACATCTATATCCTTGGAGGATTTATTGGCAGGATGCTGGAACTGGGGAGAGAGATGGTTACCGTTCAATGGCATTCAGAACAAGAATGCAGTGATCGTCCCTCGGAAGATTGGCGGGCGATACGTGATGTATCACCGAATAGAGCCTCACTTATGTGTGGCGTATTCAAACGACCTGAAGCAATGGTGCGATATGAGAGCATTGATGGGGCCTAGACCCGATAAATGGGACAGTCTGAAAGTTGGCTCCGCCTCGCCACCAATTGAGATCAATGAGGGATGGCTCTTCCTCTATCACGGTGTGGATTACAACTATGTCTACCGTCTAGGTGTCCTCTTAATCGATAAGGACGACCCCGAGCATATCCTGTATCGCTCAGACGAACCAATACTAGAACCTAGAGAGGAGTATGAAAGATTTGGCAAAGTGCCCAATGTCGTGTTTAGCTGCGGGAGCGTCTTAATGGATGACAAGCTTCTTGTCTATTATGGCGGTGCCGATACAGTAGTCTGTGGAGTCGAGTATGAACTGAGCGAACTCCTGCCCTAGTGTCAGTGAGAAATTGTCATGGCCTCTTGGTCAATAATTCCATCTCAAGTCGGGCAAGTAGGTAGGAGAGACCTGCCTCAGCTCCTTGGTTCAAGTTCAAGCCGTCAGGTGTAATTCCATCATAGCAGCCACCTGTGGTAGGATTGTATACCATCACCTTCATTGAGTTGTTACCCATGAACCAGTCAAAGGCGATATGAGCAATCTTGAGGTATTTGTCCTCACCTGTTACCTGAAATGCGGCGGATGCCGCTTCTACCATGCATGATGCTTCAATCGGCTGCTGATCATATAGCGCCATCTGTCCACCCCTTTTGTACCAAGAGCTATTGCCCACAGGGTGGAACACTCCTTCGATTATAGTATTCTCAACAAGGAACTCGAAGCTCTTCTCAGCGACGCTAAGATAGTCCTGCTTTCCAGTTGTCTGATAGGCTTTGAAGAGCGCTTGAGGAAGCCTAGGATTGGCATATGTGAGATATGATTCGAACCAGTGCCAGGATGAGGTTGACTCATTCCCAAATGCTTCAAGAAGTCGATCCGCAAGATGAACGACGTTGAGTGGAGGATTCTTATCCTTAGGGAATGCTCGAGCATAATTGCAAAGGGCTAGGATGGCGAAGGCATGAGTCCGAAGTGAGTTGGACTGTAATGCCCAGTTAAGCCCCTTATCAAAAATCTCTTTTGCTGCCATCCTGAAGTCGGGAGAGACATCTACTGTTTGGGAGTAGCCACAAGCCCACAGAACTCGACCTATTGCATCATCTGATCTCTCTTTGTCAAGGAAGTTGCGATTGTATTCCATAAAGGAGTGAACATGACCATCCTCCTCTTGCGCATGAAGGAGGAAACTAAGATAGGTCCTTGCTAGTTTCAGGGTTACTGTATCTTTATGCAATAAACTGTACTTGAGAACTGCCACCAGAGCGCGAGCATTATCATCAGTGGCATACCCCTCCTTTCTATTTGCAATGGAGAATTTTGAATGCTGTAGTATCCCTGTGTCATCTGTTAAATCCTGCAGCCAAATGCAGTTGATTGAAGGGATCTTGATACAATCCATCCTCCTGCCTACTGAGTCATCTCCTCGAACAAGGAAGCATATTGCTCAGCCACTTTGGGCCAAGTCATGCTACAACCGTACTGATATGCCCGTTTTTCTATACGATTTCTCTCTTCAGGATTCTCTAGGAGCATTCTAATCCCATTGGTAATTGACTGTGGGCTTTTGAATTTGCATAACACTCCGCGCCCCTCAGCCAAGACTTCTTGGGCGTAATAGAATGGAGTTGAAACAATAGCGCGTCCTGCACCCAAGGCATAGGTGACTGTTCCACTAGAGAGCTGTTCCTTGTGCAGATACGGACAGATATAGACGTCCGTGGCCTGTAGATATGCTATCAATTCATCCTTAGTCAAGAAGCGGTTGTGGAATCTTACGTTCTTTTCGAGATTCAGCTCCTTCACTAGTCTGATGAGACGGTTCCTATATCTTTCCCCTTCGTGCAATCTGACCTGCGGATGGGTCTGTCCTATTATCAGATATAGTATGTCAGGCCGCTCGCTGACGATTTCTGGCAGTGCCTTTATAGCATTCTGGATTCCTTTGTCTCGACTAATGAGGCCAAATGTGGACAAGACGGTGCTTCTATCCAAGCCTAAGGCCTTCTTTCCAACCTGACTCGGCACAAATGGCATTGTCGGAAATCCATGGCGAATGACTCTGACTTTTTCGGGGCTTATGCCATAGTTGTTTCGCAAGATGTCTGCAGCAGTCTTTGTCATGACTACAATGGCAGAGCTTCTCCGTCCGATTTCCTTCACCACCTTATTATGCACGTCCCCATTTCCTATTGAACGAATTATCTTTGAGTCAGGAAATAGAGTAGTGTGCATAGTAGTGACACTAGGCCTCCTAAGCTTCCTTAGAAATGCCAAAAGATATTCTCCCCACACCCCACCAAAAAGGCCAAACTCATGTTGCACATTCACCAGGTCGTAATCCGAGCTATTGACATAATCAGCCGCTAGCTCGAAAGATGCCCTGTCATTGCTCTCAATCTGCAATACTACCTCTTTGCCATAGCTATACGATGAGCCGGGATCATTCACAGCTATTACTCTTGCAGGTTCAGAAACGTGAAGAGCGTCGATACTCTTTATCAGGTCCTCTGTGAAGGTGGCTATTCCGCACTCTCTAGGCAAATAGCTGCTTACATAGACTATCTTTGGCATGGGTCAATCACTTTCAGACGATAGAACGACCAGCAGATTGGGCAGACGTCCTTGGGTTCCGAGATAAATTTTGTGAAATCCCTGTCCAATTTGACTAGAAAATTAACACCCTCCAGTTTCTCCAACACCAAGGTGTGAAGCTTCCTTGGTTGTGGTGCTTCGAACGAGAATACACTACTGTCTACTGCACTATAATAAAGCATACAATCAAATTGGCTCCCTCTATCTGGTGAGGGGAAAATATCTGCGAAGGGGATACATTATGGAGAGAGATTTGAAAATATTGGCGTATTTCATCATCGTGATGGTAGTGATGTCTGTCGTACTGATCTCAATACATCCCTTATCACCACCAGAGGAGGAAGGCCCTTCACAATATCCAGATTTCATCACTAAGAACGAGGACTATTTCATAACTCGAATTGGGACCGTCCCAGAGATTGACCGGGACACGTATCGGCTACAAGTGTCGGGACTTGTTGAGAATCCCACTAGCTTCACTCTGGATGAACTGCAGTTATTGAATATGACCGAGCTTCCCCTGACAGTCGAATGCATTGGCAATAGTGCATTTGGGAAATTGATAGGTACTGCAATTTGGAAAGGATTCATGTTGATTGATTTACTGGAGTCATTGGGCCTCTCAGAGGATGCGACAGGAGTCAAGTATCGAGCTGCTGATGGATACTACGCATCCCATACTATTGACCAGATAAGAAACAATGGAGTGCTCGGAGCTCTATATATGAACGGAGTAGAGATTCCACCAGTGCAGGGATTCCCTCTGCGAATTCTCAATCCAGGGTACTATGGCATTAAACAACCCGCTTGGGTCACCGAGATTGAAGTGATTGACAGGCCTCTGGAGGACTACTGGGAGGACCGCGGATGGGACACCTCACCACCCATAGAGATTGACTCACATATCTTCTTTCCACAAGGGGCTGTTTCGATCGGTGTGAATGAGGAACTACGGATCGGTGGTTGCGCATTTGGAGGCACTCGTGTAAAGCTAGTGGAGTATTCGATTAATGATGGCGCAACGTGGACCAATGCACCAATAGTTCAGCAGATGGATGCAGACAACGTATGGGTGTTCTGGGGCATAAACGTGACTTTCTCTGCTGTAGGCCAGATCACTCTGCATGTTAGAGCCACTGACATCAACGACAACCAACAGACTAGAACCGATGAGTCATACCTTGACGGAACCAGTAGTTGGCCTGAGCTTCTCATCAATGTGATATGATTGGCAATTGGGAAACAGAGCTTCATACAATCAATTAATCAGCGGCAATAGAACATATCCTTCAGGATGAGCCTGACTTGAAATGCCTTGATAAACCAGCGTGCTTTGAAATGGCAACGTTGATCTTGTCTGACAGAGCAGTGTGGGCAATATGCGGGTTCAAATCCCGGAATCAGCCTGCAGAGTCTGGAGGGTCTCTTGGGTTACTTGTGTCCTCCTTGTTTTGACTATCTGTGACAGTTCCATCTGAGGCGTCAGTTGATTGAGAGGGAGCTTCTTGGCCTTCCGCTGGAGGAACATCTTGCCCATTGAGCCGACGTACAATCTCGTGTATCCTATTTGTCGACATCGAGGTCTCTGGTCGCTCAGGAATCAGCCCTTGTGGCCTGAACAGGACTATTATTATCATGACTGCCCCTGCCAGAGTGTATTCCAGCCAAATCGGTTCAAACGGTAGGAATTCCAAGAAGGGCTTGGACAAGATGATGCCAGTCCTAGCGACTATGAATACTCCGACGCCCAATAGGACACCAAGATTGTTGCTAACTCCACCCAACATGAGATATGCCCAGGGATAGAATGTCCAGTTCAAACGTGAAAACGCGCTTGAGTTTGCTGAACCAACGAACATCACGTAGATTGCTCCAGCTATTGAGGCGATCATGGAACCAACCACAAGGCTGGTGGTCCTGACTCGTACTGTGTCCTTGCCATACACGTTCGAAGTAAGCTCGTTGTCCCTCAGCATCTTCAGTGAACGACCAAAGGGAGACTTTGTCATTCTAATGACCAAGAATAACACGAAGATCAGGAGTAAGGCAGTCACAATAGTATATGCATAAACCCGCATCGGGCCCCAGACCCAGGCAAATGGATCAGGCACAGCGACAGGGTTTGTGCCACCTATGATAGGAGCAACGTTGATTCCGATGAACATCAAGATGTCACCAAAGGCCAGAAGGGAGATCCCGAGATATGCCTCTCTCAGCCGGATGGCAGGGCGAGACGTCAACCAACCAATTATTGCGCCAGCTATTGCAGCTAGAATTAGTGATGAGAGCATGTAAAGGATAGCTATCAGAGGATTAGCTGCAAGGACCGAATTGATACTATTAACAATCCCGAAATTATAGGCTGTATCTGCATACATCTCTGCATTAGGTACAGCCAACAGGTAGGCCATTATCCGTCCAGGTATGGCCCCTGCAGTGAATGCTCCCATAATCACTGCAATGACCCGTCCAAACTGGGGGATTCCAGTGAAGCCAACTTCTAGATTCAGGCTTAGAGTCACGATACCAAATATCGATATATCAATTACAAGATTGGCTATCGTTATTAGATTAATTGCCATTGACCATCACCCCCTCCTGACGAGTTGGGCTATCCACCTTGACCCACGCTGGCCCAATCCTGTCCAAGTCTCCTTCATTACTAATTTCTTCAGATGCTCTCTCGTTAGGCCTGCAAGCCCCTGTGGGAGAACTAATAGTACTATGGCCATTATCGCTAGGGGGATGATAGGTTTGTATGGCAGAATACCAAATCCAACGATTAACGCAAGTAGCTGCAATCCTACATATTCGGCCAAGCCAACGATGTAGCCGCCAACAATTCCGCCATAGACACTATAAAGTCCGCCAAGTATGCTTGCGGCAAACATAGGCACAATGATATTCCAACCCAGCACTGGACCTCCCGTCGCTACCATACCCACATACGCGCCTCCAAGTCCTGCTAGACCACTACCTAGGATCCACGCAGTGAGATAGACCTTTTCTGCATTTATACCAGTTACACCTGCCAGTGAGGTGTTCTCTACAGTTGCCCTTATTGCTAATCCGAATTTCGTTCTAGTCAGGTAGAGATGCAGCGTAGCAAGGATTGCGATTGCTGATATTAGAGAGAGAACGGTGATGGCTCTCATTCCGAGTATCTGGAAATCTGTTTCGGACATTGTAATTAACCGTGGGTATGCTCCCATTCCAGTGAGCACATCAGCGAATATCTGTACGAACGATAGCAATAGTAACTCATATCCAAGCGTCGACATCATGAGAACAGTTTCGTCAGCCCCCCTCCTCAATAGATACCTATTGCAGATTATGTACCATACTAGTCCCTGACCAGCTCCAAGTAGGAATGCTAGAGGAAAGAAGGTATACGGGGAGAGGCCTGACAGATAATATCCTGTGTAAATTACGAACAGACCCCATGTGCTCATACTTGCATGCGCAAAGTTGAATGTCCTCGTTGTCATATAGATCAGAGTGATTCCACATGCTAGCAGCGCTAATCCGCTGCCATAAGCAATCCCATCAGCTACTAGTGGGGGTAGTATCACATTTCTCTCTCCGTTTGAATTGCTATTCAATTCACTCGGTGTTCTGGATACTTAAGCATTCCTAGAAACGCGGATTTTCGCTGAGGGCAATCTATATAACATTCCAGAACAATGCACAGGTTTAGTCTAATTAACGACTCTACTGGATATACAGTAGTAAAAGAGATGTAACATACATTGGAGAGAGAAAAGAAACATGTCTTTAGATAACAAAGGCGTATTAGCTATTCTCATCATTGTAGTGCTAGCTGGTGGATTAGCTGGAGGATGGTTCATTGGACAAATGGGTGTCGGACCAGCTGGACCGACCGGTCTCCAGGGTGAACAGACAATAGTATTTCTGGCACCCCTGACCGGAGCACTAAGCACTTATGGAGAGAACAGTAAAGTGGCAGCTGAATACGCTGAAACGCAGGTAAATGCGTGGCTCACTGAGAGAGGTGAGGCATGGAGCCTCAACTTGGTTGTGGAGGATACTGCTACTGACCCAACAACTGCTGATACCAAAATGAGAACATGGCACGGCCAAGGTGTAGAGATCTTTGTTGGACCCATGTCTAGTGGTGAGGTCACTAACCTCAAAACATATGCAGACTCGAACGGACTTCTTTTAATCAGTCCATCCTCAACTGCAACATCGCTCTCAATTGCTGACGACTCAGTCTTCAGGTTCTGTCCTGATGACTACATCCAAGGACCAGCTATCGCTGCAATGCTTCTTGATGCAGGCATCACTGATGTTATAGCAACTTGGAGAGGTGATGCATGGGGAGATGGACTCAAGGATGCAACTGAAGATGCGTATGGTAGTACATTCACTGCAGAAGTGCGATACACATACACATTGACCGACTTCCCGACTGAAGCAGAATCATTAAGATCGGCGGTGCAGGCGGCACTCGATGGCGGAGCTGATCCAAGTGAGGTTGCTGTCTTAGCAATTGGATTTGAAGAGATCATTCCGTACATGGAAGATGCTGATGCACATGCGGTTCTCAAGACTGTTCAGTGGTTTGGCAGCGATGGTACCTGTCTACTCAGCAGTCTCACAAGTCACGCGATTGCAGGTCCATTCGCAGACACAGTCAACTTCACTAACACCATATTCACACCGGGTGCTTCAGCAAAGTACCTTGATGTGCGAAACCACATCAACACCACGCTCAATAGGATTCCAGACTCCTACTGCTACAACACCTACGATATCGTCTGGACTGTTGCTATGGCACTAGATGCAGCAGACGAGTACAGTGCAGCAGCAGTGAAGGGTATCTTGCCTGGACTTGTTGA
The DNA here is from genome assembly GCA_048882485.1 of Candidatus Thorarchaeota archaeon. Lineage (GTDB taxonomy): Archaea > Asgardarchaeota > Thorarchaeia > Thorarchaeales > Thorarchaeaceae > SMTZ1-83. The sequence goes on from JBHLRP010000024.1 coordinate 36,133, forward strand.
CAACTACTACGGTGCAAGTGGCTTGTTCTCGCTGAATGCAAATGGCGACAGATCAGTTGCAGACTACGACCTCTGGGCGGTGGTAGCTGGTGCTCCAGCTGAATGGGCCAAGGTTGGCACTTATAGCGCCAACTTGGATGTCATCATCTGGGAGTAATGTAAGAGGTTCGCAAAACTGGGAAAAAGGCGAGAAACAAGATATAATTTGTTTCTCCCTTTCACTCCCACACTTTTTATGCTTGAATTACCAATTCCCGAACTACAAAATGTAAAGAATATGGTTGAATTGCGGGTGAAATCGATTTGGCGGACATAGTACTCCACGCGGAAAATATGGTGAAGGGCTTTGGTGCCCTAATGGCAGTGAATGACGTGACCATGTCGATGGAAAAGGGGAAACTCACTCTCCTCATGGGTCCGAATGGGTGTGGCAAGACCACCCTCTTGAATCTCTGCACTGGCGTTTTGAAAGCAGATGCCGGGACGGTGACTCTCAACGGTGAGGAGATAACTGGATGGCGCCCCCATAGAATCTATGAAAGGGGCTTCGTGAGGACTTTCCAAATTCCATTACCATTTCATAGTATGACAGTTCTTGACAATGTACTTGCAGCTATGAAGAGCATTGGAGAGAACCCTTTATACGCGTGGAATCCGAAAGCTTGGGAAGCCGAGGAGGAAGAACACATCAAGCAAGCCTTGGGCATTTTGAAGAGAGTGGGATTGTATGAACACTGGGATAAGCTAGCCAACACGCTCGGCGGCGGCCACGCAAAACTGCTGGAACTTGCGAGAGGTCTAGCTTCAGGAGCAAACCTCATTGCGTTGGATGAGCCAATAGGAGGCTGCGATCCATCATTTGCAGATGAGATTTTCACTTACATTACTCAGGTTAAGGAGTCAATGGGAATAACATTCTTTGTGATTGAACACAGAATTGACATAGCAGCACCTTATGCAGATCATGCATACGTTATGGAGTCAGGCAAGCTGATTGCCGAGGGCACTTCCAAAGAAGTCACAACGGATCCAAGGGTCCAAGAGATATACATTGGATAAGGAGAAGGAAAGAAGATGCTAAGCGTAAAGAACCTAAATTCTGGCTACGATAAATTCTGTGTCTTATATGACGTCAACATCGAGGTTCCGGACAAACAGGTCAGTGTCGTTGTGGGACCGAATGGAGCTGGGAAGACCACCCTCCTGAATAGCATATCTGGCTTGGCCACCGTCACTGGCGGTGAAATCATATACAGAGAAGAGAACATCACAGGCATACCTCCATATGTGGCCCCCAAGATTGGGATCTCGATGGTTCCACAGACTGGCAATGTGTTTGCGGGTCTGACTGTCATGGAGAACCTCATCATGGCAGGGTACACATTGGATAGTGAAGAGGTTGAAGAACAGGCAAAGGAGGTCCTTGAATTCTTCCCTGCATTGAAGGACTTCGTAGGCAGGAAGGCTGGCACCTTGAGTGGTGGTGAAAGACGCATGCTCGCCATCGGCATGGGACTAGTCCGAAAGCCCAAGCTAATGCTCCTTGACGAGGTTTCTATGGATCTTGCACCCATCTTGGCCAAGAGAGTCATTGCCAAAGTGAAGGAACTGCGGGACGAGTTCGGACTGACGATTCTTCTTGTTGAGCAAATGGCAAAGGCTGCATTAGAGATAGGTGATAATGCGTATCTTCTAGTAAGTGGTGAAATGCGATACAGCGGCGATCCCAAAGAGCTTCTTAGCAATCCAGAACTGGGTGCACTATACCTAGGCATAAAGAATCAATGAAATGGCAGAGATTTGCATCCTCATCCTGGTTTGCAGGTCTGGTGAGAGTTCTTCATTTCCGTATTCTGACCAATTTGCCCTTGTTTGATTCAAGTAGGACCTTTGTTGCTACTTTCAATAGAGATGTAGTTGAACCGCCGCTTGAATACACGACTTCCTTTTCCATAACTTTGGGATCCACCAAGAAGGTAGCCTTAAAGCCAAAAGATGGTACCCCACCAACGGGATAGCCTGAGGAGTTGAGAATCTCATCTGGCGTAGCAGTCCGAGTGGACTCAACCCCCAACACTTTCGCAACTCTAGATGTACTCACACGATGTGCTCCTTTCACGATTGCTACAATGAAATTACCTTCTGAGTCCATTAGGCAGATGTTCTTGATGATCTCATCAACATCTGCACCAACAGCGTCAGCGGCATCCTGCACTGTATGACAGGACGCACCTAGACGCAGCAACTCACCTTCGATGTCGTTCTCTTTCATATACTGTGTAAGTTTCTCCTCGTACTCGCTCATATCTTCGAACAATCAGCCATTTGCTATTTAGCATTTTTCGAAAGGTTCAGACCTGAAACCCGATGGAAACAGGTATCCTAGAGTAGAGGAGGATACCCGGGAGCTGCAATAAGTACACCAGCAAGGATGAGGGCTGGAATCAGCACTGACAGTGCAATTTCAAGGACACGATTCTGAGTCTTCACAAACGGAACCATGAATCCGGTCTCTTCTCTATACTCCTCAAACACTGATGCAAATGTCTTGGCTAGATGGAGTTCCTCTACTTGAGCCAGAACGACATAGGCAAACAATGTGCCAAACCAAATAGCAACAGTGAGTTCAGGAGCGATCCAGCTCATTCCAAAGGTGTTCTTTCCTATCCAATAGCTTCGGGTCGTCAGTGCGAGTGTGAACAAGACAACTCCTAGATATTGTGGATGGCGGACGTAACGATACAGGCCGCTCTTGATTAGACCGTCCTTCTTTGCCAATCTCATATGAATCACTGAATGGAGAAGGACACCTATTCCCAATATTGCGATAATCTGTTCCCACGGAAAGCCGCCAAAAAAGATGAAGACAATGGCCTCAACGAACTGAGAAGGGCTTGATGTGAAGAGGAGAGCGATATAACCGACAAATGGTATCGTCATTAGGCCGCCCCATATTGTAAGCGGAGGGATGGATTGCACAAATGGCAGTATCGCTGCGATGATACATGATATTCTTGACTTTCTGCTAGTCTGAATGCTAATTTCCCCATCAGCTTCAGACTCTAATATTGTTTCACTAATTGGTTGATCCACGCGTATCCCATACCTGATGATTTCTCCTATCGAGTCAAGTCAGTGTACGCGAATATGATAATAATACCATGGAATAGGACGGTTTGTCCAGGGATTAGAACAGGACGATGGGCTAGAAATAGAAGATTGATAGAGTGATTCCATTCACTCCATCATATTTGATGACTATACTTTCTGAGCGTTTGATAAGCCGGATATCTTCTCAGTGAACTCATCAACTAATTTCTTGGCCTCAGTGGCCAGATTCTCAGAGTAATCATCTTTGAGCCTCTTGAGTAATGCAAAGCCAGCTTTTCTCATCTTCTGCCAACTTGCAACGAGCTCTTGAGCCTCTTCAGGAACATCTCCTGACCAGTCAAACCATTGATACTGTGGCCCAAAGAAACGAGTACCCATGTATTGCTCTCTCTTCTGCTCATGCTCTTCAAGGAGCTTCTTCCCTTCATCCGTCAACAAATATCGCCTGACACCAGCTTCGGAGTCGGACGTTTCTCGAGTATAACCCGAGTCCAGCAACCATGATAATAATGGATAGATAGATCCTGGACTTGGTCGCCAGTGCTTGTTGGTCTTCTCTTCAATCTCACTCATGAGTTCAGCACCGGACATGGGTTTCTCATTCAGCAGTCTTAGAACCTGATATCTGAGGAATCCCTTAGGAACTGATGAGGTTCTTCTTCTCCAGTGGCGGTGGTTTCTTGATCTGTGCATGTGTTTCATTTACACCTCCTTGTCTCATTCCACTATAATTGTATCATTATTGATATCAATATTGATATCAATATTGATAATAAAGTTTTGCAAAAAGTCATTGGGCTGGAAATCGAATCGCCCGTCATGACTCAGAGAGGGAGATGCTGCGTTATAATGGGTCGCGTATCCCTTCTGTCAGCTGCTGCATCACCAATCCAATTTGTGGCGCATTCAGAATTATAATCCCTTGAGGATGGCTCTGGGCAACAGTCACAAACGCATAAGTAAGGTTGCCCCATGCCTCAACATCCACCTTAACAATATAGACACTGGTAGTGCCCCCTAGCATTACCTTCGCATGTTCGCGTATCTTCTTTAGTTTGGGGGCTTTCCCCTTGAAGTACTTCTTGATGTAGTCTTTGACCCTTCCTCTTTCCTTCTTCCTATCTTTCATCGATTCACCTACGTCATATGTCAAGCTGCTTGTCATTGAATATTTCGCAATTCCTAGATACCACTATGGAGCTACTCCTCGAATGGAGAAGGGGAGTCTTATGCTAGTTTCCGGGCAGAAGCAATCATAACGTTGCTCCAGTGGTATAATTATGCCAGAAGATTGGGTCTGTCCACATGTATGCCGTATAGAGCCCATAGGTCCCCGGGAAGTGCGGGGGAGACAGAATCCATCCTGATCTGAATACTGGACCTGGAGGGCCGGCAAAACCTATGGGACCTGGTTGTCCCCAGAGACCATCATATTTCAACCATCCCTCACTATTTATCAACTCTAATGAGTACTGAGACATGTCTTCCGGCAGGTAGGTGCCCCCAAGAGGGATGAAACCACTCGCGTGTGATCCCTTTTCCACAAATACCACAGGATGAGTGGTGAATAGCGATAGAACATCAAAGACCCAGCCACTTCTCTCTATGTGATTGTGCCATGAGTATCCTGCAACTTCGGGCACCAGATTCTCTACGGCTGATGTGCCTTTGGGCGGCAATATTAGCTGAATCATCTCCCAGTCACCTTCATGGTTATTCACCCAGTCATCATAGATATAGAAGAACCAGTATTGCACCACGATGTAATTCTTGTAAGTGGTGAATACGTGGGAGTAGATTTTGAGACCGTAGGTCGAAGAGTCCTGTGAATGGTATGAATCATCCAGGTCTAGGTAATCACCTGTGCCAGCATGGGCTTCTAGTTCTTCTGGAGTGGGTGTTGAGTCCACAACACCGCCAGAGCTGTTCTTCATGTCAGCATGCTCAAGGAGGTCACGAATGTCACGAGGACGCCATATCTCTGTCACATCAAAATAGAGCTGAGGGGAGAATTTCTGTGCCAGTTTCATCTGTTCTTGATAGGACAGCTCATAGTCTAGGGATAACGAATACGAAATCCGGGCGTCATCGTCGTCACTGCTTGCGGTTCCATCCCTGCTGCCACTGTCTGCAATTCCTACCACGTAACCCCCGGGCTGATATTGCGTAGCCGCTCGAAGATCAAAGAGCGCAGAGTAGGTATACCTACCTGCACCTGCACCAATGTCCAACTGGTCGTTCATGACCAAGTCGATGTCCCATGCTTCCACCATAACACCCACAATATCCGTGTCATCTGGCACATTGACGACAAACAGTGGCGGATTGCCAGAACTGTAGTGCTCAACATCTTCAGCTACAGGGACTTCGCTGTGCATCCAGTTTTCGCTTTCCCACTGGTCCGACACCCTCACTCTGAAGTACGGCTCTGCACGTCTGTTCTCCTCGATCCAAGGATAGTAGATTTTGAAGCTCTTGTATTTGATACGGCAGCCTGACCAACTGCAGCTGAGGTAGGGGACTCGTACAGTCTTTGACCTCGTGACTATCTCAAAGTCAATGGGATCTTCAATATCGAGACTGTCAATTCTCACCTTCACTAGCAAGTCATGCAGTGGGTCAATGTCCACCTCGTCTGAATATCCATCATTGTCTGAATCGGTGTCCAGTGCATTGATCAGTCCATCACCGTCTGTATCCACCAATGAGTCACGCTCAACGGGCCAGGCCTTGGAGCTCCATGCCCTATGAGGGCCGTCCTTGAAAGTATCTCCATCCGAGTCTGAGTTGTTTGGATTTGTTCCAAGAATCCCCTCCCCTACGTCGGACAGACTGTCCTCATCTGCATCAGGGACTACGATATAGACAACATTATTCGATTCGTCTGACTCCTCAATCGCATGGTTTTGATCAACCTCGATTCGGAGGCTGTGGAAGCCCAGAGGCTCTGGAGCTAGGGTGACATTAAAGTCGATGCTAGACCCGGCTGCAATCCCCGCGTCTCGGCTCATGGATGTAGACCAACCTGTGGCCTCATCGGACACCTCGAATGACACACTACTCGCATCAAGGTCCCCATCGTTCTGGATTGTCAGACTCATAATGACGTCCGTTCCATCTGTGACGAATTCGATGTCATCGGTTGAAACAAAAAGGTCAGGCGGCCTTGGATTCTCTGCAGTTATAACCACAGTGTCAGTATCTCTGTCACCGTCATTGTCTATCACGGTGAGGGTCACATAATAAGTCCCAGCAGCACCAAAGACATGGGTGGTGCTCTGCCCAGTCCCAGTAGTTCCATCCATGAAGTTCCACTCATAGGAAACAATCGTGCCGTCAGGATCCGTTGACCCTGAACCAGCTTGGAAGTCAACACTGAAACCGGTGAACACAGATTGGTCCAAGCCTGCATCCGCGGTAGGAGGCTGGTTGATGACGGTGAATGTGACAGTTGAGGATCCCGTTTCACCGTCGTCATCAGTCACTGTCAGGATGACATCGTACTCATCCAACTGCATGAATCGTACTGAGGGAGTCGCTGGATTAGTCAGGGTCAGAAGTAGGTCTCCCACGAAGTTCCAGTGATAGGCTTCGACTGTCCCGTCTTTGTCATACGATGGGCGAGCATCGAGCTGTACATCCACACCCCTGTACACGGTCCTGTCCAGACCGAAATCAGCGAACGGAGGAGCGTTGAGTGGATTCGTGCCGGCTATGACTTCCTCGTAATCCGTTGCGCCATCTCGATCAGTGTCTGGATGATTAGGATCAGTTCCATAGGTCTGAACTTCCTCATAGTCGTCGAGGCCTTCACCATCAGTGTCATTCGACAGAGGATTCGTTTTATAGACCATGACCTCCTCCCAATCATCCAGCAAGTCATCGTCTGAATCCGGATCATTCGGATCGGTCTTGAACACATATACTTCTGGCCCGTCTAGGAGCCCTTCTCCATCCGTATCATTCAATAGTGGATTCGTTCCGAATATGTGGACTTCAAAGCCATCACGTAGAGAGTCTGCATCCGAGTCCCAATTATTCGGGTCTGTTGAGTAGACAGGCTCATCGTTGTCGTTCAAATAGTCAAAGTCTGTGTCAGCCCTATCTGCGCGGGTTTCGCTCAGGAGGGGCTCATGCTGACCATTCCCATTTGAATCCTCAGTCCCATCTAGAATCCCATCACCATCTGAATCAGGGTTCAACGGGTCAGTTATTATCGGAGGAGCTACTGGGAGAGCGTTGGGGTCTGGGATGCCAATCTCGATGCCATCATTGATGCCATCCATATCAGTATCAGGATTCGTCGGGTTGGTTTCGCCGGTTGTCCGGGTTCCATCAAGATTGTAATCCTCGTCGCCATCTCGAATGCCGTCCCCGTCTGTATCTGCGTTGAGTGGATCAGATGGCGTGCCATCGTAGTTACTCAAGAGCTCTATGTAGTCGAAGATTCCATCGAGGTCTGTGTCTCCGCTGTTTGGATTGGGATCGAGCGTGTCGGAGTCTCCATCCCTATCTGTATCAATGTCAAAAGGATTGGTCCCTATATCGTACTGCTCAAACCCATCTGTGAACCAGCCAGTCGATTCTGCAAGAAAGCCATCTGCTGCTCTGTATCCATCCCCATCAGTATCGATGTCCATGGGGTCAGAAATGCCTCTGGGAACATTGAGTACTGATGAAATAGTCCCAGTACCGTTGTTGTACGAGACAAAGGCCGTGTCCGACCAATACTCCAACTTCATCAACAAGACCTTGTCAACAAAGATGTCGCCGAGCACTCCCAAAGCACGAATGTCGATGTCAATCGTGTCATCTGCTGGGAGATTGAATTGGAGAGCAAAAAGCCACTCGTAAAGATGGACATTTCTGACGACCACATTGTAGACGACCTGCCGTACCAATGCGAACTGCACTGGAGGCACTGTTATCGGGTCGCCTCCCAGGGTGATATCGACTTCCATAGTGTTGCTAGAGTTGAGAGAAGCACTCACAGCCCGCACAAACACAACATATGTTCCATTAGGAAAGATGTAGCTTGGGTCTGAGATGAAGGCCACTCTGCCATCTGGCAGGGGAGTGACGTGTTTGCTGTTGCTAGCAGTGGTATTATCGATGACCTGAATTGGGTCCCATGCGAAGTCTTCTGCCTCGTACCAGTAGGAATTCAGGACTGACTCCTGTCCGTCCACAATCAAGTCCCCGTCAGTGTCTTGATCGAGGGGGTCAGTTACCTCGGAGTTTATGCTCTCCATTCGGACTACTCCCACCCTGTCAATCACAACCCACGAAAACAATGTGCTTGTGATTATCTGGAGCATCCCGTCACTGACATTGAAGAACGGAGTGGAGTACCAACGGTAGATTGGTGTCAAGAGATGAAAATCATTATTGACGAGCGTCACGCTGTTCTGCTGGACAGAGAGAAGGATGGACCTATTCTCGGTCTCCAGAAACTCACCTCTCGCTCTCACGAAGAACTTGTAATCGCCCTCAGAAACTGGAACTGAATAGTTGAACAATATTCCAGAACCCGTCGAGAATAATGCTTGTCCATTCCTAGCATCGACATCACTTCCGACCACGCCTCGTTCTGGTTCGAGCTCCTCAGCCTCATACCAATATGACCAAGTTGTAGCTTCATTCCCATCAAATACACCGTCGTCATCTGCATCGTTGTCCATTGGAGCAGGGTCCCATCCATCGATCACATTGTCCGAGTCAGAGTCGTTGTTGAGAGGGTCACTCCCAAGCAGAATCTCGTCGCCATCAGACAATAGGTCGTTGTCTGAGTCCGGGTCCAATGCATTGATCAATGAGTCTCCATCAGTGTCCACATTCCAGTCAGGCTCTGCGCCATCATTTACATCATCGTCTTCAGAGTCCATGTCAAGGGGATTTGTCCCGTACAGAATCTCCTCGTTGTCCAAGAGAAGGTCATGATCAGTATCATTGTCTTTTGGATTTGTACCGTACACTCTGATTTCATCTGCATCCTCAAGTGTGTCCCTATCGGTATCCTTTGACAGAGGGTCCGTATTGAAATCAAAGACCTCCTCTTTATCGTCAAGCGAGTCATCGTCCGTGTCTGGAAGTGTGGGGTCTGAGCCGACAGTATTCACTTCTGTTCCGTCGGAAAGGCCCTCTCCATCTGAGTCCGGATTCAATGGGTCTGTGCTATATTGAAAGACCTCTTCCGCATCACTGAGTTCATCATTGTCAGAATCGCGGTCGTTGGGGTTTGTACCGATGAGGAGTTCATGACTATCACTCAGGAAATCGCCGTCAGTATCAACAAGCGTCGGATTGGTACCATACAGATATTCCTCCAAATTCGTTAGCCCATCTCCATCCTTGTCCAACTGGGCGTCATCGGGGTTGTTCATGTCAAGTCCGTACAGCATCTCCCAGCTGTCGGGCATTCCATCATTATCACCGCCGGCGGGGCCGGGACCCCTAGGCAGAAAGTAGAGGATTCCAAGAGAAGAGGCCACTACAATGAAAATGAGTATGATGGCCAATGCTCCCCTCCTCTTATCTTTGAAGAACTCTCTAATCACGCGCGACACCTTTGCAGCTCCTCCCATGATTTCTTAGCTTTGGGTATCAAGGCAAGTCAAGCTTAATGGCAAATGTCAATGTAGTCGATTCACAATAGTTTACAGGATAGAACCCAAAACTGATAAATCTTTACAATTTGAAATTTGGCTGGGATGCGAGGCAGGGACAGCATCAGATTCTATTCATGGAACTTCTCTTTGGTGTTCTTCCACCATTCATGCCAACCAGATGATAATTGATCTCTTCCCTGTTCTGTAACCCCAGAGACAAAGCTTGGCCCCGGATTCCCAAGAGCTTGCCTAATGAGAACAATCTGCCCTGCATGTCCCATGAAGTGAAGTGAAACACGCAAGATTGTTTCGAGCAGGTCTTCCCCTGATGCCCCCGGGAAATCCTCATACAAAGCGGATTCATCAAGATCTGACAAGAACTTGAAGAACGACTCAGAAACGAGCAGATAGCTGTCTAATAGGTCCCTGAAAGAGATGGGCAGTCCTGCATCAAGAATCTCGGACTTTGTAGTGCCGGATTTGAAATAGTGGCACACCTCTTCAGAGAAGACTCGTTCTCCGTTCTTCAGAAGACTAGCCACCCAGTCCAGATGTACCGCACAATGACCAAATATCCACGCAATGTGATTGATCTCTGGTTGCGCCTGTCTATAGATATCTTCTGCATGAAGACCCTTCATAGACATCAGAAGGTTGCACTCGCTAGTTGCCAAGAGATTGATGGTTGTGCTTCTGACATTCTTCATCATCTTCTCTCCGCTCTAGCCATGACAATCACTATAATATAAGAGGGACATATTGAGCAATGGTTACTATTTTGACCGGCATCCAAGTAGACCAGTTTGATTCTCAAGTAGTACGAGAAGGAATTCTTCAGCAGAAGGAAGGTGATGCAGTACGCTGTTTCACATGCACCCATAGATGCTTGATTCAGGAGAAGAAGGTAGGTGTATGTGGAACAAGAGTAAACATTGACAATTCTGTAAATACCCTGGTCTATGGTAATGTGTCTTCCATAAGTAACAATCCAGTTGAGAAGAAGCCCTTCTTTCACTTTGCACCAGGAACAATGGCTCTGACTGTTGGAAGCTGGGGCTGCAATGCTTCCTGCCCTTTCTGTCAGAACTTCGACATATCCAAAAGCAAGCCAACTCCCGAACTCACACGATATGTTAGTCCTGAGGAATTCGTCTCCATGGCTGAGGAGAGAGGGAGCAGAGGAACATCCATATCATTCAGTGAAGCAGCTACTCTGATGCTTGAATGGAACCTCGAAGTGTTTAGGCTAGCACGAGAACAAGGGCTGTACAATACGATTGTGACTAATGGCTATATGACACCAGAAGCGCTCGACCTCATGATAGATGCTGGGCTTGATGCGGCGAATGTCGATGTAAAGGGGTGCGAACCTCAAGTGAGAGAGATATGTGGGATAGCACTCCAGCCAGTGCTTGACAATATCATTCACATGATTGAAAGAGGGGTTCATGTAGAACTCACTACGCTTGTGGTTCCTGGTCTGAGTGATGATATGGAATGCCTAGAGTCCCTTGCTCAGTGGATACTGGAGTCTGCTGGTTCTAAGGTGCCTTGGCATCTAAATAGATACTACCCTGCATACGAGTACGCTGAACCACCAACCGCACTCGAGTTATTGACAAAGGCTAGAGATATGGTAAGGAAGAGAGGTTTGGAGTTTGTGTATATTGGCAATGTTGGCGGGAGAGGGCTTGAAGACACACTATGTCCTAGCTGTGGGACTGTGTGCTATGAGCGACAAATGCTGCTTTCGAGAAATATCGCAACTGATGATGACGGAAAATGCGGGGAATGCGGGTATGATTTGGGGATTCGATGTCTTCTATGAATAGCGAGGAATATACGGTGCAGTCAAGGACACCTCCAGTAAAAGCAGCTCTACATTCCCGTTGGCCTTGATTGTAATGGACTTCTCTTGCTCAATCCTCGCCGCCCCCTTTTCAGGGATTGTTTGTCCATTTACATCTAGGCTTCCCCCCTCTAGAGCACCCAGGTACACGCCCCAGCCATCTTGAATCTCCAACAAAATCTCCTTTCCATCTTCAAGGTAGCTAGTATATGCATTGACATCTGACTCTATCTTCAAGGGAGCATCTTCCTTTCTGCTAGCTAGGAGTTGAAGTCTGTTAGTACGGTCATTTTTCTCAGGAATGATTTGTGAATACGAAGGCTTCAGTCCATCCTCAGCAGGGAAGAACCACATCTGAATGAAACGCATCTCTTCGTCATCTCGACTATTGATCTCATTGTGCCACATCCCAGTACCTACCGTGGTGTGTTGCATTGCGCCCTTTGTCATGGCACCTCCAACTCCATTCTCATCTTCGTGGGTGAACTCACCCTTCATGACATAGGTGAGGACTTCATTCCTACGGTGTGGGTGGATTCCCCATTCACCCCCAGGTGAAATGGTATCGTCATTATAGACTCGCAGGGTGCCGAAGTTGATCCATTCTGGATCGTGATATCTGTCAAATGAGAAATGCCAGAGCCCCTGAAAGGACCCTCGTCTTGTTTTGCC
>JBHLRP010000024.1:48472-49634 GCA_048882485.1 Candidatus Thorarchaeota archaeon
CAAATGCCGCCAGACACTCCAGCTAGAATTGGGCTGGATGCGATACGAGAAGGGATGAAGCCTGTCTTTGACGATATGAAACTGGATATAGTCATCAAGAGTGTAGATGACGTTGAAGTCCATGGTGATTTGGGCCTGACTCGATGCAAATACACTCTGAAGTTGACTCCAAAGGCAGGTGGGGACACGGTTGATGCCATGCCCGATGGCAAGGCATTGACGCTGTTTGGAAAGCAGAAGGATGGGTCGTGGAAGATCGTATACGATTGCTTCAACTCCAATGTGCCTCCAAAATAATCTGTAATAGAACACAACAAGGAAGCGAGTAATGTATCAATTACTGCTTCTACACTCAAGTATGCAGGGGAATGTTGACCATGCAGACCAGGCCATATTCCTATACTATCCTGACTCCTTTTTGGTTGGTTTGGGCTTTAGTGTTTTGATGTACTCGTAACTAATCTCGAGATACTTCCTCAATTCCTCGGTCTTTTCCAGCAACTCATCAGGCACGGTAACGTACTCCTTCATTATCGCACCGTACTGCTCGAAGGGTGTAGTGTTGTACTTTTCAAGGAAAGCCTCTCGTTCATCCTTGGGAAGTCTAAGACCCAATTCTCCCTCCTTTGAGAGAAGTGAAAACATGTGACCATTGTGAGAGGTGTACGGCATAATCTTTCCTTTGCGTTCAATGTCTGGATGAGTGGCAATCAGCTTCTCATACAGTTCCAGTTTGTCATTATAGACCTCTTTTGACGTCTTGCTCATGCTAATCGCTGAACCATCGACAATTTCTGTTTTAAGCGTGTTCAGATGTCAATTTCTTCTCCATGAAGATGCAATAGGGTCTATACCATTCAGGGACTTCAAGGCCTGGATATTCACCCCTCTCCTTGAATCCCGAGGAACGATAGACATTCAGAGCGGCACGCATGAAGTCCGCGGTTTCAAGGCGAAGAGTGAAATAGCCGACCTCTTCTGCTTGATTCAACAATTTCTGCATCAACTCCTTCCCGTAGCCCCTTCCACGATACTCAGGACGGATATACATCCGTCTGACTTCGCCAATTCCCTCTCCTATCGTCTTTATGACACCCATGCCGACCAGTTTCTCTTCATCTTCAAGTACTAGAACAAATCCCTTCGGCGGTTTAAGAGCCGC
>JBHLRP010000025.1:0-19094 GCA_048882485.1 Candidatus Thorarchaeota archaeon
ACCCGGGTTCGAATCCCGGTCGGGGCACCAACTTCTTTCTTGCCTAAGGTGGTTTCAGAAACTATGTACGAAAAATTCCTTTGCCAGTTCCCATGAAATATGATTTCTGTAGCTCGGCATGATTGAGTAGAGAAGATATCTAATGGGAAGCAGAATGTGTATCATCACGGTGAGATTGAATCTTGAACGCAATTGTAGCAGCAGTTGATATCAGGAAGCATAGGCAGGACTCTGTAAGACATGCGTGCGGCCTCCTAGGCGGAATTGACGATATCGATGTTTCGAATCGTGAGGTGGCAATTAAAGTGGGTGTTTACTATCCAAAGAGTGGATGGCACTCTACAATCGAAACAGTTGATAGTATTATCAGAGCGTTCACACACGCTCCAAAGAAGTACGTGGTTGAAACTGATAACTATCGGGGGACAGGCACAAATCGATTGAAAGTGTGGGAATCGTTGTTTTCTGAGAGTGTAGTTCCTGTGAATCTGTCCGACGAAACAGAAACCGTTCCAGTCAATGTTCCGAACCCAGTCAGGGATGTTGTCATTGAACTTGCGGAACTCGTCCTGAAGCCCAGAGTCTTTGTCAACACGCATGTCATGAGAAACTATGAGAGGGGAAGCATCCTCAAGAATCTATTTGGCCTTCCCCCCACAAGAAAGAAAGTTCAGTATCATAAGAGCGAGATATTCTTCAATCTCCTGACTTCCCTCTATGAGGCTATTGGAGGCGTCGACCTTGCAGTCTTGGATGCCACCTACTTCTCGAAGTTCTTCAAGGGAAAAGGAGCGCGAACTAGGACAGATGTTCTCTTTGTTGGACGAGATGCTGTGGCGGTAGAGGCTGTTGGGTTCCATCTCGCTGGTGTCAAACCACAAAAGGTTCAGGTGATTCAATCATTTGTTGAGAAAGGGCTAGGGATTGGTGATTTAGATCAAATAGAGGTCGTCGGTGTTCCCATGGAGGAGCTCGAACTCAAGTTTGAGGAGGCCAGAAGGACCCTTGAAGCAGAGATATCTTTGAAACCAGACCCTTGGTCTCCAGCAAAGGCAGTCGATGGTCTCATAGGAAGTGGCTTCTTTAAGTTGCCCAACAGAAGAGCAATGTCAGAAGTGGTAATGGCGCTAAAAGAAGAGGATTCAAGAGCTACCGGCAGAGATCGAATGATCTATGCAACTGTGAAGAGACGTTTCGACAAAGGGAAACTTGTAGGCGAGAAAGTAGATAATGAATGGGTCTTCTGGACCATCTAATTCTCAAAATGCCTTACGTAATTGAAAGGAGCATGTTGAAGTCTGCTGATTTGTATGAATGAGTCAGGGCTCCTGAGGAGATGATGTCCACTCCGCTCTGAGCATAGTCCTTGATATTATCCTCGTTGATTCCACCGGAAGCCTCCAACAATACTTTGTCCCGCATCTCTCGTTGGATCAGAACTTCATGGACTCCCCCTACATCTTGAGGAGTGAAGTTGTCCAAGAGTACTATGTCTGCCCCCGCTTCTATCGCCTCAATGGATTCTTGAAGAGTACGAACCTCACAGGATATCTTCTTGCTAAACGACACCCCTTCTCTAGCGGCCCTGACGGCAGCACCCGCGCCTCCAACCACGGCAATATGGTTGTTCTTGATTAGGACCATGTCGTCAAGTGCATAGCGATGTGAGTCCCCTCCACCCACTTGGACTGCCCTTTTCTCGAAATACCTGAAGCCTGGAGTTGTCTTTCTCGTTGCAGCCACACGTATCTTTGGGTTCATCTCTTTTGCAGCTTGAACCATTTCATAGGTCTTTGTTGCTATGCCGCTCATCCGTTGGATAATGTTGAGGCAGACTCGTTCCACTCCAAGAAGAGTGCGCGCAAGCCCTCTCAGACTAATTATGGGTTCTTGAGGTCCCACCCAATTGCCCTCAAAAGCAAACACCTCATAATCAAGACTTGTGAGTTCCGCGATAGCAATCGTTTCCTTGATTCCAGCTAGTACCGATCTGCTTTTTGCATAGACTGTGGCTGAACCCAACGCATCATCAGGTATTGTGACATTGGATGTCAGGTCTCCTGTTCTGATGTCTTCCTTCAAATATCCCTTGAGGGTTTCAATCACAAAAGAAGGTAGGTCGGTCATGTTATCATACTCCTCTAGCACCGGGGATGTTCTGGGTTTCTTACGATTTCCTCTCTTGGTGCTGTTTCGCCAAAGATTTCAGCCTGAAATGACATGAACTCTACTTCAGGCGCTTTCCATAGGTCGCTTGGAAGTCCTGCCTTTTGGCAAGTGTGTTCCAAAAACGTCTTCGTGTCCCATGAATACTGTACAGGGACTTGTGGAAGTAAAAGCCCGCGCATCATTCCTCTAATGACTATGAGTCCGTCTCTTCCAACTTGCACAAGGCTGAGGAGCTCGTCAGGATTGGCATATTCCAGCTTTTGTGGAGGAGTAAGGACGCTTAGGTCAACTATGATTTGATCAAGTTCATCCGGGGCCACAGGTCTGAACCGTGGGTCATTCACTGCAGAATCCACAGAGGAATCAATTGTAGCTTCAATCAATGGCTGTGTTGGATATGGACGACCAATACATCCCCTAAGTCTAGCTTGCCCCCTTTCCAGAACATTGAGAGTCACAAAAACACCCGACTTCTCCCATAACTTAGTAGGGGCATCATTTGGAGGACTCGGCTTAGTCTTGTCCACAACGTAACTATCAACAGTCTGTCTAGCAAGCTTCACAAGAAGGATTCCTTCCTCGTCAGAATATGCATGGTCCAATCCATGTCCACCAACATTTCTCAGCACTTGTTATCGGTTATGCTTTTCGCAGCTATCGTAGGCGCCGCAAAGGCACCCTGCCTACCACTCCTTGGTCGGTAAAGAATCCACCATAGCTGTAGACTACTTCGCCTCCAACGATGGTTATGACAGGACGCGCTCGGACGGTTCTCCCCTCGAATGGAGTGATTTTTGCTTTAGAATGAAAATCTCTCCCACGAATCTCCCAATTCTCCTTTGAAACTACAGTTATGTCTGCATCATATCCTTTGGCAATGACCCCTTTTCCTGCAATACCAAGAATTCGAGCAGGTCCTGAACTACAGACTCGGAGATAATCCAACCAGGACACCTTGTCCTCAAAGACGGCTGTGAGCATTAGGGGCACCAATGTTTCAAGTCCAGGTATGCCTGATTCTGCGTCTCTGAATGGAAGTCTCTTCTCAAAGGTCTCATGAGGCGCATGGTCTGTTACCACACAATCAATGCCCCAGGTAGCACTAAGTCCCTTTAGAAGGGCCTCATTATCATAGGGCGATCTCAATGGAGGGAGCATCTTAGCTCTGCCGTCTTCATGAGAGAACTCTCCTCCAGTCAAGAAGAGATGATGCGGTGTGACCTCTGCAGTCAGTGTATCTTCAGCACGATGCTCCAATAATATCCGTGCAGTCGTGCCGCAACTTACATGACAAACATGTATTCTGCTTTCATAGTATTCTGCTTTGACTTCCAGAAATTGCTTTAGAGCCTCCGCTTCGTTTTCGCAGCTGTGAATCTGAAAGAACTCATCATGCGTTTTTGGTTTCTCTCTCTGCTCGGCTAAGGCCGGGTGAAAAAGCAGCGGTATGCCATACTTGGCTGACAGTTCCATACATTCCCCTAGACGCTCCTTGGTGTAGCGTGTGCCTTCTGTCAATGGGGCGTGTGGGTAGATTTTGAATCCGAGAATCTGGGGAATCAAAGCCTCCTCCACATTCCTGACTTTGCTTGGGATTCCGGCGTAAAAGCCTACGTTGACATATCGTTTTTCTGTAGCTATGGCAATTTTCTCCTCAAGATTATCAAGAGTTATGGTCGGAGGGACAGAGTTTGGCATGTCGACTACAGTAGTCACACCACCTGCAGCAGCAGCCATAGTCCCCGTGGAGTACTCTTCCTTGTCTTCTTGTTCCAAATCCCTCATATGAACATGAATATCGATTACTCCGGGAAGAATGTATAACCCCTCGCAATTGATACTTTCAGATGCAGGGGGCTCAGCACCGGGTTCGTATATACCCTCAATAATGCCTGCTTCAATTGTGACCGAACGGACAACCTCTATCCCGTCCAGTATCACAATCCCTCTTTCTAGGATGCTGTCTACAGGCATACCTACTTTCTGTATCACGGCACGATATGATTTTGTCGCCAAGGGCTATTCTTCAGGTTCTGGAATCTTGAACTTGTTTGCGACGAAACGAGTCAGATCGGTTGCACTGATGATGCCCATGAGTCTGTTACCATCACCCACCACAGGAAGTGTGTTCAGATTCGTTTTCCTCATCTTTTCAACGACAGCAGCAAGGGGCTCTTCTGGAGATACTAGTGGGGGCTCCCTTATCATGGCATCTACAACTCGTATTTGCCTGACCTGATTCCTGCGGTGCTTGTCAGGAACTTCAACACTGAACCTCGCCATCGCTTCAGCGACGGCTCTCTCAGTAAGTAATCCTAGCACTCTTGGCCCATCTGTGACTGGAAGTCCTGAGTATCCCTTATCGAGCATTTCACTCCTTGCCTTCACAAGACGCTCCACTGGATTGACAACAAGGAGGTCTTTCGTCGTCATCAGGTCTTCTGCCTTGATATCCTCAAACTTGGTCACAAGAGAACAAAGCTCCGTCTTTGAAATAACACCAACGAGTTTGTCATCTGCATCAACAACAGGGCATCCACTCATTCCCCTATCCACCATGAGTAGAGCAACTTCTGTGACATCATCGTCGGGTGAAACGGTAATTACGGTGTCAGTCATCGCACTCGAAACATGCAGTCTACCTATTGAAACGGCAACTACCTTGCTGACACTAAGCCTATCTGCAATGTCTGCATACGTCAGAATACCCGTTACTGTACCATTCTGAGTAACAATTAGCCTATCCACACGCTTCTTATCGAGTAGTTCTAGAGCGAAAGATAGTCTCTGATCCTTGTCAATAGTGATTGGTTCTGCCATGATTTGACTTACTTCCAATATACAATCCTCCATTCACCGTGCTTACCGAACTGAATACACTCCATTAGTTTAGCCAACTAGCTCCGACAGACATCACAGAGGTATCTCCCATCTTCAAGTGCTAAATCAGTAGAGTACTCTCCACAGCTGTCACAAACACCACCATAGGCGATTAGTTCGTCTTCCTCCTCCTCTTCCCTATTCGTGGTTTCAGACCGGAGCTTCAAAGACTCCATGAGTACATCAATAAGCTCAGGAGACCAGCGTAGAATATCTCTTGAAGTGATTATCCCGGCTAAGCTGTTGTTTTTCAGCACCGCCACTCTGCGAATATTACCACGAGCCATTATTCTCATGGCCTCAGTCAGGGGGGTATTTGGTGTGATATGAACAAGAGGAGAACTCATTATTTCTTTGGCCTTGGTCTCTTTTGGGTCCTTGTCCTCTGATACCACACGTCTAACGATATCTGACTCAGTTATGATACCCAGCGGCCGACCCTTATCACTAACTATTATGGATCCAATGTCCATCTCATTCATCGATTGTGCCACCTCACGTACACTGGCATCTGGTGGCATTGTTACTACATTGACAGACATGATCTCTCTCACAGGCATTGAATGCGAAGGGTCAGACATCAGATAATACCTCGGCACCTCAGAAAGTTGGTCATCAATCACCCAGAGCACCTGGGCTTCAGGGTGCATTCTTGACTGACTCAACGCCGTTGGAATTTAAACGTGTCTGTATTGTACGATATGTTTCAGTGAACCATGTTTACCGTCTTGCATCACTTGTGACTACTTCGCCTCCGCCTGCAGGCAGGACGCGCATCATGTCCTCTTGTGGAATCTCATCAATCAAATGCATCTTGTCCTCAGGCACCAATTTCTTCAGCTGATTAAGAATTTCTTTCACAAGCTGACCTTTCTTCTCCTTGCCTGGAGCAACCTTTACTGTGTATTCTGTATGAGCAGACAATGCTGAAGGTGGGCCTGATAATGGAATTGCTTCATCATCCTCTATCAAGACCCCTACAGCGAGGTCTAGCGGCACTCTTCGAATGTAGTTTTTGGAGCCATAGATCATGACAGCACCAGAGGGTAGATACTCTCCGGAGGGTGGAGTGAAACTTACCTGTTCTGGATTGACCCAATAGGCATCACCAGACGACAGACCGTCTTGCCATGCTCGAGAAAACGTGACCGCGAACTGCGCAGCTTCAGTCAGAGTCTGTTCTCCGGGTGAATCTCCGGAAGCCTTGACAACTACATAGGGTGCACCGTGGAGTGCAGCGTGGAGAAAAACATCATTTGGTTCCATCTGTCGTTTTGCAAGCCTTTCGTTGGTCTTTGCGTCACGTCCTCCAATGACAAGGAGTCCTTCTGAGGATAGAAACCATCTAAACTTCTCATACCATTTCTTCTTCCTGATTCGAACAGCAACCTTCTTCTCCGTTTCAGGCTTGACTGTTTTGGCTTCAAGTTCCTTCAGCTTTGTCAGTGTCTTCTCGATTTGCTTTTGTGCCCCCTTGGTCTTGGCTTCCGACTTCTTGGCCTGTTCATATGCTAGTGATGCATTCTCTTGTGCACTCTTTCTAATATCTAGACTCACATCGATATCTGCAAGCTTCACAACAATCTTGCCTTGAGAGGGTATTATTCTTTCAATTATGGCTGCGGATGCTATACCCCTCTCTTTCCCTTCCTCGACCCTACGTGTTATCTCGGCCCACGATAGACCACTCGCTCTTGCGCTGCTTATTGTTTCTAGGACCTCTTGCACCGTCTGAAAGCTATTGTAAATGGCTTCACCTGCCAATCTTAAGCTGCTAGCTCTAGCTTCTAATCGAGTGATACCCTCTTTCTGTTTCTCAATAATCGTTTCCAGCCGCTTGCGTTCCTTGACATGAGCTTCGAGAACTGCCTCATCCTCAAGTTCCATGTCAGACACGCCATAAAAGCTGTCAATTGCTTGGCTGAATGTAGAGAAGGGATTTGTTGATAGGCCATTATACACCTCGAACATGAAAGGCACGAATGCAACTTGTTCTCCCTCGTCATCATCAATGATGATGCGCGGCTCATTGATTCCGTTCTTGAGACTCTCAATGAATCGAGAGAAACCATCTGATAGGTCCTTCACCGCCTGTTCATCTAAGTCCGGAACCTTTGCTTGAGGATCAACTCCTCCGCGTGCACAAATCTCTTCACAACTCAAAGAGTCGAGGTTCAGTCTACTTGCCAGTGTTCTTACCACATTCGCATTCGATTCAGAAAGGATTTGTTCAAGAGCATCTGACTCCAAATTCATGACATCCATTCCACGAGGGGGCGGGAATTCGTACTTTGCCTTAGGGATTACATCACGGTCCTTCATTCTCCTGTAGCGCATTGCAACGAATATTGTGTCATCTGGGTCGAGAAGAAGCACGTTTCCATTGCCGAATAGTTCTACTACCAATTTATGCGAACTTGCTTCATCACCGACTTCTATCACCACAATTCTATCCAAGTCGTGTTGATATACTGACATGACTTTCCGGTCTCGGAGATATTTCCTGAGTGCAGTGCAGAACTTCGGTGGAACCCTGGGAGCAACTCGACGGTACTCAGTGAGATGAATTCGACGACCGACCTCGAAGAGAAGCTGTGATGTGCCTCCTGCAGGTCGATAGAGCTTGAGCACAAAGACATCCCCATATTGGTATACATTCTTGATGAACGAACCTTCTGCCGACTCTTTTAGCTCTGGCAGAATTAGCCGAATGTCAATATTGCTCATAGTTTCTTTCATTGCCAATCGCTCCTCCAGTCCGATATTGTTATAACCTAGTCGATTGACAGACGCATAACTCCGGCAGGTGTCACGCGATGTCATCAGTTACAACACCTCTTCAGAATATCTTCAAGCGTCTTTTCAGCAGATGGGCTGATTCAGCAGATGACCAACAGACCTATGTTAAGATATTCTTCGCATTAATCACTGCACTAATCTGCGGACTTGCAGGACCTGCTTTTCGAGGATCAAGAGGTCTGATTTTTGGATTGCTCATGTATTCGCTGACTCTCTATGTCATAGTCTACTTGCTAGAGATAGATCCCAAAGAGATTGGAGGCCGACAGAAACTCGTTACAGCTGGCCTTCCTACATTTCTATTGCTTTGGGTACTCTTTTGGACGCTAATCTATACCTTCTCCCTTCCTCCAGCATTGCTCTAGAGCAGAGCCAGCAGTTGGATGAGGACATAAGCCACACTCAGAAATGGAATCAGTGGCGTACCCCTTTCACTAGTCTTCATCGACCAATTTGAGTACACATAGCCTAAAATCAACATGATGAGCATAGTCAGGCCGCTACCTATGATTGCCTCAAGTGCTGAATCACTCCATAGAGCTAGTTCTATACCTGGACTAATTATGCTCACAATAACCAATGTCTTAAGGTCGGCTCCGCCAATTGCTCCGATTCGAAAGAGCGCATAAGCGAGAATAATAACGAAAAGGAATGCTGCAACGTGCAGCAGAAAATTTTCAACCAGATGTCCAGTAAGGGCCGTGATGGCAAATCCTATTGTGCCTCCAATCAGTACAAGGTGATTGGCGATCATTCTATCACGAATATCTAGTATACTGAAGATACTGAGAATCACGAGGGCTGTACCAAAGGCGACTAAGGATGTAGGTGAAAGGTCTACTGTCATAGGGACATCATCTCTCGTAGTAATAATCTGTTCTAAAGTATATAGTCCTCTCATGTAACCCGATAGTAAGAAAGATTAGGTGGCTAATGGGCTGCGAGTCCGTGCAAGGGGCTAACCCAGCCTCTTCAACAGCAATTCCCAGAAGATGATATAATGAAGGATCCTATGCAAGTCATTGAAGACACAACCTTCCGTCTTCTCAAAATGGCTGTAACAAGACTGCCCAAAGATGTTGAAGCCGCATTGAGGTCAGCACGTGACCGTGAGGACAATGAGACCGCCAAGACTCAGCTCTCCGCAATCATCCAGAATCTGGACATTGCTGAAACAGGAGTCCCAATGTGCCAAGACACTGGCATCATAATCTTCTATGTCAAGGTTGGCAGCAAGTTCCCATACATGGATGAGATTAAGGAAGCCCTCACCAAAGCCACAAGAAGGGCTACTGCAGAGGTGCCAATTCGACCTAATGCGGTGAATCCGATTGTAGGTGGCAATTCAGGTGATAATACCGGGGCTAAAATTCCCTGGATTAACTGGGAGATTTTACCTGGCGATTCATTGGAGATAATTGCGTTTCCCAAAGGTGGAGGGAGTGAGAATGTGTCCATTGTTGGCATGCTCAAACCCGGGGTTGGACTGACAGGTGTCAAGAAACTGGTTGTGGATAATGCAATGAGCTACATGGGCAAGGCCTGTGCTCCAAACTTAATTGGTGTGGGAATTGGGGGCGGTGCAGATATTTCTATTAAGATTGCAAAGCAACAGCTTCTACGACCACTTGACGATACACATCCTGAGCCTGAAGTGGCCAGGATTGAAGAGGAACTCATGGAGGCCATCAATGCCACAGACATTGGTCCTATGGGTCTTGGAGGCAAGACGACAGTTCTGGCAGTGAAGGTCGACTATGCCATGCGACATCCTGCAAGTCTACCTGTGGGAGTTGCAGTTCAGTGTTGGGCCGCAAGGCACAGCAAGGCTGTGATATCTAGGGATTTAGGAGTCACCTATGTGACACATCCATTGGAGGGTGAGTGAAATGGCTGAATATCACTTTACGACACCTATCTCTGAAGAAGATGCCCGCAAACTAAAGGTAGGCGATGTGGTGTACGTCAGTGGTGAGCATGTCTACACTGCACGTGATGAGGCTCATGAGCGTGCTCTACACATGTATGAGAAAGGGGAAAAACCACCAGTGGACTTCGAAGGCAGTGTTGTCTATCATGTAGGCCCTGTGGCATGGCAGAAAGAAGGAAAGTGGCAAATAGTTTCCGCTGGCCCCACCACGAGCATTAGAATGGAGCTCTTTGAGGACGAATTCCTCCGAAAGTATAAGGCTCGCATCATCATTGGGAAGGGAGGCATGGGTGAGAAAACACTTGAAGCCCTCAAGGAGGTTGGTGCAGTATATTGCAGCTTCACTGGAGGATGTGGCGCTCTCGCTGCGAAGGGTCTGAAGGAAGTGCGCGCCTACGAGTGGAGCGACCTGGGTATGCCAGAGGCTCTTTGGGTCATTACCGCTGAGGAGTTTGGACCACTATTGGTGACGATGGACTCTCATGGTGGAAGCCTGCACAAGGTAATGGATGAAAGAGTGGCAGCTCGCAAGGCAGAGGTCTACGCTAAGATTGGCATAAAGGACTAGATATCTGTCCGCTAGAGATTATACACTGGAAACACATATCCCACATAATGTAGATGCTAGTGGTAGTGGGATTCAGCGAGGTATCATCCTTGAGGAAAATTGTCCAGATTGTGTATAATGAAAACCCCAAGCTCAAACTTGACGTTGCAGTCTACTACCCTGATAGCACTGAATATCGAATCCGGTATATCCACCCCACACATCACGCAGAGGTAGAAAACATATCGATGCTGTTGAAGGGTGTCGAGTTTGATGAACCAAGAACGCTCACGGATTGGCACGGATTCATGAATGCACTCAGGATGCTACCTGATCAATACATTCGTTCACTTGATGTCATCTATTTGACACGCTCAGGAGAAGTAATGGAGGACCCGGAATAGGCGTGGTCCTGGGAAACTCAGTTAAATGTATTATCAGACGGCGGCTGGCATTCTCGACGATTCCTTTGCCCTCATCTCCTTCCTAGCCTATGTTCCTAATGCTGCCAGTATCGGCACTGAAATTCCATATAGTGCCACTATTAGTAGCACTAGCATTGCGATGACCAGAAGGAGGTCCTCCGAATCCATAGTCATGCATCCCCGATGGCTGCAAGTAGTGCTATAATACTACATATAGCGGTTCCCTATCAAGTAGCTTGTTTGCGCATTGACATTGGGAATTGACGTTTCCCTTCCTAATTGAGATGCGCATTCATCGATTTTGCTCCTACAATGCATATTTCTTCGTGCAACCCCAACAGTAACTCTTAAACGGTGGCCTCGTGCCGACGGGTCAGGCTCAGATAGAGCTCTCCATCGGAGGACTGTAGTTGAACTACAAGACGATAATGTGCGATGTTCTCGTTGTAGGCGCCGGCGGTGCTGGATGTCGTGCAGCCATTGAGGCAGCAAGGCAAAATCTGGATGTTATCATGCTTAGCAAGGAGCTTCTTGGCAAGGCTCACACAGCAATGGCTGAGGGTGGCTACAATGTATCACTTGGGAACGTAGACCCTGATGACAACCCTGAAACACACTTCAAGGACACAATAGTCGGTGGAAACTATCTCAACAATCAGAAGCTTGCAGAAATTCTCGTTCGTGATGCCTCTGAGAGGATATTCGACCTTGAGGAGTATGGAGCTGTCTTTGATCGAACGCCCGAGGGGAAGATTGCTCAGAGACCCTTCGGAAAGCAGTCTTGGAGGCGTACCGCATATGCTTCTGACCGGACCGGTTCTGAGATCATGGTGACCTTGACCGAGGCGATTAGGAAGACCTCGGTACGTGTGTTTGATGAGGTATTTGCTACCAAGATTCTCATTGAGGAAGGCAGAGTTGCAGGCGTCACTGCAATTGACTTGAAGTATGGAGATTATCTTGTGTTCCGTTCCAAATCCGTTGTTATGGCAACTGGTGGCGCTGGTCGGATTTACGAGGTCACAAGCAATGCCCAGCTAGATGTCGGCGATGGTTATGGAATGGCCTACGAAGCTGGCTGTGAGCTCATCGACATGGAGATGGTTCAGTTCCATCCAACAGGAATGGTGAAGCCTGAGTCAGCACGTGGCAGGCTTGTCACAGAAGCGGTACGCGGTGAAGGCGGTATCCTATTGAATAGTGAAGGTGAACGCTTCATGAATCGCTACTACCCAGAGGTCATGGAGCTGGCAGGCCGAGACCAAGTTGCACGTTCCATTATGACCGAGGTCCTAGAGGGTAGGGGCTCACCTGATGGAGGAGTCTATCTCAGTATAGCACACCTCCCGAAGTCTATTGTTGAGTTTCGACTTGAGAGCATGATCGAGCAGTTTGAGGATGCTGGTGTAGATATCCGTGAAGAGCCAATGCAAGTATCCCCGACTGCACATCATTTCATGGGCGGCATCAAGATTGACGAGGAGTCTGGAACTAACATCCCTGGACTATATGCAGCGGGTGAGTGTACTGGTGGAGTGCATGGCGGAAACAGACTTGGTGGCAATGCCTTAGCCGACACGCAAGTCTATGGAGCTCTCGCAGGTGAGAGTGCAGCAAAGTATGCCAAAGAGGGCATTCATGCAGGCATTAATCGTGACGTGATCATCAAGGAGTTCGAGAAACTCGAGGCCATGCTGGAACGCAAGGAAGGCGTATCTCCTGCTGATGCTAGAGATGAGCTCACGAAGCTCATGTGGGAGAAGGTTCAGATCTTCAGAAAAGAGGATGAAATGCAAAACGCAGTCAAAGAGCTAAGGAGAATCGAGAAGGAAGTTGTTCCAAACATCAAGGTAGATGTACCAGTTAAGCGGTTCAACCCAGGTTGGCATCAGGCAGTTGAGTTCGAGCACATGGTGATGACAGCTCGAATGGTGGCCGAGGCTGCAGTGATGCGCAAGGGAAGTAGAGGCGCACACTACCGTGTGGATGCTGACCCCAATGATAACGGCTATTACAACATCGTAATCCGGAAGGGCGAAGATGGCAAGATGGAGCTTCGAAAGGAAGACCTCGTCATCACCGAAATCACACCCCCATAGGAGGCTCAAAGAATGGCAAAGACAATCAAGACAAAGGTCCTCAGATACAACCCTGACTCTGACAATGAGCCCTACTTCCAGGAATTCGATGTCGAATACGAGCCTGGAATGACGGTACTTGATGCCCTGCTTTACATTCAAGACAAGTTTGATTCCAGCTTAGCCTTTCGATGGGAGTGTAGAGGTGGACAATGCGGTTCCTGTGCGGTCAAAGTGAATAGGCTCGCTCGAATTGCATGCAGGACCAAGGTGGACCCTGACGAGGAGTTGGTTCTAGAGCCTCTAGAGAAGATGCCTGTCATTAAAGACCTAGTCGTTGACATGGCTCAGACTACCTATCGCCTCAGAAGAATCAGACCATACGTTGCTCGTGACAAGAAACCCCAGAGGCCAGAGATCATTCATGCTGAGGAGATTGAGAAGGTACGAGAGATTCGCAAGTGTATAGAGTGCAGTGCCTGTCTATCCAACTGTCCAATTGTTCATGAAACATGGGACTATCCAGGACCGATGATCATTAGGCAGATTGCAAGGCTTGAGCTTGACCCCCGCGATGTTGAGGACCGTGTGGCCATGGCCATGAACGAGTCCGTCTATAGCTGCACAACATGTAAGATGTGTACAGACATCTGCCCGAAGAAGATCGACATTCCCGCTCTAGCTGTAGAGCTTCTCAGAGCGAAAGCAGTTCAGGCAGGCTATCCACTTGCAGAAGGTCAGCAGGCCTTCCTTGATTCAATCAATGAGACCGGTAGAGCCGTACCAGTGAAAGATGCTCCACTTCTAAAAGAGGTCAAAGATGCGAAGTTCTTTGTTGATAATCCTCGTGGCAGGGTCGCTTTCTTCACAGGTTGTCTTATAGACTACCGAATGCAGAGCACTGGGAAGGCCTTGATTGAAGTCCTTAACCGAAACAACATCGATGTAGTCGTTCCGAAGGAGCAGTGGTGTTGTGCAAGTCCAGCCTTCAGGACTGGAGACCTCAATACTGCTCATTCTGCAGCAAGAAGAGTCACAGAGATATTCGAGGAGGCCTGCAAGGAATACGACTGTGACACAGTAGTAGTCGCATGTGCGGGTTGCGGTAAGACACTTCGTGAGGACCATCGCCCTTTCATTGAGGAAGAGCGTGGTGAGCCGCCGCTGTATAGAGTCTATGACATGGCCGAGTACATGATTCAGGTGATTGGAAAAGAGAACCTTGTCCCACCAAAGGGTGAGATAAAGATGAAGGTCACCTACCATGAGCCCTGCCATCTTGGCAGGGGTCAGCACGTCTATGACGAGCCAGTCGAGATTCTCAAGATGATCCCTGGTGTGGAATATATCGAGGACCCATACAGGAACAGGTGCTGTGGTGCAGGTGGTGGAGTCCGCGCTGGCCAGAGAGAGCTGTCTCAGAAGATTGCCACTACAAAGAAGGAGTACATCGAGGCCACAGGCGCTGATATGGTCACTACAGAGTGCCCATTCTGTACAATCCAAATCAATGACATGATGAAAGAGAGTTCGACCGGGATGAAAGTCCGCTACATCCCTGATCTACTAGCTGAGTCCTACAGAAAGGGCGATTCTTAGGTCTAATCATCGATCCAGAGGTCTTTTCCCTCTTCCATCGTGGAGTGAGCTCTATTACTTCATTACTGGGAAGTGACTTCCCCTCTCCTTGTTTCCTTGTTGCTCATAACCACTCTATTCCCTTTTGTCTTATTATATCAGGAGTCAGCACAAGGCATCAAGAGAGTCCTGTCGAAACGACTGCTCTACAAGAATTCCTATTATAAGAAAGGCAGGAGTAGGAAGCTTGTTTAGTGATTTATTCTCGTCTGTGGTTCTAAAGGGTGTTTTGTGGAGATCTGTATAGACCACTTGAGAAAGAATCAATCGTGAGAGTAAAAAGGCAAAGAACATCCTATTCTGGGGTATCGTACATAATATAGGGAAAAAGGAGGGAATAAGAGATTAGTATTGTGAGTAAAACCAATGGAGTTGGAATGAGAACATTAGAGCCGCTTGATGTATCTGTCTTTATGACACTGATGGCTGCAACTCTTCCATTCGCTCTAGGGTTTGTTTCCGACTACATTAGTATTGCAGCCGCGACATGGCTTCTCAATCTTTCACCACGAGGGTATAATTTGCATTTGCTTCTTCAGTTCTTTCCCTTATTGCAGTTCACATTCCTTCGGTTTGTGTTCGCCTTGCAGATGACCAGGCTATATCAGGGTAAGAGTTCCGTTCGGACTGCGATTTACGTGGGCGTTATCAGTGAGTGCCCGTTCCTTGTTATAAGTATCATAAATGCACTGCCATCTCTTTGGAATCCTGCATATCCGTATGGATTCTCAGGAATCCCGTTGCCATTCGTGTTGCTGGTAGGATGGTTGCTCATCAAACGATATCCCCCTCCAGTCAGACGAAAGACTTGGATTAAAGATGAGAAGACGGAGACATGGTGGGAGTCAAGAAATTAACATTGATTTTGAGGCTACTAAGAGAAGAGAGGCTTTCATTAAAGCAGAGCTGGATCGGATTTTGAAGAATGATTTTGAGAGCAGGCAACGCCTTGCTAGAGGGGCTCTGCCTCATGAAGAAGCTCTTGTGGAAGCAACATTGAGAGATTTCAAGAAAGATGCCAAGAAGAGGACCAAGGAAGCCGACTTAGTTCTTACTGTCAATATCTCAGGCACATTCTATCCGCTACTTGTCATTGAATTGAAGAAGAGAGTAGAGGGCAGTCCAACGAAGACTAGTCAAAAGGCACTTCGACAAGCATATGATTATGCCAGACAGATTGGTTGTGAATTCTATTCAATCTATGATGGGCATGTCTTCGTGTTGATGCAGTTTGATTTCACTTATCTGATTGGGCAAGACATTCGATATTCACACTGACAAGAATGAATCCCTTTTCGCACGTAGCATGTGGGATGTGGCTGCTGAACTCAGGAGGGACATTGCTAACGGTCCGATGAAATCATTCAAAGATGAATCAGTCTTCCTGCATTGGAGAAATGCTATTAGAATAATCATTAGAGATGCTAACAAGAGGAGTCTAGAGAAGTCAGGTTTGACTATATCCGCTAAGGGTTACGAACAGGTGATAGATGAAGTGTTGAAGGTCTGGAAAGCTGCTCTATGACTTGAAGGACTGAATATCATTACTACGTCTGACATAAAGTCGTGTATGTCATTTACCAAATAAAGAGAGGGCATTCCTGTAAGGGAAATCTTCAGCGTAGCACCTCCTAAATCTCTTCCAATCACCTATTATCTTCGCTGGTAAGCGACTTGATAAACTCAGGGCAACGCCATTACTTTCGTGAAGGTAAGTAACTTCACTATCCCCTCCTTTCCCCTTTAAATACTTTAGATTATGAAGTAATACACAGTGAAAAGTATGAGTGATACTGCTAATCGACCACACACGTCAAACACAAGCTTCCGGGTAATGGCTTGGTATCTCAAGTTTCGTGAACGATTCAGAAAACCTGCAGAATTTGTCAGCACCCTTGGAATTAGTGAGGGACACAAGGTTTTGGACTATGGATGTGGGGTAGGAAGCTACACAATTCCTGCCGCAAGACTAGTTGGAGAGTCCGGAAAAGTCTATGCACTTGATATACATCCAATAGCGATTGAACGGGTTGAGAAGCGAGCTCGGAAGGAAGGTCTCTCAAACATTGTAACAATTCAATCAGATTTGGCTACTGGTCTTCCAGAAGGGCATCTTGACTTCGCGCTTCTTATCGATGTGTTTACATGGATAGATGATAAGATAGCTCTCCTAAAGGAGATTCATAGAATATTGAAACCCTTAGGGAAGCTTGTATTCCTTATCGATCATGCTTCTCCAGAGGAATGCAAGGAAATAGTTGGTGAGTCCGGTCTGTTCAAGCTTGTTCTTCAGGAGGAGAATGTGCTTCGATACGAGAAGATCTGAGGACTACCGCCCCTTGAGATATTGCTTGAGCATCCTGTGAACTTGAAGGGCAGCCAAAGAGTTGTTAATAAGTCCTTGTTCGGCTAGTGACCAGACTGCTTGAGTGAAGATAATGACATGTGATGCTCTTGGTGCTCCATTAAGGGCAGACATGGCATACTGTGCAGCTTTCACAATAGGCCAGTCTTTCCTTGATATGTCTGGGATTATCTCCTCAAAGACACCTGCTTTCAAATCCATCATCTTGTCCCAGTAGTCAGTTGCGTTCTTCACGAGCCATAGCCTGACTTTTCCTGAGTTTGGTAGGTCTATTCCGCGTGGCAACTGGTCCCAGTTGGTTCCTGATTTTTCCTTAATGAGCTTCTCAGTGGACAATTGTTGCGTTTTCAGAGGCTTTGTCCCGATGTTCCGCCGCAATCTATCTAGCAGCCAATCAACTGTATAACTATGAACTAGCCTGGTTTCAGCTGCAGCAGCTATTCTCTGTGCAAATATTCCATTGTGGCCTAGAACGCCGTATTCCACAATGGATGTAGCAATGAGGTTCTTGTGTTTCGAAAGACTTGTCGGCGGAGCCATCCTGTCCATTTGATTATCTATTCTGAAGCCATCCGGCTGCTTTTGTGGCACTTTTCTGATAAGGTACTCTGTTAGATGCCATAGCGAGGCTTGATGCGGGAGTTTGTAGTCAGATTTCGGAAGTTCGGAAACGAGAGACATTGGCATGATAAAGGCGTGTCCAAGGTTGTCAGGATCTTCTGCGGCTAGAGATGCAGTCATGCGGCGGAGCCGAATAGGATCATCGCGGCTTCCAAGTCGCAATGCAAAGCTGAGTGCACTCATGTGTGCCTGTTTCCTTATAGACTGGGTGTAGTTTCGCATAGTCATATCTAAGGAATCAAGCCTAGTGTCAACATTATACCTGGGTCCACGTTCGTTAATCCAGTGGTCAATTGCAGCCAGATGCAACGCCAAGCGTTCGAGGAGTGCTTTTTGTAGGGGTTCACTGAGATCATTGGGTGTCTTGAGTTTGGAAGAAGGAGGCTTGGTTGATAATATATCAGGATTTGAGCCGAGCTCCTTTATCATTTGATGGATTGAGTGAGTTATAATTGTAGAATGAGGCGTGTCGAAATCGCGCTGCTCATTCCAAGCTGCGGCATGCATTAGAATCGCCCATATGGCTGATGGTTGACTCTTCGACACCATCTCGCCAACAAGGGATGCCGCACCGGGTTCGTCACCAGTCAGGCACGCCTTGAAGAGAGTCATTGAGAAACACCGGAATTGGATATAGCTCTAACGTACTTATTTCTTCAGACATCCATTGATTACGCTAATGTTTCCTCTCTAGGACACTATGAATGACTCTCGACACATCGTGCAGGTGATGGTTTCCCCTTTCACCGCAATTCGTTCCAAATCCCCTTTGCAGTATGGACAAGCACCAATCGTCTTGGGGGGTGGACCAGTTCCCGTTCCTAGAATGAAGTCTCCCGCATCGTGGTCGATTCTGCCAGACAGTTCTCGACCATCTAGGAGGTCACTCAGAATACGTGTGACATTCATGGCGCTAACTCCAGAGTCCTGAGCGATTCGTTCTATTGATATACGGCGCATCGATTGAACCGTCTTCTTCACTGCAGTTACAGGATCTGTCATCACAGGTTTTGCAGCAGGTGTTGGAGTGAGCGACTCACGAGCTTCTGAGAGTCCTGTTGGAACTCCACCTGCAGCCCTTAACTGTGCTCTTAGTTCACCCGTCCTTCGATTGTACTCCTCCTCAGCCATCAATCCACGCATATAGTCTAATTCCAAATCCTTGATTGCAGTTTCAATTCTCTTGATTTCGTTGGGGTCGCTCATTTCCGAAATCGCTCCTTGTTATGCGCATCTTTCCAGAAGTGATTATCCAATATAAGCGAAATTCGCTCAAATCCTGAATCATTAGAGACGAATCCCTTCTGGCAATTCATCTAGTAACATCCCTTTAGACTCAGCTATCCTGACTGCATCAGTAGCCTTCTTCCCACCTATGTTCTCCAGTGCTCCAGCCACAGTCTGTCTCACAAATAATGACTCGTCGTCAAGTGCTTTAATCAAAGGACCAACCGAAGTCTTGTCCTTTCGCTCTCCAAGTTGTACCGCCACGTGTATCCGAATCATATACCTTGAGTCACTAAGTGCCTGCACAAGAATTCCAGTGGCACGTTTGTCCTTGAGAGATCCTAGACGCTCTATAGCACCCATTACTATCTGTTCATCTTCACTCTGCAGTTCTTTTGCTAGTTCGTCTACAATC
>JBHLRP010000025.1:19194-44212 GCA_048882485.1 Candidatus Thorarchaeota archaeon
TAGCAAACAGTCCCAAGTTAGGAGTATCAAAGCATGCACGAGTTCTCAGCCGCGTGTTCAATAGTAGATGCCGCAGTGCAAGCAGCTGAAGCTCACAATGTGAAGAAAGTCACTGCTGTCAACGTAGAGGTCGGTGAGTTCACTTTTCTAATACCTGAACAGCTTGAGTTCAACTTTGAGATAGCAAGCAAGAAGACGATACTTGAGGGTTCAAAACTGAACATCAAGAAGGTGAGGGGGCGGATCAGATGTCAGCAATGTGCACACGAAGGTGAAGCCCAGATGCAGGATGAGACTCCTTCACAGGTTGCAATGTTCGCCCCGATGAAATGTCCAAAATGTCAGAGCAGTGCAACTGTGATTATTGGCGGAAAAGACTTTGTTATCTCGAATATTGAAGCTGAGGTCGCCGCTCCATAGATTTTAGATGCATTTCTAACAATAATACGAAACACACAAAAAGCCAACAAGGTGCCGCTGATTGGCTTTGCGAGGGAGTCAAATGAACGAAGACCAGGTTGAAACGATTGAACTTGAATCATTCAAATCGACTAGTTCCTCCAAGATCATCGCAGTTGGTGCCATATTATCAGCAGTGTATGCTGTAGCCGTTTTCCTTCCTATGAGCCAGTTCATTGGAACGGGGTCTGGAAGCGTCCTGAGTTTTGCGATATGCATTGCTCCCCTATTTGGTCTAGTACTTGGCCCTCGTTATGGTTTTGTCTTTGGGGGAATTGCAGGTGTTCTGGCAACAATAGTGTCCATTCAGTTCGGAGCTCTATATCTTCTCGTTCCAACGATAATCATTGGCCCAGCCCTCTCTGGCCTACTGACTGGACTATGTCTCCAACCGGTCACGGTCATCGACGTTCAGGGCATCGACGTTCCTGGACCCATGATAACTGCAGGTTATCTGTTCATTGTAATCCTTCTGTACCTGCTACCATTGTACGATGCATGGTGGTTTATTCTACCGTATGCACTAGCCGCACTGGTAGCGGTCATTCTTCAGCTATCCAAGTTTCGTTTCGACTCAACGGTTTCATTTTCAAGAATCCCCCTCCAAATACTACCTCTAACTCTTATAGGGTCCTTTACAGACTATTCGATGATGACGATGGGCGCAGTCTACCTCCTCAATCTCGATGCTTTTGTCTTTGGCACTCTTATTTTTCCAGTGATGCTTGTCGAACGGACCTTGTCGGTAATCATCAGTGCGATAATAGCAGGTGTGCTGTTCACAGCCTTTAGGAATGAGCTGTTTGTGGAAGCCTAAGGACAATTCAGACGAAAACACTTCAGTCTAAGGATGTCAGCTAAATCAGAACTGCGTTAAGAATACCATCTTGTCCGGGTCTGCTTGTGACCTTAGCACGACCCTTCTCAGTCTTGATAATGGTGCCTCTAGTGATGACCTTGCGGCGTTGGTAGTCCATGCTGGCTGGATTCATCTCTACGTCCTGAATCTCTACACGATAGGTCTCTTTCTTCTTTGGGTCTGTGACATTCACCATTTGGGCTCTGAGAGCTGGACTCTTTGTCTTCAAGCCTTTGCTCTGTATGAGCTTCCTCTTGGTATCTCCAATTACTGTTTCAGTAGGAGTGCGGCCCATCTGATGCTTTCTCTTTCCTCTGAATCGCTTGAGCCTTGCACCTGTTTTCGTGCGACCTGATCGTCTATGCCAGACACCCATTTCTGACTACCTCTTAGTTGGGTCACTGTCGCTCACTGCAGAGTGGTTTTAAGTCTTGCTTACTGGCCAAGATACTGTGGATACTGACCCGTCCGAATAGTCCGTTTCAAATACCACAAGCGGCTTTGATAATCTCAGCGGAGGCAGAATAATGACACGAATCGAGACCGCACACGGTGCTGGTGGAAAGGTGATGCAACGCCTACTAGAGGATGTGATAATTCCTTCATTCAGTCATAGAAGAGTCGGAACAATAGGTCTCGATGAGATGGATGATGGTGCTACGCTCCAAATCGACGACGCTAGGTTCATTGTGTGTACGGATGCTCATACCGTTCATCCATTGTTCTTTCCAGGTGGCAACATTGGAACACTCACAGCCTGCGGCACAGTGAACGACCTGGCAGTGATGGGTGCGCAACCAGTGGCTATGACGAACACAGTCATTGTGGAAGAGGGATTTGAGATTGACACATTACAAAGTATCCTCAAGTCATTGAATGAAGTGATTGAACCCATTGGTATAGCGATGATTGCTGGCGATACAAAGGTCATGCCCAAAGGTACGCTTGACAGACTTGTGATGTCTACAACCGGCATTGGAGTCATCTACGGAAATGGGCCTGTGGCAGATAGCGGAGCCCAACTAGGTGACGACATCATCGTGACGGGGCCAATAGGCGATCATGGGACATCTCTTCTTGCTCATAGAGAGGGGCTAGAGTTTGGCACCGACCTTACAAGCGATGTTGCACCATTATGGGACCCAATTCGGTCCTGCCTAGATGTGGGCGGAGTGCATTCAATGAAGGACCCCACACGCGGAGGCACGGCAGTTGCATTGAATGAGATAGCATCCAAGTCCGGGGTAGAATTCGAGATACAGGAGAGTTGGATCCCTCTACGACCAGCAGTGGTTTCTTTGTGCGAGATTCTCGGATTGGATGCACTGCACATGAGTTGCGAAGGCACTGCGGTCATGACGGTTGACTCTTCAAAGACAGATGATATCTTGCGAGCTTTGAGAACGCATGAAACAACAATGGACTGTCGTGTAATAGGAAAGGTGAATGAGGGCAGTCCTCGAGTTGTCATGAAGACAGAAATTGGTGGGAGAAAGATAGTGCAGGTTCCCTACGGAGAGCCAATACCGCGGGTGTGCTAGATGTCTCTCTCCATACTAGATTCCCAAGTCTGCTCTGGCTTCGATTTCCTGCTGATCCTGTAGAATCTTTTTCATTTGATGGCGAAGCTGTGCCTTAAGCCTGATTCTATCATGGTCGAGACCAAAATAATCAGCAAAGAGGGTCGTAGTCTTCAGCAATTTACTCCTTCCCTCAGGGACCGCCTCAATGAACTTCTTCTCAATCAGTTCTTTGATGTGGTCATAGCAGTGAGTCCCCCTCTCAGCCACAAGCTCTGATTGTAGGATGGGCTGCTTTAGGGCCACATAAACCAGTGTTTGAAGCGTGGCGAATGATAGAAGTCCGCCTGGGATGAGCTTCGCGACATGGGGAGTCAATTCAGGCCTGAGTTGCATCACCCATCGCTCTCGGGGAAGCTCCACAACCTCAAGTGCTCCCTTTCGTTTGTTGTACATATGACCAATCTCTTCCAACACTCGTTTTGTAGAGGACTCGGCTTTTCCTAAGACCGCAGCCAGCTCCTCTATTGAAATGGGCCTTCCTGCTACATAGAGGGCAGCCTCCAGTTTCACCTTGTCATCATCCATAGAACTCACTTCGTTTCAATAGATGGGTGTATCTCATCATCATCCTCAGACGGCGGTGGGGGAGGAAGCATCTTTACCCAGATGATTTCGTCTTCATCCATCCAGATGTCAATAAACGCTCTTCCATAGAGGTGAAGCAGGGCAAAGAAGACGCGGACAATCTCCCTTCGCGTATTGTTCATAAGAATATCAACAAATTTCGCAGTTTCGCCAATCTCCATTATTTTCAAGAGGTCGTCATAGACTTCAGTTATGTTCTCCTCAACGTCTGCCCGTGTGGTTTCCATTTTGAAGTCCATTGGCTCTATGCTGGGTCGATATCTTTTCTTTCTCGGAATAGCGCGCTGACGGGGACCTTTACTCAGCATTCTGTCCATCGCTATAAGCAGTTCTTGAAGAGTGACTCGCTGATTGCTCACTCTAAATGGAGGCCGAATCAAAGGAATGACGAGTTCTTCATCATCTGCATCTCTATCCGGAGGAAGAATCCCAAGCTCAACGAGTTCACGAGTTTTCCTCATGAAGATGACAGATGCCGAATACAACGCACTTCCTGAGATTCTGAAGTCAATGTCTCCTAGTCGCTTCATCTCGCGAATGAACCCTGCAACTAGCTTACCGACATCAACATTCCATGGTTTGATTTTATCCAGTTGAAGTACATCAGTGAGGAGAATATAAGGTGGAGACGCCCAGAATGGTGAGTCCTCTTCCTCACTCATGCTACTTCCGCCACCTCCTCTAAGTCGAGCTTTACGATTCTTGAAATGCCATCCTGATTTGACACGCCAACTAGGAGGTCTGCTTTCCTAACTGTCGTCGTTCTCAAAGATACAACAATGAACTGAGATGATTTCGCCATCTCTGCGATAAGAAGAGCTACATTATGGGCATTGACATCATCTAATGCAGCATCAATCTCATCGAACACATAGAAGCTTGCTGGATTGTACATCTGGATTGCGAATATGAGCGCAAGACCTGTGATCGTCTTCTCGCCACCACTCATGGCATCTAGGGTCACCAATTCTTTTCCTCTCGGCTTGGATCTAACGGTGATGCCGCCCATAAGTGGATGTTCTGGATTTTCAAGCATGAGTGTCGCCTCACCACCAGGCGAGAGCTTGGCAAAGACCTTTGCGAAGTTGTCTGCAATGTCATTGTAGACCTGGAGGAATTTTCTGGTCTTCTCAGCTTCAATCTCTTCCATAAAGGCAAGAATCTCCTTGTGCTCCTCTTCAAGTCGAGTCTTCTTGTCAACAATCTCCTCGTATTGGTCTTTCTC
The DNA here is from genome assembly GCA_048882485.1 of Candidatus Thorarchaeota archaeon. Taxonomy (GTDB): domain Archaea; phylum Asgardarchaeota; class Thorarchaeia; order Thorarchaeales; family Thorarchaeaceae; genus SMTZ1-83. The sequence goes on from JBHLRP010000025.1 coordinate 23,906, forward strand.
GATATCATAATCTGTGAGAGCCTTCAAGTTGACAGGTCCTAGCACATCGAGCTCTCTCTCGAATTCCTTTATCTTGTCGTCGAAGGCATCAATCTCCTTGTAAGTCAGCTCCGGCTCTTTCGCCTTCTTAGCCATCTCTTCACTGGCATCCGCTAGTTCATTCAGTTCAGCTATGAGTCCAACTAAGTCGCTTTCAAGTCTTGATTGCTCAGTCTGAAGCCTATAGACTGCCTTCTCATTCGCAGTCTGTTCCTCTCGAATCTCCTCATGACGGAATCTGAGGTTTCGGAGATGTTCTTTCAACTCAAGCTGGCGAACTCGTTTGTCTTTCACCGCTTCGTCTATTTTCTCACGTTCGGCCTTCAGCTTCTCGAAGTCCTGTTCTTTCCCCTTCACATCAGATTGTAACGCATCTACTCGGTTCTCTAGGTCTGGAATACCCTTCTGTACTGTCTTCAGGCGCACATCTAACTCGGTGAGCTTTGGCTTGAGACGTTCATCCAGTGCTACTTTCAGACCAGTTATTTCGCTTGTTAGAACCTCGCGTTCCTGGTTGTGGTGATTGAGAACCTCTTTGAGATCTTTTAGATACTGCGTTAGTTTAGCGGTGTCGGATGTAGCTAAGGTTTCATTGGCCTCATCTCTTTGTTCTCTGACCCTCTCTCTGTGCTCTGACAGTTCAGAGTTTCTCTCCTGAAGCTCTGAAATCTGAGTTTCGAGTTCCTTGATTGTAACTTGTGCCTTCTCAATCCTTTCCTTGAGAAGGGCAGTCCTATTCTCCTTCTCTTCCAATCGTTCTTCAAGTCCTTCTAGATCGAGCTTCGCTCTATAGTTGTTCTTCGAGAGGTCTTGAATCTCTAGGTCCAGCTTGCTCTTTTCCTTTTGAAGGCTATCCTGCTTACTGCGTAACTCCGCCAATATTTCACTCAGTCCCTTGAGACGTTTGGCTATCTCTGGACTGGTGTCTTCCAATTGAAGGGAGAGACCGGTTGCAGGTTTGTAATAGTGACCGCCAGTAATCAGACCTGATCGTTCAACCAGATCGCCCTCTAGTGATACTGCTCTACGCCCCTTGAATCCCATTACCTTTGCGGTTTCAAAGTCCTCCGTGACTAATGTGTCCTGGAAAACAAACTCGAAGGCTGGTCGCATTTTTTCATCGAATTTTACAAGGTCAATCGCCAGACCTATGACTCCTCTGTCATGAGGGACTTTCCCTGGCTTTTTGGTGCTAATTCTATTAAGGGGGATGAATGAAGCTCTACCGACCTTCTCAATCTTAAGTATGTTAACACATTTAGTGGCCACATTGTCATCCTCTACCACAATATGAGTGAGCCTGCTCCCTCCAGCGATTTCCATGGCTGAGGCATACTCAGAGTCGATTGTACCCAGCTCAGCTACTGTTCCATGGATGCCTTCTATAGTCTTTGAGTCACGGAGTTCGAGAATTCGACGGATTGCACGTTGTCGCTTTAGGAATGCTTCTTCAGCCTCTTTCAAGGCATCCTGTCGCGCCTGGACGCGAATCAGTTCCTCTTTTGTCTTCTCGACTATCTGGGCTGATTCTCGAACCTGCGCTCCGACATTCTTGAGATTGTTCTCAATTCTCACGACTTCAGTTCTCTTATTCTCTTCACTCTCTTCAGCTTGCTTGAGGGTTTCGCGTCTTTCAGGTATCACTCTGCGGAGGTCTGACAGCTCCTCTTCCGTCTTTTCCAGCATCTCTGTCGAATCGCGAAGCTCCTCATAGGTCATTCCAAGCTCTTTGCTATCGGTCTTTATGGCTGAACGAACCTCAGACACACCTTCATCAAGCGCTCTCATCTGATTGTTGAGATCCTGCAGCCTTAGGGTGATTTCAAATGATGTTGCCTGTTCCTTCTCTATTCGATCCTCCAATCCGCTAATCTTGTTTGTACAGCTCAGTATCTCATCATCCAATCTAGCAAGCTCTTGATCCTTCTCCTTGATGAGTGCCTCTGAACCACTCACTTGGTCTTGAATTGATTGAATCTCAACCTCAACAGAATTTCGTTCTTCCATCTTCGTGTTGTATTCGCCCTGCACACGTTCAAGATCTGCTCTTGCATGGTCTAAAGCAGCTGAAACAACTCCGTATTGCTCTGAGATTCTGGCAGAGTCTCCACCTGTTATTTGGTCAATTTCTCCATCAATGTTCTCGATCTCAAGGTCTGTGTCACTAATGCCTTGTTCAACTTCAACGAGTTCCCTAGAGAGATTCTCCGCCTCTTCTGCTCTTTCGGCCAGAGTCTCTTGGATAGTTTCAATCCTGCTCTTTCCTTTGATAGTCCGCCAAGCTATGCTGTCGATTCTGACCTGTTCTATTTGCTTGTGAAGACTCTGATGTCTGCGGGCGTCCGTCATTTCCTCCTCAAGCTTTTCCAGCTGGCGCCTTCGTTCCTGAAGCTGCATCTCGACTTTTCCGAGATTGGTTTCACTCTCTGCGAGCCTCTTGAGCGCGCGTTCCTTCTGTTCATCGTATGCAGATATTCCTGCAATCTCTTCTACTAGCTTACGTCTATCTGTGGGGCTTACTTTCACAATCTGTGCAATCTCTCCTTGTAGAACCAGATTGTATCCGTTGGGATCGACACCAATTGCCCCTAGGACCTCTATGACCTGCGTTCTTGTTACAACTTTGCCATTGATTCGGCAAGTAGATTTGCCGGAATCATCCAGCTCTCTCTCAATCATAACTTTGTCTGAGTCTATCTGTAACTTTCTATCTCTGTTATCAAAATGAAGCTCTACGGTGGCAGACTTGGCTTTTGGAGGCATATCCGGTTTTGGTGGCGAATACAGAAGGTCCGAGAAGACGTTTGCACGAAGTGTCTTTGCACTCAGCTGACCAAGAACAAACAATACCGCATCGATGACGTTTGACTTACCTGATCCATTTGGTCCAACAATACACGTGAAGCCCTCGTTGAGTCTGATGGTGACTGTGTCTCGTCCAAATGACTTGAAGCCCTTGCATACTAGCTTCTCTATGTGGACCAAGACGCTCCCTTCCCGGCTCTAGACGATTGTCATGTGATAGGCATGTCTGTTGTACAGCCTTGATATTACACAGCCCTAAATATGATTGGTACTACCTGGGTAATACCTTTGCCTTATTCAGGTGTGCCTGTGCATCTTCGACTAGCCAAAAAAGTCCAAAAAAAGGTAACTCTGTAGCATTTTGAATACAGAAAGTCAGCTGACCATTGCCATCAAAGCTCGTTTGAGAGCCATTCTAAGCAGTCCCATGGACTCGCGAGCTCCTTCTCCCGCAATTCCAGCAAGAACAACCTTTACGTCGCCTAGAATCACAATGTAGCCATTGTCGGCCGCGACTGATACCTCTTTCAACCCTCCCTTGTCGAGACCGCTGGATAGTTGCGAGGAGTTTCCAGCAATCTTGACTGCGAGGTTTGCGACATCCGAATGTTTGATGCCCCCACTGATAGTATGACCAAAAATCACCTTCCCCTTGGCATCGCATACCACTATGCCCTCTAGGTTCTCATTGGCCGCCATTGTATCGGCAATCACTTGTTTTACCTTTTCTTCATCCACTTTGACATACTCTCCGTGGGCACTGCCTCTTTGATTTGGTGCTGTTCTTCTAAAAACCGTTTCTCCTATAAATGGGAGTATTTCATTCGACTCCTTTCTGGAGAAAAATAGATGAGGATGCGAGGGAAATATCTTTGACATGGACGAGGTTGAGATTCGTGATTTCATGAAGTATCTGTTGATAATCGAAATCCTGTTCTTCATACCGGGAGGGGTCATCGTGACAAACATGCACCCTCTATGGATGCAACAAATGGTCTATACTCTTTTCCTGAGTATTATTGTCACAGGTGCCGTCTACGTGTTGGTGTCCAGAAGAATCGAGAGGTACTAATCAGATTCAAACCACCGGAATTGAGGATTGGTGCATGATTTTCATAGCTTAGGTTAAATACGTAAATGTGAACCTAGTCCCAAGACTTTTGGAGTCGATTTTATGCCTATGCTGAGAACTACTTCGGAGGCCTTTCCTTCATCAAAAGATGTACTGAAAGACCTCCCATACGTCTTGCGAGTCGAATTTGGAGACTTGGCACGAGACGTTACCAAGATTGTTGGCAAGCCAATTGCTTGCCATAAATGCAATGGCTTCCTTCTCAGTGTAGATCAGATACTAGAGGATGACAAGGTCGGAAAGCACTTTGTCTGTCCCTTCTGTGGTACACTGAATGTTATTGAAGGGGAGATAGTCGTCGCAGGCGACGATACAGACTTCGTTGTGAAGCCACCACAAGAAATAGAGACCGGTACTGATACAATCTCAACAGGCGGCCGGTCTTTCTTGGCGTTGATAGACGTTTCTGGATCCATGGCTGGTGAGAACCTGGCTGCAGTGAAGCGCAGTCTAAACACATCAATTGACAGTCTGGCAGCCAACACTCCAGACACAATGTTTGGTCTGATTGAGTTTGAGAGCTCTGTAATCTGCAGGAATCTGGAGACCGGAGAGCCCATCGAACTCCCAAGAGAGTCCTTCCAAAGTCTGGACTCAATCATGGACTCGACAAAACGCTTGTTGGACAAAATCAAGATGGTCAAGGTCGGTGACAAGTCATCAGACCTGAAGAATCACGTCGCAGCTCTGCGAGACCAAGGCGGAACTGCGCTGGGACCAGCTGTGGGAATGGCCTACACCATAGCCAAACACCGAGATGTTGGTCGAATTGTCCTTCTTACTGATGGACTTGCAAACGAGGGAATTGGCGCCCTTGAGGGATACCAGGTCACACCTGCGAACAAATACTACGAGGACCTTGGTGATGAGTTCAGAAAGATTGGAGCCGCCTTCGATGTCGTAGGCATCGCGTCAGGTGGAGCCATGGAGCTCAAGACACTGGGCCTGCTGCCTGAGGCTACCGGGGGCACTATGTACTATGTGACTCCCAATGAACTGGATAGAAGCCTCTCAGAGCTTGCAGGAGCAACCCTTCTAGGCCGTGACGTTGAGGTCAAACTCATCACACCTGAGGGTGTCAAGCTCAAAGATGCATCAGGAGCATCCCGTGCAGTTCTTGATGAGCTCAAGAAGAAAGGCGGCGGAAAGATTGGAGTTGTTGGTGAGGACCATGAGCTATACTTCGAGGTAGAGCCTGAGAAGAAGATCAAGGGTGAAGAAGTCCCGATTCAGGTACAGGTTTCCTACACCGACAATGAGGGCGCGAGGAGGGTCCGTGCAGTGACAACCAAGCTCAAGGTCTCTGAGAAAGAAGATGAGATCATGAAGACTCTCGACCCAACTGTAGGCGCTACCTTTGTCACTCAGAAAGCTGGTGAGGATGCAGTAAGAGGGGACCGCAAGAAGGGCAAGGAGAGACTTGCCTCATTCAGGACCGCTATGAAGGCTCGTGCTAAGGCCGCACCCAAGCCAGTCAAGGCGATGCTCGATAAGGCGGATGATGTCCTTGAGAGTGAGGAAGAAGAGCTTGAACGTCAGGAGGCACGAATGATGGAGGCTCCTGCCGGAGGTGCTGCACCATCTGCAGCCGCTGACATGACCGCGGTCGAGAACCTTGCTCAAATGAAGCGCAGCTCCAAGAGAATGTTCGAGGACGACGAAGAATAGACGATGACAGAGTGGCGTTGCAGCACGCAGCGTCGCTCAAACCTCTTTTTTTCTATCATATGTGTCTGATTGACCAAAGTTTCAAAATGCGCAAACGGGCTCTCTTATCATAATAATGTCATCATAACTGCTAAATACCCAACTGCGGCGTTAGGATTTGTCAAATGGACAATTGATAGCAGCGGAGATTCTACTTTGATAAGTCAAGAGCGACTAAAAAGCATCCTTCAACAGCTCAAGGCCCAAGACGGAGTCCGTGGGGTTGTGGTCACCACCATGGAAGGTCTTCCTCTGAGCAGTGACTTGGATGCAGACACAACCGAAAATGTCGCTGCAATCATCACCTCTCTTGTAGGAAAGGCACTGGACACGGTGCGCCTCCTACGTGAGGGATCATTGTCCTTCCTAACCTTGGACACAACACAAGGTCAAATAAACATCGCACCCGATGAAAAAGAGGGCCTAATATTAGTGGTCCTCAAGAAGAACTAGTATATGGGGCTATATCCATGAGCGATCCGAAAGCGTTCGACAGAATCCTCACGGACATCATCCGTCAAGAGAAGGGAATCCGCAAGGTCATCCTTGTAGATAAGACAGGTCTGACCATTGCTAACGTGAGCAAGCTGTCATATTATCCAGTGGACGTCGACAGTATCGGCGCAATTGCGTCCGCGGTCTTTTGTGCCTCAGAGGAACAAGGGAAAAATCTGCAGATTGGCGAGCTTGAGATCGTAACGAGCGAGTTTAGCGAGGGCAAGATATTCGCATCTGCGTGCGGGAAGGGTGTGCTGTGCGTTGTGTCTGATGCCGATGTCAACATAGGCATGATACGCCTTGTCATGAAGAAGCAGGGTGTACAGCTCGCAGACGAGCTTGACAAGTTCCTAGCAGTGGAGCCATTAGCTCCCAGCGGCAAGGACAAGGAGCTGGATGAGGAGGACCTAAAGTCCGCCCTCGCAGAGCTTGAGAGGGTCTGACCGCTGCGAGGCGGTTGACCTTGTACGCTCTACAGTCCCAATTGTGCCACAAACCCTTTTATGAGACCACACTTTTGGGCTTATCAGCCCCCCGAGCAGGGCCTCTATTTGAGGCCAAAACCAGCACAGGCAGTGACGCAGCGAGGTGAACAGCGATACGTAAAGACGACAAAGGCCGCATACATCTCAAGTTGGTCTTCTACGGACCATCACTCGGAGGTAAAACAACTGCACTTCGTTGGCTCTACGGAAAAGTTGAGGGCCTCCAGAAAGGAGAGTTCACTGCAATCGAGGATGAAACCAACCGCACTCTGTTCTTTGACTATGTTCCAATGAGTGCTGGAGGCCGAGTGCTCTTTGATGTGTTCACCGTCGCTGGTCAGAAGCGGCACAGGCACCAAAGAAAAGTAGTGCTCCAGGGCACTGATGGCATACTGTTTGTTGCTGACTCTTCCCCAGATCAGAGAGATGAGAACACGGAGAGCTTTGAGGAACTCAAGCTTTTCTTAGGAGATGCTCTGGGGCGCGAGATACCAATTGTAGTCATGCTAAACAAGCGAGACCTACCTAATAGAATGTCTCGAGATGAGATGCTAGACCTTCTCGGTCTTGGAGGCAATGTCCCCATCTACGAAACGATTGCTGTCCAAGGCGTAGGAGTTAAGAGGGCGTTTCAGGCAATAGCGAGGGAAGTAATCCTCAAAAGAATGTACAAATGATTGACTAGGTGAGGCGAATGTCAGAGACCCGCGGAGACACTTTGGAAGGCGTTCTTAATGAACTTCAGGGGAGTATACCTGAGATTGAGGCGTGCGCAATAGTCAGCGTAGAAGGACTTCCGATTGTGTCAGCTTTGCCAACGGATGTTGATGAGGCAAAGGTTGCTGCGATGACTGCGGCTATGCTGACTCTTGGCGAGAAAGCCGCAATTGAACTTGGAAAGGGCAATCTAGAGCAGGTCAATATCAAAGGTATCGAAGGCTGGCTTCTTGTTATTCAGGCTGGAATGAACGCCTGTCTCACGGTGTCTACTACCGCTAGTGCCAAGCTAGGAATGGTCTTCCTTGAGATGAAACGTGCAGCAGAGAAAGTTTCTGGGATGATCTAGTCATAGTACACACACTGACCCAACATCAAGCCTTTTAGGGGATGCACTTAGATTCATAGTGAAATAGGACGTGCAACTGAGTGAACCTGACAGGCCCCGTGTACAGACTCTATGAATACTTTCTACATAGGCAGTTACACAAAGACAAGGCGCCCCGTCATGTTGGGATAATTCTGGACGGAAATAGACGCTATGCACGTCAACATGGACTTGAGGTCCCTTGGTTCGGACACCAGAAAGGTGCTCAGAAGGTCATGGAGGTCTTGAAAATTCTCTGGGAGGCTGGAGTCAAAGTCTGCACTCTCTATGCCTTCTCGGTAGAAAACTTCCAGCGAAAGCAAGATGAAGTCGATGAGATAATGGCCATTGCCAAAGACAAGTTCAGCGAGGTAGTGGGCAATCCGGATGTACACAAACATAGGGTTCGTATCCAAGCTATTGGAAGAGTAGACCTCTTGCCAGACGAGGTCCAACTGGCCATAGCACAGGCCGAAGAGGAAACTCGGGACTACAATGATCACATCCTGAATGTTGCCATTGGCTATTCAGGTAGAGCAGAACTTGTGGATGCAGTACAGGCGATTGGAGAGAAGATTCAGTCAGGCAGTCTAGATCCCTCCAAAGTCGATGAAGAATTGATTGAGAAACACCTCTATACCAACGGCATTCCTGATCCCGACCTGATAATTAGAACATCAGGTGAAGAACGCCTGTCAGGCTTCCTTCTCTGGCAGTCTGCCTATTCAGAGCTATATTTCGCACAGATGTACTGGCCTGCTGTTAGGCGGATTGATATCTGGAGAGCACTTAGATCATATGAACGAAGGGCTCGTCGCTTTGGTTCATGAGATATCTGCAATTTGGTGACACAGCGCTTTATATTGCTCCAACGGCTCTTCGATTGAACGGAGGAGACTATATCCTTGGCACGAAAGCCAATTGATGTCTACCAAGGTCTGATTAAGACAAAGCTCTTGGTAGATAGCGTTTCACATATCGATTCTGTAGTTGGACGTTATAAGGACCACATGCTGGTTGGCCAGAAGCTCTCTTTTCATCTCAGAAGGTTCGTAGAATTCTGGAGTAGACACTACGCATTCCTTGATAACCGTGAAACAACGACTCTCTCCGACCTAACGATCGCCATAGATTTGCTGGATTATTTCACATCCACTTCTAAATGGTGGACAATGACAAGAGAGGATCCCGGACTTGTCTTGAGGCTTCCATCCCGCGACCCTCGAGAATTCATAAAATCGATTCCCCTAATTCAGATGGGAGGTGAAACTCTCGGTCGTGTTACTGGTGCAAGAAACCGTCTCGTTCGCTTTCTAGAGGAACATGAATTAGGCGACGATAATACTCGTGCAGCACTGGCTGAACATCTAGTATCGACTTGGCTGCTCCTTTGTGGCTTTTCCTGCAAAGGGCAGGGACGGAACATCACAACGGAAGAAGATTTTGAAACTGCATATGACATTGTTCGGATTCTTCTCTTCTACATGTCCCTCAACGATTTCAAGGCACTCACTGCAGTGCGTCAGATTGCCACGGATCCTAACCTCCCTAAGATTGCAGTGATTGGTTTCTCCCCTGGGTTTGAACGAAAACTCGACTCCTCACTCGCTGCAAGCTTGGAACGTCTGCATGGCGAATATCTTACAAAAGTGGCTACTTCAACTTCTGGTGCATCAAGAAACATTCTCACCAACTCTTTGCGCATCCTAGGGCAAATACAGGCGATGAAACTTGAGTTGACTAGGATTGAGAAAGAAGACTATGACTCAATTATTGTCGGAGCTATGGGCCTCCTTGAAACGCTTGATGTACCTGCAAGGCTGCTCCAGGACGAAGACGAAGTTGTAGCGTTGTTCAAGAGCCTACAACCAGGAGAAGGTTTTGAAGAGAAGCTATCTCTTCTAACAAGAAGAATAGAGGGATTGCTTGTAGACTCGGCTGGTAACAGGGACTACGTGCTTCAATATGCTAGAATGGTTCCGCGGATTATAGCTTTGTTACTCTTGGTTGCTGCGGCAACCAAGACGGAACCGACAGAGCCTCTTCAAGATCAGGATTTGAAGAGAGGTCTCATTCTACTCAATAGACTGTTCAGTGGCTAGTAGAATCTCCTTTATTGGGATTATCGATGAGGATACGGGCATCCACAACAAGTGCGCCTTTTCCTTTATCATAAACAAAGGTTGGATTGCAATCAAGTTCATTGATTTCTTGGTTCTCATCTATCATCTTTGAAACCGCCATAATCACCTCGACCAAGGCATCCACGTCTCTAGGAGCTTGTCCTCGGATACCCTCCAGTATCTTAGCGGCTTTGATCTCTGATATCATTTCTCGAGCGTCAATTTCTGTGAGGGGAATGAGCCGAAATGAAACATCCTTAAGGACCTCGACAAAAATTCCTCCAAGACCAAACATGATGGCATGACCGAATTGCGGGTCACGTGTGACCCCCACAATGACTTCCGTCCCCATATCTGCGAAGTCTGAGATGAACACTCCTTTACTGAGATCAACCTCTATCCCCTTCTCTTTCCCGAATTTCTTGGCATTCTCCATTATTTCTTCAAATGCTTGACGGACCTCGTCCTCGTTCTTGAGATTGACCTTGACACCACCTGCATCTGACTTGTGGAGAACGTCCTTAGAAAGTATCTTCAAAACAACCGGAAACCCGATTTTCTTTGATTTCTCTACTGCTTCGTCAGCTGTAGCAGCTGTGTCATAGGCAGGGATTGGGATTCCATATTCCTTCATTATGTCCTTGGCCTCATGCTCAAGAACAAAGGTCCTTCCCTCATCTAGAGCCGCTTTGAATATCTTCTTGGCTGCTTTCATCCTTCTTCAGACCTCTCTGCATTTGCTGGCATGTCGGTCTTATTTATCATTTGAGGCAGGAACTGTCTTTTTGAACTTGCCTCCACACCCGATTCCATAACACAATTCTAATAGCAGCGCGCTATAAGCAGACTATGAGGCACGATCTTGGGATTTGACATACTTACTGATGGTCAGGCTATCATGGATTCCTCAAGTGCTGATTTTGAAAACCAAATGAGAGAGGCCTATGAGAGTCGATTTGAGGTGTTTGGAGCTGAATTACTATGCTACAGTCCCACTGCCTATCCCTACAAGATAGATGACCATCAACAGGTCAGCCGCCACAATTTCATCTCTATTAGTGTCACAGGCACATCCTGTTCTCTTCAGTGTGATCATTGTGAAGGCCGTCTTCTCAAAGGAATGGAACCTGCAATGACTCCTGATCAACTCGTTCAGGTATGCAACGAGGTCAGAATGCGTGGAGCAGAGGGAGTATTGATCAGTGGAGGGTCTGACTCAAAGGGCCACGTTCCGCTCTCTCAGTTTGGAGAAGCAATTAAGACAGCCACCTTGGAACTAGGTCTCAAAGTCGTTGTCCATACTGGCCTTGTCGATGACAAGACTGTTCAATTGTTGAAGGAAGCATCAATCGATGCTGCAATGCTGGACATAATCGGAAGCAGAGAGGTCTCAGAGAGGGTCTATCACTTGGAAGATGGCCCCGAGCGCATGGAGCAATCACTCGAATTGCTATATGCAGCAGGCATTCCAACTGTTCCACATGTCTTAGTGGGACTTGATTACGGTTCACTTGGAGGCGAGATGGAGGCTCTAGACATGATATCTCGCACCAACCCGGCCGGAGTGGTGATTATCGCTCTAAGCCCATTGCGGAAGACTCCAATGGCTTCTGCTATGCCACCTTCTGCGGAATCAATAGGCAAAGTTCTCACCGTCGCTCGGCTGGCAATGAAAGAAACACCAGTCTTACTCGGATGTGCAAGACCAATAGGGCAACACAAGATAGACACAGACAGGTATGCGCTTCAAAGTGGAGTCAACGGAATCGCTTACATTAGCCAAGAAGGTGTCGACTACGCAAAGTCGCTCGGTCTAAAGCCGGTATTTAGGGATGTGTGTTGCAGTCTCGCTTATGAAATAATCAGGTAGTCCATCTGCTGATAACGAATCCCGCAAGCTCATACCCCAGGTCAAAAAACCAGAGCCCGACAGCTGCGGCAAAGAAACTAGGCCATATGATTGACAAGAAGACTACTGCCACCTTCAAAGTGAATCTATAATAGAAAAAGTACGACATCCATTGTTTCTTACCACTATCTGCCCAGTCATTCCCACGTTCGTCTACTATTGCTGCCAGAAGTAAGATGAGCAGGAGAGCAAAGAGTGTAAACCCATTGGATATTACAGGTATACCACCCAACAAGAGCAATGCACCTATCATGATGAAACCAACTAGAAACTGAGGCTTGTTTACCTTCCCAGACAGGAGAACTCCAAGGACGATTGCACCCAGAAGAACCAGATCCCATTCAGACAGTGTCATAATTTGTCCAAATAGCACTCCTGAGAGCGCCAGTGGCACAACTGCACCAGTTGGTCGATTCAGTTCATCAAGAAGGTCATCACCTATCTTTAGAGTCAGACCAGCCAGTAAATATGCAGCATAGTAAATAAGCCACTCAATCACAAGGTTCGCCATCCAGGAATTCACTGTGGACTAGAATAGTGGCTCCTCAGTCTAACTATGACTCGTCGCTGGGCATCTCTGCCCTCAGATAGCCAATTGCATCATCGGAGCCTAGTCTGCATTCGATGATTGATTGATAAAAGTTGGTACATGTTCTACTGAAGAACAACTGGAGTTCCTATAGCCTGTCCGGGCAGGTTTGTGCGGAATTTGGCACGCACAACGCCACTATTTCCATGAGGTCCCAGAACACTCCCCAAAAACTCCCTTCCGGTTTCTGAAGTCCATTTCACTCTCCGACCCACAAGTGCTGCAGCTTCGGTACGAGTCTTGATGGCGTCGAATAGCAAGAGCACTTGATTGGGATGCTGAAGGTGCTTGCCTCTTCTATAGCTTGTGACAATACCTTGTAGACCCTTCTTGACTTCTTTCTTAGACAAGTGGAGTTCCTCCTGAGGAGTTCTCGTTGACGCCCTGGAGATGGAATATAAGAGTTGTGTCATGGGAACAGTTAGGTCACACTATCCCAGGGCCCTTATCGGAATCTGGTTTCCTGCCAATCTCAGACATATGTGAATCGATACGTTCTGCAATTGATTTACTCTTCTCCATCAGAACATCACGCACCGACCAACCAATAACATCCTGTTGTTGGGCGATTTTGAATAGTGCAAACCAAATCTGCCCATCAGCATATGCTCCAGCCTGATATAGCTCTTCCACCATCTGCCTTACAATACTAATCTTGTCAACTGAGTCATCAATTTTCTTCAGAATGACCTTTTCCTTCTTCAGAACCTCTCTGACGCGCATAATCATTTGAACCGAGCTGAGAGCTGACAACACAACAACAAAGAGTGTAATGGCCAACAGATCAAAGACCAATTCAACGCCTCCTCTCGGGTAGAGAATTGCTACTATTGATCCAACTAGGATTATCTCAAAGACGATTCCCTCAATGACGATGTTTAGAAGGTTCTTGATTCTCCACGCATAGTATCTGGCGAGAGAAGATTTCGGTTTTCGGAAGTTCATGACAGAGTTTAGATATGCATTCCTTCCACCTCTCACAAGATAGATGAGAATTCCCTGCAAGAATAGAGCGTCTATCACAATGGTGAAGGAATAGAGGTTGACAAGTGTCTGCATAGCTACACATATTCACTGCGTTGTTTAAAAGCTATTGAAGTGCGCCTGCCAAATTACTTTCGGTCCCCTCTCCAGACCCAACACGTATCCGGAAGCGCATATCTCTCTACAGAAAGGACTAATGCTGTCTAGCTCAGTATCAATCATACTCGATTCGTTTTGGGTATACGCGGGTCCGGGTGTGGCCCTCCCGGAATACAACCTGGGCTCGCGTCTTATTCTTCATCTTACGAATGACTTCTGACCTGTTGATTCAGTGTAAACCTCTGTGTTCCACCCTTCTCATGTCCAACGTCGCCGCTTTTTGGATTATTTTCTAATCCAAAACTAACACAAGCTTTGTCTACAATCATAGGACTAATAGCCCTCCTGCAATCCTGGCTTCCTTCTTCTGTTGAATATTGGCTGTATCATATCCATTTACAGAAAGTCTTTCCACAGTTCTTGCCACGGTGGGATCATTATCACCCATCTCAGATTTGTCACCAAAGCTGAGAAGAACCATCTGGCTACGGTGAACAACCGCGGACTCTCCAAGATTCGATACGCAATCCTTTGTGGAGAGTAGGAGCTTCCGTTGAACGGTCTTGAACCGTCCTGAGGTTTTCGGTTGCGCGCCTTGTATCGGAGTACAGTCGCGCTTTCCTAGCTCCCTCATATCATCCTGTATTCAAAAGCCCGTCTTAAACTCCTATATCCAAATGACTTATCTCAGGTCCTAAGACTCTCGATGTCTGTGCCCGACATGAGACCTGTACGTCACATAGACCCAGCAGATGACATAACTCTACGTAGCATTCTAGAATCCATGAGAGATGTGGGCGTCCTTGGAGCTGGGCGGCTTGGGAGAGCCGCATCAATTGTTGCGCGCATGTTCAAAGAATCTGACTGTTTCAAGTTCCTATCACTCTCCGGCCCAATGGTCCCTGGTGGTCTAAGGGGAATAATCTGTCATCTAGTAGCGGGTGGATATATCAATGCCATCGTCACAAGCGGCGCAAACATCGTTCATGACCTCGTTGAGGCATATGGAGGCGCACATTACCGCGTTCCGCCTCAGAAGGATGACCATGAACTTAGAGAGGCAGGGATGGGCAGGATTGCAGATCTCTACGTAGAGGAGAAGGACTTTGAAGTCTTCGAGAAAGAAATCTACGAATTCCTAGAAACACTTCCTGATGAGAAAATGACAGGTCTTGCTCCAAGTGAGTTCATGTCGGAATTGGGTGGCGCTCTGAAAGATGACGCATCGATAGTGCGACAGGCGGCCCTACACAATGTTCCTGTCTTTTCCCCTGGACTGATGGACTCGATGCTGGGGTTCCATATGTACACTTACAGTACCACGAAACCTTTTGCACTTGACTTTGTGAAAGACTTGCGAATTCTGGGAGAGCTTGTGACCAACGCCAAAAAGACAGGCGCAATTATGCTGGGTGGCGGTCTTACAAAGCACTTTACCATGGGCTCGACAATATTGCGGGGTGGCCTCGATATGGCTGTCCAAATCACGCTCGACCGTCCTGAAGGCGGCAGTCTTGGCGGTGCGCCTCTGGTCGAAGGGATTTCATGGCAGAAGGTTCAGACCGAAGCCCGATTTGAAACAGTCATTGGTGATGCAACAATCATCTTTCCAATCCTAATTCTAGGTGTACTCAGATAATATCTGACTTCAATAGTCAGATGAGCGCGCCATAGCGATAAGTCCAATCAGCATGATTAATGCGCCTATGTACAGATGCTGCAGATGAAACCCACCTATTATAATGGGGGGGAAATCCGGCATCCAATGTAGCCACTCTGTGCCTGGTATAAAGTCATGGAGGTCATCTACAAAGATGGCCAGTCCAATTACAAAGAGTATTGCTCCAGGAATCTTAGAAATCTCTTTCACTCTCCTCCGTCAGTAGATGACGGTACTAGACTTCTGTATGCAGCAGTTGGATATCAACTATTGCACGCCTTAGAGAAGATTTATCTCGATTTACAGTTAACAAATGTTAAGACAAATATTGAGAGGAAACTAATGACGGACAAGTATCCAATCCCGTACAGTAAGGAATCAGTCTACTTCCAGTATGACGTCAAGGACTTCAATCGAGCCAGGAAATTCTATGAAGACATTCTAGGCCTCGAGAAGACTTGGGACGGCGGGGAAGAGGTTGGTTGGATGGAGTTTGCTTTACCAATCACCGGTGCACGACTGGGTCTAAACTATAAGCCAGAAGGAGAGATTGCAAGAGGGTCAGGAACCCTCACACTTGTAGTAGATGACCTCGTGGTCACAAAGGAGTATCTGAAGAGTAAGAGCATTGACTCAGACGAAATTGTGGACATCCCCGATATGGTTTCTTACTTCAACTTCGAGGACTCTGAGAGCAATCCGATTCAAGTCGTTTCCGATCCTCGTGTGAAATCTGAGGAAGACAAATGACTGAGGAAATAGAGCCAATCGCGAGGGCTTTGGTAAACCAGTACACGTCAGTATGGAAGATGCTGCAGAACGCCATCACGGAAGTTCCTGATGAGAGATGGCATGACGGAGTGGGTCAATGGTATTTCTCACAGACTGCCTACCATATCATCGAAACAGCACAGTTCTATCTTGGCAGTGACCCTGATGCAATGCAATGGGGTGCACGTGCTGGCATAGTCTGGGATGATATTGAAGACATAGAGAACGAAGTTTTGCCTAGACTGAACAAGGAACTAGTCAACTCCTATCTGCAGGAGATTGAGCAAAAATGGGCTGAAACCTTGAAATCAGCTTCTGATTCCAATCTTCTTGAAACAGATGGTTTTCATTGGTTCAGTTCCATACTTGACAAGCTCATCTACCTCTTGAGGCATACCAACTATCATGTTGGAGAGCTCAACCGGGCCCTCAGGGAGTGGGATCTATCACCTGCTAGATGGGGGTAAAAGTGCCGAGAGTCGTCATTGCTGAATCAATTTTCCCGTCTTCTATCGTTTAGTCGTTGTCCAAGAAGGAAAAGCACTATGGTAATCTCTAATCCGACCACTACCCCCAGCGCAAAGTCTGGCAGCCTGTACAACATCAACTCATCATTAGAAACTCGCGGGTCATTCGGATTGAATCCGTTGTTCACTTCCCACACGTCGGGGATATGATCCCCGTCACTATCCACCAAGTTTGGCGACGTGCCAGCAAGATATTCTTCGTAGTTCAATAGGTGATCATTGTCGCGGTCCCCCATGGCGTCGTTGAACAATGGATCTAGACCGTATTGAATCTCCCATGAATCGGGCATGCTATCGCCATCTGTGTCTGAGTTCCTTGGTGATGTATCATGATTGTACTCTTCGATGTTAGTAAGAGAGTCCCCATCTGCATCTTCGAGAGAATCATCGGCAAGAGGGTCTAGTCCATATTCTACCTCCCATTCATCTGACATCATATCATCATCAGAATCCTGATCGATCGGAGAGCACCCATTCAGATACTCATCGAGATTTGATAACCCATCCGAGTCAGCATCACCATTTGCATCGTCAGCCAGCGGATCTAGGTCATATTGGTACTCCCACCCATCAGGCATGAGATCAAAATCGCTGTCGAATAGGTGCGGATTCGTACCTATCGCAATTTCGATACAGTCTGGGAGTAAGTCATCATCCGAATCTGAGAGGTCCATGAGTTTGAACACAAAGGCATCTTCATTACCGTTATGGGTGGCGTCTGAGGCGTTTAAAATTGGCAAGTCTGTGGAAAAGGTCCATCCAGAAGCATAGATGTATCCATTATCATCTACACAAATGCCACCGGGGCCATCAGACTCACTCCCACCAAAAAACGTTGAGAAGAGCGGATCGCCAAAGGTATCAAACTTGATTACAAACACATCATAGACACCGTTGTAAGTATCATCGTACGCATTAAGGACTGGGAAGTTTGATGATGGTGTGCCGCCTATTACAATAGCCTCACCCCACTCATTAACAGCAACATCTCTGGCTCTGTCATAATTGATGCCGCCTATGTGGGTTGAAAAAACCAAGGAATCACCAGTTGGACCAAGCTTGGTCAAAAAGGCATCAATTCCTCCCATCTCGCCCTGAAACGGATTCCACAATGGATAGTCATACGAAGATGTTTCGCCGGTGATGTATGCACATCCCTCAGAATCTACAGTAATAGAAGACCCTGCATCGTAGCTTGAGCCGCCGAGGTACGTGGAATAGTCTAGGAAATCACCGTTCGGACTAATCTTGAAAGCTATCGTATCCCAATCGCCGCCATTCGAATCATCGTGGCCGCTCACAGTAGGAAAATCCAATGATTCGCTTGATCCCGTGACATAGACCGCGCCTGCTGTGTCCATGTCGACTCCATACGCATGGGCCCATCCTGAGCCGCCAATATATGTGGAATAGACTAGAGAGCCAGTTGGGGTGAATTTAGTCACAAAGCAGTCATCAAGTCCATTATGGGTATTATCTATTGCATTTTGTCTAGGGAAGTCAGATGACTCGGTTAGTCCGACAACACATACCACTCCCTCACTAGAAACCACAAGATTCTCACCCATATCAACAAGTGCGCCTCCAAGGAATGTAGAATAGACTAAATCGTTGCCAGCCGCATTGAGTTTGCAGACAAAGGCATCCATCTGTTGGATAGTGTCATCTAGAGCATTGACAGTTGGAAAGTTGGTCGAAGCAGTTGAGCCAGCGATGTAGACGCAACCGCTTGAGTCCACTCCAATTCCTCCAATCATATCATCATCATTGCCACCGATGAACGTGGAATAGACAATGGTTCCATTGGAATCCAACTTAACCACAAAACAATCACTATATCCGCCGTTCCACGAATCGTCATAGCCGCCTACCGCAGGGAAATCACTGGAGAAGGTCGTACCTCCGACATAGACGTTGCCAGCATCATCAAGAGCGAGATGATACGATCTGTCTTCATCGGAACCTCCAATAAACGTCGAGTAGGCAAGAACATCTTCAATAGACAGGGTGATATTCAGGTCTGATAGGGCTCTCTCAACTACTTCTACATGTCCGTCTTCTACATTTGTAGATGGACTCCCACATGTTCCCAGCCCAAGGAACATGCATGTGAGGAGCAGGAATGCCGATATTTGGAATCTCAAGCCTCTTCCACCACGACCTGGCCCCTGGGCCTAGATGATAATTCGCATCTGGGCATATATGTTATGCTAGACAATTCTCCACTTGTCTGTAGGCATCAGCCATGCCAAAATCGCAAGAGTCAAACCTTATTTCCTCTTCAATCCCATAGTGTAGGAGGCATAGAGATGGGAAATGCGAGGGTTCAGGAGTTCCCCCAGAAAGAACTTGATACACCAAGATTAGTAGTCAAGCTATTCTTGCATGGCTTGGGCTATTCGATTCTGGTCTCCCTCTTGGGGATGGCGTCTGGCTTAATGGTCTTCTTTTTTGCTGGTATTGGATCAGTTGTAGGCTTTTTTCTCGCATTAGGACTGCTTTTCATGATATTAGGATGGAGTAATGGGGGATTGGCTCTGCGACTTTGGGGAATTGACTGTGATGACAACTGGCTTATCTTGATAGTTCACGGGATAGTGCTGCTTTTGACATTCATCATCGCTGGAGTGCCAGCATTCATCCTGCAGGTGCTGGTGATACCTTATACAGGCTTGATGCCCTTTCTAGCCTTCACAGTAGCTACGGTGAGCGTTTATGCCGTAGTCTATGGGTACCTGGGTAGAAGAATCGCCTATTTCTTCAGGGCAGACTCATCTGTTTCTTGAAGAAACCCCGCTAGGATTACCTTCCAGGTCAATCTCTGAAGCGCTAATTGGTGGATTAATCCACACATAATACAGGGTGAATAGAAGCATGGACATGAGTATACCAATAGTGAGCATTAGTGCATACTCCCTGAGGACGTCTCCCACCATTTGGACCGATATGAGGATGAATCCGAGAATTAGGTAAACATAGATTAGGTCATAACACATTCTTCTGGGAGGTTCCCCTCTCTCAATGATGGCTGGTTCTTCTGATTCAACCATTTTCGTCACACATTACAGACCCTTAGACGCTATCTATATCCGAGCCCAGCCTAATAGCACTATGCCTATCCAAAGAACAGACCGCAACTGACAAGAATCATCGGACCTAGTGTTAATGGGTACAAAAGTGTTAGAGAGAATTAAAGCGAGATTTCAAGACCTTATTCATTACATTCGAACCAGAGATAAGCAGTACTGGCTCTATAGAATTGCTGGACCGACACGCCTCGCGTTCGCTGGAAATATGATATTGCTCCTCATACTCGCCAACATCGATATAATTCCTCCAGAGATGCAGCCTCCTTTCATAATTGCTTGGTTTGTGGTTCAGGTGATCCTTGCAGCCATTTCTATGGGGGCACAACTAATGACTGTCAACAAGACAGGCAGGGCAGTTTTTGGCGTCTTGATGACTCTTCTCCTCCTCCTTGTAGTAATCGTGTATCTCCTACTCCGCTAGTATATGTCACTTGTTGAATTCAGCCGCCACTCAGCATGAATATCCCTGCTCTAACCGTATCTCTTAACAAAAGGTCGACGGACATACTGTTTTTGAAAGCATTTCTAGCATTTGCTACTATTCCGATGAGATTTGCTAATAGAGTGAACAAAATGGTGAGATGTAAGATTACGGTACTGAAACGAACCTTCCACAAAGACCTTGCAGAAGAATACCTGCAGACAAAGACGGGTAAATGTGGGGACTTTGAAGATGGTCAAGAATTCATAACAGAGAGCCCGACAGCCAAACCTGACAATTTCCCATGTAGCTTTGCTTGGCATGACATTCATAGATTTCTCTTGACCCTTATGCAGGGAGGAAGCTTTGATAATTATGTGGGCAA